>NZ_JAJENU010000335.1:0-19227 GCF_035615495.1 Lyngbya sp. CCY1209 | reverse complement strand
TGGCTATCGCCTCCTCTCTCAGAGATTGTTAAGAATTGTTAAAATTCTCCAACTTTCTCTTTGACCCTGAGAGTTCCTACCTCATTTGGTGTCTTGTGATACCAAACTTCGGAACATACAGACAGTTATAAGGCTGGTCAGGGGTGTGTCCCTTGTATCCATCCAGAGGGATGGAAGCCTTACCAGGAAGTTATTTCGGGTATTTCAGTCCTATTTCATTCCCGAACGAATCGCACCAATGCTCCAATTCTATCGCACCGGGGCTGCGGCCGGGTCGGGTAGTTAATTTTGGGTGAGAGTATTACAATTTCTGAAAGCAGACCCAATTTTGACGCTGGGATTTGTCAAAAGTTTGTCGAACTTGAGAGAGGAGACGATTGTGGAAACGACCATCAACTGTGCCGAAGCCTGCAAAGAGGGCTGCATTTTGGGGGATAAATGCCCCCATCGGGAATATGTCGAATCGACATCTAATTTTATTGACAACACATCTCTCGACCAGATACTCGAGATTGCCGACGAAGCTGTTCGCAAAAAGCGGACGGAACCGCCCAAGTGGGTGATTCCCGATTTTCCCGACCTACCATCCTGACCGGTCGGGGTGGGGGGAAGCGGAGGAAGCGGAGGGCGCGAGGGAAGCGGGGGAAGCCGAGGAAGAACACAGATCTAGCAATCGGAAACCATTTGTCAATTTTCTCGCCCCCAAACCCCCAATCCTGGGGGCTTTGAGCGGATCTAATTTTTGCGAATCGTTTCACACGATAAAAACTCGGGAGATTGGTAGCCCCGTCTCTTTAGAGCGGGGCGGAAAAGCGACACGGCGGCTTTAGCCGCCATCAGGAATGGTGAGGGTCGTTAATGTAAGCTGTCACCTTAGCCGTGCTGACTTTCCCTGTAGCTTCGTAGTAATACGACCGAGTCCACAATGAAGGTAGCTTGCAGAGGTGAGGGAACTCCTGCCTGAGCAGCCTAGATGAACGCCCCTTCATAGCTTTGACTATTTGGTGAATGGCGACCTGAGAGCCGTGCTCTACCAGGACGTGAACGTGGTCAGGGGCTATTTCCAGAGCCTTGACCAGCCAGTCATTTTCTAGGGCAACCTCATTCAGTATCGCGGCAAGCCTCATCTTGACGTTGCCGACCAAAACCTTCTTCCGCCTTTTCGGAATCCAGACCAGGTGAACATGGGCCAGCCCTACCGAGTGGTTGCCGTGGCGGTAGTTGATTGACTCATCTCGCATTGTTGAAGGCTACCCATTTATCGACAATTCTAGTATACTTGTTTTATGCGTAAAACCTTTGACGCACAAGTCAATCAACTCCCTGACGACCCTCCCCTGATGGCCGCACTGGAGTATCTTTGCACGGCTTCAAATAACCTCTACAACTGCACGGTTTACCTGGCTAGGCAGTTGTATTTCAAGGCAGGTAAATTCTCGAATGGGCGCTGGCTATCGAGCCAGATGAAGCACAACGCCCACATGAAAGCGCTCTATATCAGCGCTGCACAGCAAACCTGTATCAGCGTGGGTGAGGCGTTCAAGGGCTACCGTGAGCTACTGAAGTTATGGCGCAGCGGTGGGCTGACTGAAAAGCCGAAGCCACCCAATTACCGCAAGTCTGGCGGTATGTTTCAGATTAGCTACCCTAGGCGCTGGCTCAAGTTGGTTGATGGTCAAGTCCGAGTACCGATGGGAACCGCCTGCAAGGTCTGGTTTGACCTGCCCGAGATCTTTGTACCCTTCCCTAGCAATCTTGATTGGGCCGAGGTTAGAGAGCTTCAGATTGTGCCCAGGGCTGGTTATTTTGATGCGGTTTGGGTATGTGCTGGGAAGCTAGTTGCACCTGTTGCCCTAGACCCCGAGAAGTCGCTGGCTATTGACCATGGCATTGATAACTGGCTGACCTGTGTAGACAGCAAGGGGCATAGCTTTATTGTGGATGGCAAGCACCTGAAAGCGCTCAACCAGTTCTACAACAAACGGGTCGCCACCATCAAAGAGGGAAAGCCTCATGCCTTTTGGTGCAGGTTGCTAGATCAGCTCACGGGCAAGCGTAATCGCCAGATGCGGGATGCCGTCAACAAAGCTGCTCGGCTGGTGGTCAATCACTGCCTGAATCATGGCATCGGCACTGTGGTCTTTGGCTGGAATCAGAGGCAAAAGGACGGAGCCAATATGGGCTGCAAAACCAACCAAATGTTTGTCCAGATTCCTACGGCAAAGCTAAAAAACCGCATAGCCCAGCTTTGTGAGACCCACGGCATTTTGTTCGTTGAACAGGAGGAAAGCTATACATCGCAAGCGTCAGCGCTAGATCTTGATGTCATCCCCGTCTTGGCGTGAAAAACCCGAGGGTTGGAAGGCTTCAGGCAGGCGCATTCGGCGCGGAACCTATCGCTCTGCTGCTGGCGTTGAGGTCAATGCCGACTGCAACGGGGCGTGGAATATCGGTCGCAAAGCAAAAGTAACGGGGATGCAAGGCATCCCCGCAAGAGGCGTTTTGACTTCGCCTAGGCGTCTGAGAATTTGGGATCTTCCTGGTGTGTCGATCCTAACTCAGAAGTGCTGTAATCCCTCCGGGGAATCCCCGTCGCTGTCTTCGCGGGGAGTAGTCAATGCTATAGGATTTTCCTCCCCTGCCCCTGTGCCCCTGTGCCCCTGTGCCCCTGTGCCTCCCCCAGGCGAGTCCGAGTCAACCGCATTCCGGCTTCACCGCCACGATGCGAATGCGGCGATAGTCCGCCATCCAGGTTCCGTGGCGGTAGAGTTGGGGAGAGAGTTGGGTTTCGACCCGGTTGATAATGGCGCGTTTTTCGGCGGCCGGGATCGATTGAAAGAATTGACCCGCAAACATTTCCAGCCAATTTCTCAGCCCGTTTCTGCCGTCGTCGAGGGGGGTGGGGCGATCGAAGAGTTGGGCCATCCTGAGTTGAAATCCGCGATTTTCCAAGAGCGTCCCATATTCGACGATGCCGGGAAAATACCAGGGGTTGAGGGTTTTATTTTCCGGATATCCCGCCTCGTCCAAGGCTTCGCACAGCCCCGCCACGATCGCCCGCACATTTCCTCGCCCGCCAAATTCCGCCACAAAACGTCCTCCGGGTTTCAAAGCGGACCAAACTTTTTCGATGACCGGTTCGGGCGGTTTGACCCAATGTAAGACGGCGTTGGAAAAAACGGCCTCGAACTGTTCGATCCACTCCAAATTTTCCGCATTTCCCACTTCAAAATTGACCTGCGGATAAGTTCGACTCGCCGCCTCGATCATCGTCGTCGCGCGATCGATGCCGACGACTTGGGCACCGCTCTCCGTAATTCGATAGGTAAGATGACCGGTTCCGCAACCGAGATCGAGGATGTGTTCTCCCGTTTTCGGATCGAGCAACTCCAGCAAGTCTTTCCCCAAGTTGGAAACATAGCCGTGATGCCGGTCATAAAACATGGCATCCCAGCGATCGCGGGACGGGCTCGGTAGGTAATCCTTGGTATTTGTCTTCATTCGGGTTTCCGAGACAGGACATGGGTTGTCTTTCTTTCAGTATCCTGCATGAAGGCGATCGCGAACCCTAAAATTTTAGGAAAGTTTAGGCTTCAATCCCGATGGGGGGGAGGCAAGAATTCCAAATTAATTGTCAATTGTCAATTGTCAATTGTCAATTGTCAATTGTCAATTCTTCCCACGCCAGCCCATTCTGTGTTAAAAACTACAGATCGTTCCCAAAACTCGGATCGACAGGCGATCCAGGAGGATGTTTCATGGCCGGCAGCGAAGTTCAGGCTGATTTTTGGATGACGGAGTACATCACCCCTTGGGACATCTACGCCCACGGCGTGACCGACGTCCTCGCCCACCAAAAGACCCCCTATCAGGAAATGTACATCGTCGAAACGGGCGCCTACGGCAAAGCCCTCGTCCTAGACGGCAAGTGGCAGTCCTGTACGGGGGACGAATTTCTGTACCACGAACCCCTGGTCCACCCGGCGATGATCGCCCAGGGCCACCCGCAGAAGGTGCTCGTGCTCGGCGGCGGCGAGGGGGCGACCATCCGGGAAGTGCTGCGTTGGAACACCGTCGAGAGGGTCGTCATGATCGACATTGACGGCGACGTGGTGGAAGCTTGCCGGCAATACCTGCCCGAAATGCACCAGGGCGCCTTCGACGACCCGCGCACCGAGTTGGTGGTGGGGGATGCGTTGGAATATCTCGACAACACCGAACAAACTTGGGATGTGATTATTTCCGACCTCTCCGATCCCATCGAGGAGGGTCCGTCCTTCAAACTGTTCACGAAGGAGTATTTTGAAAAGATCCGCCGCGTCCTCGCCGAGGACGGGGCATTCGTGATCCAAGCCGGACCGGTCGCCCCCGGAAATTTCCACCTCCACGTCCGCATCGTGAATACCGTCAAAGCGGTTTTTCCCCACGTGCAATCCTACGGCAGTTTTATCTCCACCTACGGCGCCCCCTGGGGATTCGCCCTCGCCTCCGGACAACCCATCGACCCCTATCCGCAGCCGGAGACGACCGACCGCCTCCTCGAGCAGCACACCACGGGGAAAATGAAAATGTTCGACGGCATCACCCTGCTGGGGTTATTTCAAATTCCCCGACACCTGCGGGAAGCGATCGCGGCCGAAACCCAAGTCTACACCCTTTCCGAACCGCCCAAGTTCTTCGGGAAAGGAAAAGGCAACTAATTGGGGTGGGGGGAGAGGAGACTCCGGGGAGATCCCGGGAAAACGATCCCCCGACTCCCGAATACCGACTCCCGAATACCGCCCCAAAAAGCGGTATGCTAGAGAGCGAACGATCGCATTGCCAGACCTCAGACTCAGATGGAAACTCAGCCGCCCCAGATCCCCATTGAAAAAACGCCAAATTCCCGCCTCCGCGAACTCGACCGGGACGAGATTCCCTTCGGGAAAATTTTTGGCGATCATATGCTGACGGCGACCTACGCTGAGGGAAAGTGGCGGGATGTGAAAATCGTCCCCTACGGTCCGCTGGAACTGTCGCCGGCCAGCTCCGCCCTCCACTACGGGCAGGCGATTTTTGAGGGGATGAAAGCCTATAAGAGTGGGGCGGGGGAACCGCTGTTGTTCAGACCCCGCGACAACTTCAAACGGATCAATCAGTCCGCCGATCGCCTCTGTATGCCCCCGATTGACGAATCGGTTTTTATGGACGGGTTGGCGGCGTTGATCCGGTTGGATGCGGACTGGATTCCCAATAAAAAGGGCAGCGTTTTGTACATCCGCCCCGTCTATTTTGCCACGGATGAATCCGTCGGCTTGAAACCGTCCGACTCTTACAAATTTGTGATTCTCACCTGTCCGGTCGGGGCCTACTATTCCCACCCGGTCAAATTGATCGTCACGGATCAATATGTCCGGGCGTTTGAAGGGGGGACGGGGGCGGCAAAAGTCGCCGGAAACTACGCGGCGAGCCTGCTGGCCGATCGCGAGGCGAAGGCGAAGGGATACGACAACGTGATTTGGCTCGACGGCATCCACCGCAAGTATATCGAAGAATGTGGGACGATGAATCTGGCGTTTGTCATCGATGGCGTGGTCGTTACCCCCAAACTCACTGGGACGATTTTGGCCGGGATTACCCGCGACAGCGTGCTGACTTTATTTCGGGATTGGGGTATTCCCGTCGAGGAACGGGCGATCGCGATCGACGAAGTTGCCGAAGCCTGCGGGAGCGGCACTTTGACGGAGGCTTTCGGCATGGGGACCGCCGCCACCATCGCCCACATTTCCACCATCGGATATCAGGGCCGGGATCTGATTTTACCTCCGGTGACGGAACGCAAACTCGGCAACCGAGTTTTGCAGGCATTGGAAGACATCAAAACTGGCAAGTGCGAAGATCCGCACGGTTGGATTGATCGGGTTTGAATTGGGAGTCGGGGGGCGATGGGATAACTCATGTTTCAAATCAGTGAAGTCGCCCGCCGCCTGGGTGTCAATCCGCAGACGATCTATTTTTACGAACGGAAAGGGTTGATTCCGTCTCCCCGACGCACGGAGGCCGGTTATCGCCTTTTTTCCGAGGAAGATGTGGGGCGTCTCGCCTTCATTCTCCGGGTCAAATCCTTGGGGTTGACGTTGGAGGAAATCCGAGAAATTTTGGAGTTGAAAGATGGGCGATCGCTCACCTGTCAGGCGGTCTACGATCGCTTGCATGAAAAATTGACAGAAATTCGCGAAAAAATCGACCAATTGCAGGCGTTCCACGACGAGTTGTCGCCCCTCGTCCAACGGTGTCAAGACCAGATCGATTCCCCCCGAGAATGTGTCGTCTTGGACGAGTGGAAATCCGACCCCCCTTGAGTCAAAGCCGTTTCATTAAAATGGCTGGAGGGGTTCCAGGGGCAGAGGAGGCGGAGGAGAATCTCACATCAGGGCGCAAGCCAGGGGCCCCGACAATCTAAACTCTAAAATTCCCCGCCCCCTTGACATTATACCTAGGTATAGGGATTAAACTGATCGGTGTCAGTTCTCATTTGGGAGAAATCGGATGATGAGTTCCGTCAAAATCGAAGTATTGGGAACCGGTTGCAAAAAGTGCCACCAACTCGAAGCCAACGCCAAAGAAGCGATCGCCGCCCTGAACCTGGAGGCGGAGGTGGTACACATCACCGAACCGCTGAAAATCGCCGAACGGGGGGTTATGAAAACCCCCGCCCTCGTCGTCGATAACGTCGTGGTGAGTCAGGGGAAACTCCTCACCCCCGAACAAATTCAATCCCACATCAATTCTTAATTTAGAGTCTTTTGGAAGCGATCGCCCCGGCAAAATTCGAGGAGAAACGACCATGCAAATTTCACCCTTTTGGCGGGACCAGTGGAAGCCTCTCGCCCTGATTGTCGTCGCGTTTTTACTGTGCTTTTACCTGCCGATAGAAGCCCTCAAACAGTCCGAACGGCTGCAAAACGCCTTCTGGGAAGCCCTGTATTTGGTGCGGTGGTACGCCCAGGAACACGTTTTATTGTGTCTGATTCCCGCCTTTTTTATTGCGGGTGCGATCGCGGTTTTTATCAGCCAAGATTCCGTCATCAAATACCTGGGGGCAAAAGCCAATCCGTTCCTCGCCTACGGTGTCGCCTCCGTATCCGGGACAATTTTGGCTGTCTGTTCCTGTACAGTTCTGCCCCTATTTGCCGGAATTTACCGCATGGGGGCGGGTTTGGGGCCGGCGATGGCTTTTTTGTATTCGGGTCCGGCGATCAACGTTCTGGCGATGATTCTCACCGCCCGAGTTTTGGGCTTGCAAATCGGCATTGCCCGGGCAGTGGGGGCGATCGGTTTTAGCATTGTTATCGGCTTGGCGATGCAGTGGATTTTCCGCACCGAAGAACTCGAAAAAGTCAACCCCGCCGCCGCATTGCCCGACGAAGACGACACCCGCCCCCTGTGGCAAAATGCCCTATTTTTTGCCGTTCTCGTCGGCATTCTGGTGTTTTCCAACTGGGCGCAACCCGATGTGGCAGCCGGTTTTTGGTTCGTTATCTATTCCTTGAAATGGTGGATAACCGGATTCTTCGGCATCGCTTTGGCTGCTATTCTGATCGCCTGGTTGCATCTCAATCCCGGCAAAGTCTTCTTAATTTCAATTGTGACGGCGGTACTGTCTTGGCAGTTTCAAGAACAGCCCCTCGTCCCCTTCAGCTTCGCCCTCGTCGGGTTCTCTTGGCTGACGAGTACCGACAAAAATGAAGCCGGGGAATGGTTCGAGTCTTCCTGGGATTATGCCAAACAAATTTTGCCTTTATTATTGATGGGGGTATTGATTGCGGGGGCGCTGTTGGGGCGTCCGGGAGAAGAGGCGTTGATCCCCTCGGAATGGGTGGTTTTGGCCGTGGGTGGCAATTCAATTTTCGCCAATTTTTTCGCCGCGATCGCCGGTGCGTTCATGTACTTCGCGACGTTGACGGAAGTCCCCATTTTGCAGGGGTTGATCGGCAACGGCATGGGGCAAGGACCCGCCCTGGCGCTGTTGCTGGCGGGTCCGGCTTTATCCCTCCCCAATATGCTGGTGATTCGCAGCATTATCGGCACGAAAAAAACCGCCGTATTTGTGGCGTTGGTGGTGGTGATGGCGGCATTGAGCGGCATTATTTATGGGGCGATCGTTTAATTGGAAATGGGCGCCGTGCCTTGCGCCCCTACGATATAAATTGGGCGTTTTGTAGGGGCGAATGGCATTCGCCCTCGACGCGATCGCCTCCCCGATACGATCGCCTTCCCGACGCGATCGCACCCCGACACCGCCCGGGAATTAACAAAAACTGAAATGGGCGCAAGCCTTGCGCCCCTACCATATGAATTGGGCGTTTTGTAGGGGCGAATGGCATTCGCCCTCGATACGATCGCCTTCCCGACGCGATCGCCTTCCCGACGCGATCGCCCCCCGACGCCGCCCGGGAATTAACGAAAACTGAAATGGGCGCAAGCCTTGCGCCCCTACATAGAGCGATCACACCGTATTAAAATAATAAATCGATAAATATGTCTTGAGATTGATTTTGGGGTTTTTCAGGATCTTCATC
The DNA here is from genome assembly GCF_035615495.1 of Lyngbya sp. CCY1209. GTDB lineage: Bacteria > Cyanobacteriota > Cyanobacteriia > Cyanobacteriales > Microcoleaceae > Limnospira. The sequence continues at coordinate 10,666 of NZ_JAJENU010000335.1, read as the reverse complement.
CCATTTTTGTGGATTGTCAATAATATATTGCCGAATTTGATTTAAGTGCCGTTCATTTCGCACAATTGATTCATAGTAATTTCGTTGCCATACCGGAGGACTGGGTTGTTGACTAAATTCTTTAATTCTTTTGGTGACAGACGATTTGAAGCCACCGATAAATGATGAGAGCGATCGCGGCTTTTTGTAGGAGCGCAAGGCTTGCGCCCCATTGGTGTCAAGATCGCCGTTGACAATCACCACAATTCCATGTATGTGATTCGGCATAATAATCCATTCATCCAATTCAACCTCTTGGCGCATCTGAGCCGATTTCAACCATTCTTCCCGAACGATAGTGCCGATATAGTTTAGACAAATTTTTCCAACTTTAATATCCCCAAATATGCACTGTTTTTTATACGAGCAAATTGTGACAAAATACCAACCCGACTGGGAATAATCATATCCGGGCAGGCGAATCGAACGGCGATGGTGGCGATCGGGATGATAATTCATTTTTATCAATGTCAATCAATCATCCCAATTAATTTTACATCCTGTAGGGGCGAATGGCATTCGCCCTCGATACGATCGCCTCCCCGACGCGATCGCCTCCCCGACGCGATCGCACCCCCGACGCGATCGCACCCCGAAACCGCCCGGGAATTAACAAAAACTGAAATGGGCGCAAGCCTTGCGCCCCTACGATATGAATTGGGCGTTTTGTAGGGGCGAATGGCATTCGCCCCCGACACGATCGCACCCCGACACCGCCCGGGAATTAACAAAAACTGAAATGGGCGCCGTGCCTTGCGCCCCTACGATATGAATTGGGCGTTTTGTAGGGGCGAATGGCATTCGCCCTCGATACGATCGCCTTCCCGACGCGATCGCACCCCGACACTGCACGGGAATTAACAAAAACTGAAATGGGCGCCGTGCCTTGCGCCCCTACGATATCACTCCAAATCTTCGGGTAAAATCCAATTTAACAATAGGCCGAAAACCCCCGAAAAACCGATCCCTTCCAAGGCAAATTTTCCGGCTTCGATCGCCATTCCGCCCACCCCAAAAACCAGGATAACGGCGACGATCGCCAGATTTCGGGGTTTCATCAAATCCTCCCCCGAACGGACGAGACTGTTGATTCCCACTACCACAATCGTACCGAATAAAATCACCAAAATCCCCCCCATCGCCGGGACGGGAATTGACCGCAAAAATGCCCCCAGTTTGCCCACGAAAGCTAATAATATCGCCAGGATCGCCGCCCACGTCATCACGCCGGGGTTGAAAATTCTTGTCAGGGCGACGGCCCCGGTCACTTCCGAGTAGGTGGTGTTGGGCGGCCCGCCGAAAAACGCCGCCAGACTGGTCGCCAAACCGTCTCCGAGGAGGGTTCTGTGGATTCCCGGATCTCGGAAATAGTCTTTTTTGGCGACGGCGCCGATGGTGATGATATCGCCGAAATGTTCGATCGCGGGGGCGATCGCCACGGGTAAAATAAACAGAATTGAAGGTAGGTGAAATACGGGTGTTGTAAATTTCGGTATCGCGAACCAGGGCGCTTCGGCAATGCCAGAAAAGTCAACCATCCCCAGCGGAAATGCGACGATATAACCGGCACTGAGCCCCACCAAAATCGGAACCAATCTCAACCATCCCCGGCCGAATAATGTGGTCATCATGGTTCCAAAAAGTGCCGCGCCGGAAACCGCCAAAGCTGCCCATTTTCCGTACCCTTCCCCGGCTTCGGAAGCCATGCCGATGGCGATGGGGGCGAGGGACAGTCCGATCACCATGATCACGGGACTGGTGACGATGGGGGGCAGGAGTCTCATCAAAAATCCGGAACCCCGCAGGGCGATCGCAACACTGAGTAGAAAATAAAGGATTCCGGCCGCTGCTAATCCGGACAAAGTTTCCGCAATTCCATATTGTTTGATACCCAGTTGGATGGGGGCGATGAAGGCGAAGGAAGACCCGAGAAAAACGGGAACTTTCCCGCCCGTTACCAGTTGAAATACGAGGGTTCCGAGTCCGGCGGTAAATAGGGCGACGTTGGGATCTAATCCGGTTAAAATTGGGATCAAAACCAGGGCACCGAAGGCGATAAATAGAATTTGGGCACCGAGGGGGATGTACCGCCAATGAAATTTGTAGGCGGTTTTTTCGGCTTGCTGTTCTTGAATGTCGGAGGTTGATTCGTCGATCATAGGGTGAGGTTGTCGAAGATTGATTGTGATAAAATTGAAGAATCGATAGAATCTCTTGATTGAATCTGTGAAATTCGATCCCCCTAAATCCCCCTTAATAAGGGGGACTTTGAATCCCAATGGCTCCCCCTTATCTCCCCCCTTACAAAGGGGGGTTGGGGGGGATGGGGGCGGGGGGGGATCTGAGGATGGGAATGGCGGTAAAGAACCCCCATTATTCCCCTTGAAAAGGGGGACTTTGAAGGCGCTCATTGGGCGAGATGGGTTAATTTTTGGGGTTTCATCTCTATTAATAATGGCGGTTTGAGTTGCCCTGTCAAGCGATCGCGACCCGAGTCCCTACCCGGCGACGGAACCGCAACCGGGGCGGTAACGCTAAGATATGTAACGAGTGTATCGCGCCGTCCCCAATGAGCAAACCTGCCAAGTTCTCCGATCTGCCCGCCACCTCCCCCAATGGCCATCATCCTGTCAGCCTGAACAGCATCCGCATCCGGGGGGCGAGACAGCACAACCTCAAAAATATCGACCTGGAACTTCCCCGCGATCGCCTGATCGTGTTTACCGGCGTGTCGGGCTCCGGGAAGTCGTCCCTGGCCTTCGACACGATTTTCGCCGAGGGACAGCGCCGCTACGTCGAGTCCCTCAGCGCCTACGCCCGCCAATTTTTGGGGCAGTTGGACAAGCCGGACGTTGACGCGATCGAGGGGTTGAGTCCGGCTATTTCCATCGACCAAAAATCTACCTCCCACAACCCCCGATCCACCGTGGGGACGGTGACGGAAATTTACGATTATTTGCGATTATTATTCGGGCGGGCCGGAGAGCCCCATTGTCCGATTTGCGATCGCAGTATCGCCCCCCAAACCGTCGATGAAATGTGCGATCGCGTCCTGGAACTTCCCGATCGCACCAAGTTTTTGATCCTCGCCCCGGTGGTTCGCGGCAAGAAAGGAACCCACCGCAAATTGTTGTCCAGTTTGGCTTCGGAAGGCTTCGTCAGAGTCCGGATCGACGGCGAAATTTTGGAACTTTCCGACGCGATCGAGTTGGATAAAAACCACGCCCACACCATCGAAATTGTCATCGATCGCCTGATTGTCAAACCCGGTTTGCAAGAACGGCTGGCGGACTCCCTCACCACCTGCCTGCGCCATTCTGGGGGTGTCGCCGTTATCGAAATTTTGGATCACACTGAAGCGCGATCGGGAACCGCCCTGAAAGCTGCCGAAAAATCCGCCAATTCCTATTTAAAAAATCACCACACCCACCAACTTGTTTTTTCCGAAAACTTCGCCTGCCCCGAACACGGGGCGGTCATGGAAGAACTCTCCCCCAGACTGTTTTCGTTCAACTCTCCCTACGGTGCCTGTCCCGCCTGCCACGGCCTGGGACACCTGCGGACATTTGCGGCGGAATTGGTGGTTCCCGACCCCTCACAGCCGGTTTACAGCGCGATCGCGCCCTGGTCGGACAGAGATAATTCCTACTATTTATCCCTGCTGCACAGTGTCGCCCAGGCGTTTGGATTCGATATCGCCACGCCTTGGAAAAAACTCACCCCCAAACAGCAACATATCCTCCTCTACGGCAGTGAGGAAGCAATTTGGATCGAGACGGATTCTCGCTACCGGGAAAGTCGGGGTTATCACCGCCCCTACATCGGGGCAATTCCGATGTTGCAGCGCCAATATAACGATACCAGTTCCGAATTGCAAAAGCAGAAAATGGAACAGTATTTGATCGACCAGGCTTGTGAAGTTTGTCAAGGACAACGGCTGAAACCGGAGGCGCTTTCGGTGCGGCTGGGACAGTGCCGAATCACCGATTTGACGGAAGTTTCGATCCGGGATTGCGTGCATCGAATTAATCAGTTGAAATTGAGCGATCGCCAAGCCCAAATTGCCGATTTAGTGCTGAGGGAAATTCGGGCGAGATTGCAATTTTTGGTTGACGTGGGATTGGATTATTTGACATTATCGCGATCGGCTTCTACTTTGTCGGGGGGAGAGGCGCAACGCATCCGGTTGGCGACTCAAATCGGTGCCGGTTTGACGGGGGTTTTGTATGTTTTGGACGAACCCAGCATCGGATTGCATCAGCGGGACAACGGACGGCTGTTAAAAACGTTGACAAAATTGCGGGATTTGGGGAATACTTTGATCGTCGTCGAACATGACGAAGAAACCATCCGCGCCGCCGATTGGCTGGTGGATATAGGCCCCGGGGCGGGCGTTCACGGGGGCGAAATTGTCGCGGCGGGGGATTTGGAGAATCTGTTAAAGGCGGAAAAATCCCTGACGGGCGCCTATCTGTCCGGGCGAAAGCAGATTCAAACGCCCCCGGAACGTCGGGGGGGAAATGGGCGATCGCTAATTTTGAAAAACGCCCGCCAAAATAACCTGAAACATATCGATGTCGAACTTCCTTTGGGGAAATTGGTCTGCATCACCGGCGTTTCCGGTTCGGGCAAATCGACGTTAATTAACGAGTTATTATATCCCTCCCTCCAACACCATTTTAGCAGAAAAGTACCGTTTCCGAAACAGTTGGATAAAATTGAGGGCTTGGATGCGCTGGATAAGGCGATCGTCATCGATCAATCCCCCATCGGACGCACGCCGCGATCGAACCCCGCCACCTATACGGGGGTATTCGATATCATCCGGGCGATCTTCGCGGAAACCATCGAAGCGAAGGCGAGGGGATACAAGCCGGGACAGTTTTCTTTTAATGTCAAAGGCGGACGCTGCGAAGCCTGCGGGGGGCAGGGCGTGAACGTGATTGAAATGAATTTTCTCCCCGATGTTTACGTCCAGTGCGAGGTGTGCAAAGGGGCGAGATACAACCGGGAAACCTTGCAGGTGAAATACAAGGGCTATTCCATTGCGGACGTGTTGAATATGACGGTGGAGGAAGCGTTGGAGGTGTTTAAAAATATCCCCCGCGCCGCCACCCGTTTGCAAACTTTATTAGATGTCGGTTTGGGTTATATCCATTTGGGACAGCCGGCCCCCACCCTTTCCGGCGGGGAAGCCCAGCGGGTGAAATTGGCGTCGGAATTGTCCAAACGGGCGACGGGGAAGACGTTGTATTTGATCGACGAACCGACGACGGGACTCTCGTTTTATGACGTTCACCAGTTGTTAAATGTGTTGCAGCGGTTGGTGGATAAGGGTAATTCGATTATCGTGATCGAACATAATTTAGATGTGATTCGCTGCGCGGATTGGGTGGTGGATTTGGGACCGGAAGGAGGCGATCGCGGCGGGGAAGTGATCGTTGCGGGAACGCCGGAAGATGTGGCAGATCATCCGAGTTCTTATACCGGGATGTATTTGAAACAGGTGTTGAAAGAACATCCGCCCGCGATCGCCGATGATGTCGATTTGGGGAATTAGTCGGAAAATTGATTCCCATAATTCTCTATATTTTTTGGAGGCTATAAACGTCAGTACATGGGTTGGATTTTGGAATCTGTGCGCGAACCGCGATCGCGCAATTTTGATTCGACTTTCTGTAAAGAAGTGTAATTTAATGTAAAAAAATGTTGATTTCTATTGACAAAAATTTTTTTTGATGCACTCAAAATCTTGCTGTATTTTTCCTGTTTCACTCTGGAAGGATTGAATATGTAGTTAAACAGTTGAGTTGAAATCCAGAGAGGTATTGACTTATGAAACTCTCTCACCGCCAATTGGGTAAGACGGCAGCCAGTATGGCTTTGGCAACTGTTTGTACCTTCTTGGCTGCTTCTGCTGCTCGGGCAGATAATTATAGAATCGGCTTTTCTAACGGCTGTCATTCTGCCACGATCAAAGTTGCCGTATCCTGGTTAGATCCAGATTCGGGTGAATGGATTGATAATGGTTGGTATGAGTTTTCGGCGGGTGAACGAGCTATTTTAAACGGGCCTCGGACAAATAATCGCATCTTTTATTACTATGCAGAGTCCACTGACGGTTCAAGAATGTGGGGAGCGGACGATCAGCCAGAATTAGTTGTGGGCGGTCGTAGCTATTCTCCGAGAAAGGTTGTCGCCGACTCTTCCAATGGCTCGTACTACGTTAATTTGACTTGTCGGGGCGAAACGCCAATTGAAACAACGCCGGAGGTTGTTGTCGAACGCTACGATGATATAGGAGGAGGATGGGGAGGAGCAAAAGCGACGCTCTACCGAAGTGGTTTGTTGGTTATTGAAGGTCGGGCTGTCAGCAATTCTAATACTTCGGGGACAAGGGCGACAGTCAACGTTGTCGGTTTGGACAGAGATGGAAATGTTTTATTCGTGTCGCAACACTTAGATATTCCCACCGCTTGTGGTCGGTGGGATACTTGCCCTTCCGACCGGCGAGGACGTAGCGATCAAAATATTTCTCCGGAAATTGCAAAATTCGTCAATCGTCTCCAAGTTCACCTTTCCGATCGGGGCGGTCCGAGCATTTATAGCAGAATCACCAACAACATTCGCGAAGCTTGTCAAAGTTATGACGGATTGCCGAGTACAGCTAGAGCAGCAATTGCTTCTCAAACGGGCTTTTCAGGTTGCAATCCCTAATTCCCTTTAAATGAGAATCTCGGGCAACCCTATAAGGTTGCCCCTACGTCTGTCTTATACCGGGATGTATTTGAAACAGGTGTTGGAAGAACACCCGCCCGCGATCGCCGATGATGTCGATTTGGGGAATTAAATTTTCCCACAAACAGGCGTTGGCTTCTATAAATACTCGATCCAACCCCGCATTTCGTCGGGATTCAACACCTCGTAAATTAAAGCCAAACTGCGGATGATTTCACCCAGCGATCGCGTATTTTTTTTGCTATAGGCGACCCCCCAATGATCCGAACTTTGACTAGCCAGCCTGAGAAAATCAGCGTCATGGGTGACGATGACTCGTCCCTCGTTGCGGGCAAACGTCAACTGGGCTTCATCCGAGAGCCCCAGCAGTCCCATTTCACGAGTCATCGTCACGTCAATCCCCTGGTGACGCAAAGCCAATCCCACATCTGGATCGACATTTTCATCCAGATGAAAGCGAATGCGGTCACTCACCGCGCAACTCCTTCAGCTTTGCATTTAACCGAGATGGATAATTATCCCGCAATGAGTCTGCGAACAATTCATCCTCTCGAATGCTCCGTTCGATTTCATCGCGGCGATCGTAATAATATGCCATCGCCGCATAAACCGAAGCCAAAGGAAGCTTATATTTCCCGGCGATCAAATCCAGAGATTGACCCATCCGCAAATAGAGGGTGGCAATATCGGCGACCGTCATTCGAGTCCCTGCAATTCGAGGTTTTCCGCCTCGGACCCCCGGCGTGATTTCAATAAGCCGATTGAGTGTGACTTCCATAATGACAGATTCAAACCTCTAAAATTCCAATTGCTGGAGCATCCAAAATCCCGCGAAGGCTTCCGAGTTGGGGTCGGATTGGATGGCGAGAAAATGCACGTTTTTGGCCGCTTTTTTCGCCGTTTCAAATTCCCGCCCTTCCGCCTGGGTGTTGGCGTCGGGGAGGTTCGCTACGATCCAACTCTCGCTTTCTCCGGTATCCAAAACCAGACAGGGGCGGGGTTGTTCCACCAGTCGCAACGATGCCAACTCCAACCCGGACATCCAGGCCGCCAGAGGGGTAGCCCGGGACGAGAAAATAATCAAACCGGGAACCCGATCTTCCGGGGACAGCCCCACCATCGGTAAACCGAAGGCTTCCCCGAAGTCGATGTCCCATTCCGGCATCTCCTCGAAGGCCCCCGCCTCCAGGGAAACGATCGCCCACCGATCCCCCTGGAGGGCGTCCGGCAGGGGTTTGGGTTCGCCCGTCATGAATTGCACTGAGGGGTTGGCACTTTCCTGGTAGTTGGGATAGGTGGGATACACCTTCTCCATGCGTTCCCGCAACCACTGGACCAGGGTGTAGGTGCGGCGGCTGGCGGCGGCGGGGATGGCCAATTCCTGGGCGGCTTTCGTGATCATGTTCGCCATCGGACGCCGGAAAAAGCGGATGCGGGTCGGGGGGGCTGGTGCCTGGGCGATCGCATCTTTGATGGCCCCCTGCAGCCAGCCCGAATTCACCGTGTTGCTGGGGCAAAATTGCGTGTAGCGAAACAGGGATTCGGCGCGATCGCGCACGTCCAGGGGGGTTTCACAGATGATCACCTCCCACACCTTTTTTCCCTCGTCGTCCCGCAGGGGGCGGCTGTAAAAATCCAGTTCCCAAATCGTTCCCTTCATGCCGATCTTAAAATTCGTTGTACAAACTCGAATTTCAATTGTCCCATATCGTTGGGGAGTCGGGAGTGGGAAGTGGGGAGTCGGGGGGCGGAGGAGGCGGGGAGAAGATGGAAAGAATCTAAAATCTCAAATCTAAAATTCCCCCCACCCAATTCTTTGTGTTAAAATAACGGGTTATGAGTAAAGAGAGTAACGGATACAAGGTTGTCACGGATAACCGCAAAGCCCGCTATCTGTACGAGATCCTGGACACCTACGAGGCCGGCATCGAACTCAAAGGTACGGAGGTGAAGTCGATCCGGGCGGGGCGCGTCAACTTGCAGGATGGCTATGCCTTGCTGCGAGGTGGAGAGGCTTGGCTGATCAACGTCCACATTTCGCCCTATGAGAATACGGGTACTTTTTTCAATCACGACCCCCGCCGGACGCGGAAACTGTTGCTGCACCGCCGGGAAATCAACAAATTGATCGGACAGGTGGAACAGAAGGGGCTGACTTTGGTGCCGCTGAAAATGTATTTGAAGCGGGGGCGGGTGAAGGTGGTGATCGGACTGGCCCGAGGTAAGAAACTCCACGATAAGCGGGAAACCGTCCGGCGCCGGGATGATGAGCGATCGATGCGGCGGGCTCTGAAACAGTTTTAAGGGTTGCGATCGCCGGTAATTCTTCGGGTTAAGATAACGGTTGTGAAAGACTCGGAGAGGTGGTGGCGATGAATGATGAAACCAATGCCCAAATGAGAATCGAACGGGACAGCATGGGGGCGATCGAGGTTCCCGCCGATCGCTATTGGGGGGCGCAAACCCAGCGATCGCTTCATTATTTTTCCATCGGAGAAGATCGGATTCCCACCGAGGCGATCGCGGCGTTCGGCATCCTCAAAAAAGCGGCCGCCCTGACGAACCAGGAGTTGGGGAAATTGGCGCCGGAAAAAGCAGAATTGATGGTGCGTGCCGCCGATGAAGTCATCGGGGGAAAACTCGCGGATCATTTCCCTTTGCGGGTGTGGATGACGGGAAGCGGCACTCAGTGTAACATGAATGTGAATGAGGTGATTGCCAACCGGGCGATCGCGTTTGCGGGGGGGGAATTGGGCAGCAAAAGTCCCGTCCACCCCAACGATGATGTTAATATGTCCCAATCTTCTAATGATACATTTCCGACGGCGATGCATATCGCGGCGGGGGTGGCGTTCAGTGATCGCTTACTTCCTAAAGTGCGAAAAATGCGGGATGCTTTGCAGCAGAAATCGGAGGAATTTTCGGACATCGTAAAAATTGGCCGGACGCACCTGCAAGATGCCGTTCCTTTGACGTTGGGACAGGAGTTTTCCGGCTATGTCGCCCAACTGGATGCGGATTTGAAACGGATCGAAATGGTGTTGCCGGATCTGTACGAATTGGCGATCGGTGGGACGGCGGTGGGGACGGGTTTGAATGCCCCGGCGGGGTTCGCGGAACGGGTGGCGGAACGCATTGCTGAAATGACGGGTTTGCCGTTTGTTTCTGCCCCCAATAAATTTGCCGCGATCGCCGCCCACGATGCGATCGTGATGGCGAGTGGGGCGTTGAAAACTCTGGCCTGTTCTCTGATGAAAATTGCCAACGATATTCGTTTTTTGGGCAGCGGCCCCCGCTGCGGTTTGGGGGAATTAATTCTACCGGAAAATGAGCCGGGTTCTTCGATCATGCCGGGGAAGGTCAACCCCACCCAGTGCGAGGCGATGACGATGGTGGCGGCTCAGGTGATGGGGTACGATATGGCAATTACTGTTGCGGGTTCTCAGGGTCATTTTGAGTTGAATGTGTTTAAGCCGATGATGATTTTTAACCTCCTGCAATCGGTCAGTATTTTGTCGGACAGTTGCAATAATTTTACCGATTTTCTGTTGGTGGGATTGCGGGCAAATCGGCGCAAAATTGAGGGGTATTTGGAAGAGTCGCTGATGTTGGTGACGGCGTTGAGTCCGAAAATTGGCTATGATAAGGCGGCGGAAGTCGCCCACGTCGCGTTGGAGAAGAATTCGACGCTGAAACAGGTTTGCGTGGATTTGGGGTACATTTCCGCCGAGGAATTTGATGAAATTGTGGTTCCGTCCCGGATGGCACATCCCCACGGTTAGGGGGTGCGATCGCCCGGGGTAATCTGTCGGGCGATCGCATCTCTAGCTATAAGTCCGCAGATTTCGCAGATTTTCGCAGATGGGGAGTTGGGGTGTTTGAGCCAGTC
>NZ_JAJENU010000334.1:0-205 GCF_035615495.1 Lyngbya sp. CCY1209 | reverse complement strand
GGATGAGTCTAAGGATGGAATACCCATACAGATGGAACGAATTAACCCCATACTGGCTCTTGCTCAATGGTCGATTAAGCAAGTAGTGAAGGCAATAGCCGCAAGTGTAAGCGCAAGCCACATGGGGATGAGATGTGACCAGAAGCCAACGCCCAGATGTAATGTCTGGGATATGCAGACGGGTCACGGTTCAGACGTAAGATGG
>NZ_JAJENU010000333.1:0-11902 GCF_035615495.1 Lyngbya sp. CCY1209 | reverse complement strand
GACTCAAGTCGCCGTTCGTTTTTCCTCCCTGCTCTAAAGAGACAGAGCTTCCAAACGTATCGGAGATTTTACGTGACTGGGGTCTAGAATGACCATTATCTGCGGCCAGATCAACAGCCCAATTGACTCCTACCAGTAGGATAATGAGAGAAACCGGATTTTGGGTTCTATTCACCGATGTGAGGCGATCGCCCCTCTCGTGCGCGATCGCGAAACGCCCCTGTGGCGACATCGCGACCCGCCATCACGAACTCTAGGGCAACAGACTTTTCGCCCACCAGCCCGCCCCTAAACCGATCAGAAACGCCCACAGTTGGCCGGTTTCGAGCAGGTGATTCCAAGTATTTTTGACATTCGTCCACAGGTCAATGGTCACTTGTTGGGCGAAGACCCATTCCGTGAGATGGTAAAAATGAAAATGAGGCGTGCCGCCCCAAGTTTCTGCCAACATCGACAGGATATCAAGTGACATGATCTTCCTCCTCACTCAAAGATGGCTGCACCTGTAGCACAACCAATGTCATGTCATCAATATTACTGTTACCCGGCCCGATAAATTGCTGTACTTCCTCAAATAAATATTCCAGGATGGTGCGGGGGTCGTCGCAGTGCTGGCAGGCCCACTGGAACGCCACTTTCAGGTTGTCTTCGTCGAAGCGATCGCCCCGCTGGTTGGCCGCGTCCGTAAAGCCGTCCGTGTAGTAAATCAGCGTATCCCCCGGTTGCAGTTGTATTTGGGCTTCGTAGTAGCGGGTGTCGGCATCCAAACCGATCAGCATCCCCAAGGTGTCCAAACGGCGGATGGTGCGGGTTTGGGCCTGCCACAGCAGGGGGGGGTGGTGGGCGGCGTTGCTGTAGGAGAGAATTCGCGTCGCCGGGTCGTACTCGGAATAAAATAGCGTCACGAACCGATTCGAGTTTTCCAAATCGGCGTACATGACCCGGTTGAGGTGTTGGAGAATTTGCGCCGGGGAGTGGCGGTTGAGGACCTCCGCCCGCAGCATTCCCCGGGTCATCGTCATGATCAACCCGGCCGGGACCCCCTTGCCCATCACGTCCCCGATCACGATGCTCCAATGTTCGTCCGCTTTGCGGGCCTCCGCCGTTGGCCCGTCGCCGTTTTGGGTGCGGAGTTGGTCGAAATTGGAGGGGATGAAGTCGTAGTAGTCGCCGCCGACCCGGTTCGCCGTCTGGCAGCGGGCCGCCAGTTCCATGCCGGGAATTTTCGGGCATTTGCGGGGGAGGAGTCGCAGTTGAATTTCGGCGCCGATTTCCAATTCCCGGTCCAGCCGCTCCTTGTCCCGTAGGGAAACCGCCAGTTCGTCGTTGGCGATCGCGACGGCGGTTTGGTCAGCCACCAGGCGGATCAACTTCTGGCGGGTGGGGGTCCAGATGTAGTTGGGGTCGTGGCTGAACACATATAGCCGGCCGCGCTCGAGGTTGTTGACCAAAATGGGCGTGCCGAAAATTTGCACGTCCGTCCCCAAATAATGACTCACCTGATAGTCCAGATTCGCCGTGTAGCGCTCGGCCAAACTCTGAGACACCCTCCCCATCCCATCGACCGGCATCGCGATCGCCTGCCGGGTCGCCGTTTCCAGGGCGCTGCGGATGTCCTGGCACTGGCGTCCGTCCTGGCAGTGCAGGCGTTGAAACCGCACCTGGCCGTTGGGTTTGAACAGCACCAGCGCCCCCCCGTCCGCGTCCGTCACCCGACTGGCGACGAGGGGGGTCAACTCCAAAAACTGGTTGAGGTTGTTGAAGCTACGCAGGGCGAAACTGAGGGAACTGAGCAACTCGTTGACGTTTTGCTGTTCCCGATGCAGTCGAGCCACCAGTTCTTTCAGGGTGGAGACGGGCGTAATGTCCGAACTCGACGAACCGGGAAGGTCGTCGCCGGGTTGATCCGAGTGTCGTGGCAGTGGCACAGCAGTCATTTTTAGGATGGATTCTCTGAAGGTTAGATCGGAACTGAACGGGTCGGCGAAGATTAGTTCTCAATTTTAGATCGCCGGCTATGAATCGAGGAGTGAGGAGTGAGAAGTTGGGAGTCCGGAATTTCTCACTTCTCGCCGATCTTTTCTCACTTCTCGGGTGATGACATTGCGAAGCTGGCTCGCCCTCGCTTCTCGGAAGCCGACGAACAGCTTTGACGGCGAATTCAACTCAATTCAGACTCTGCACCGCGACGCCAGCGTCAACCACTCAACAGCGCTTCGATAAACTCGTAGCTTGAAAAGGGGCGTAGATCCTCAATGCTTTCCCCAACACCAATAAAACGAATCGGCAGGCCGAGCTGCTGCACGACAGCCAGAGCAACACCACCTTTAGCAGTTCCGTCCAATTTTGTCAAGACCACGCCACTGAGTTGGGCGACTTCCGCAAACACTTGGGCTTGGCGCAATCCATTTTGGCCGAGGGTGGCATCGAGCACCAATAGAGACTCTACAACGGCATCCGAGGCTTTTTTGTCTATCACGCGACGGATTTTGTTGAGTTCCTCCATGAGATTCTTTTTATTTTGCAGCCGTCCGGCGGTGTCGATGATCAGCAATTCTGTGTCCCGCGATCGCGCCGCGGCCACCGCGTCGAACACCACCGCCGCCGGGTCGGTATTTTTGCCCGGATTGGCGATCACCTCCACGCCGGAGCGATCGCCCCACACTTTCACCTGTTCCACCGCCGCCGCCCGGAACGTGTCCCCCGCCGCGATCAAAGTCCGGTAGTCCGACTTCCGGGCGATGTGGGCGATCTTGCCGATGGTGGTGGTTTTTCCCGCCCCATTCACCCCCGTGATCAGCCAAATGTTGAGCTGGTCTTTCTCCGGGGCGAAGCTGGGGCTGTGGCCGTTTTGGTAGGGTTTCTCCAGCAAGTCCCGCAACACCTGTTTCAAGTAGGCGATCGCATCCTCCGGCGGCAGGGCTTCCTCCCGCAGCTTGTCCTGCAGGGCCTCGATAATCACCTCCGTCGCCTCCACTCCCACATCCGCCTGCAACAGCAGCGCCTCGATTTCCTCCACCGCTTCCTGATTCAGCGGTCCGGCGCCGACGATCGCTTTCAATTGATTCAGCAGGTTCCGGCGCGTCCGCCCCAACCCCTTCCACAATTTTTGCAGCCAGGTGATCTCCTCGACCGCCACCTCGTCGGGGCGGCGGCCCTGGTTCGCCAGCACCCCCGCCGACCACATGAACATCTCGTCAAATTCCACTGCGGCCGCCGCCGATGCCGCCGCCGGCTCCGGCTCCGGCTCCGGTTCCTCGATCGCCGTTTCCTTCAGGCGATCAATCCGGGCCTGCCGTTCCGCGAGCCCCCTGGCCCAAATCGGCGCGGACTCATCGACGGTTTCCGCCGCCGCCGGCGTCTGTTCGACTTCCGGTTGGGTTTCTTCGACTTCCGGCGCCGTTTCTACAATTTCCGGTTGGATTTCTTCGACTTCCGGCGCCGTTTCTACAATTTCCGGTTGGGTTTCTTCGACTTCCGGCGCCGTTTCTGCAACCTCGGCGACCGTTTCCGGTTGCACCGCATCGGCGGTTGGCCGCGCCATTTCTTCCGCCTCCGCCGCGGAGGCGACCGTTTCCGGCTCGATCTCCTCCGTTGGAGTCGTCACTTCGGCTTCCGATGCTTCCGGCGCCGCCTCCGTTTCCGCCTCGGCTTCCGTCTCGGGAGCTGTTTCCTTTACCTGTTGCTGCTGAATATTTTGATAGGCAGCCTTCGCCCACTGCAAGTAATCCTCCTTGGGAGCCGGGGCTGGGGGGGACTCTTCCGCTGCTGCAGGCGGTGTCTCCGCCGGAGGTTGGGCGGATGTCGGTTCGGGTTCTGTTTTCTGGGATTCGTCCGGGCGATCGCTGAACTGGCGGCGGAACCAATTAAAAACCATTGCACTCTTTACTCGACTCGATGGGATGTGAGAGGTGTCTCTATTTAAGTTAATCGAAATCCGTCCCGGATCGAAGCGATCGCGCGATCGCTGCCCCGACCCGAAATCAATTTCCCGACCTTCCCCGAGAGATCATCCACCAAGTTATCTCAAATTTTGTCGCCTTGGTGAGGTTCTGGCGCTCCTCCGAGGGTCGGTCCGTCGTTCGTGAGGGGTCCGGTGCCGGCTCCCCAAAAACCCCAGAATCCCCCTCCCTTTGGGGCGGGGAGTGTCACAAAAGTTGAGACATCGAACCCGTGCGATCGCAAAGATGAATTGCGGCCCGGGTTTCTGGTAAGATGTGAAAAGCCGGCGGGCTAGTTTCCGCCTGACATGGCAACAGTGGTGATTCTCCCCCGACAAAATGTTCGACCGAACGGAAATTTCAGTTCGCAGGACGACTGTATTTGTGAAGGAGAAAATCAAGTCAATCCGACCTGACTGCACCAGCCGCTCTCGGGCTGTCAGCGGATCTGAGTCAAAATGCGAAATCGGGGAATTTGGACGCGATTGACGGCCCGGAGATGGCCGAGCCCGATTGCCCCGACGCGACACTTCTCTGGCGATCGCAACCGGGTCAGAGCGGCGGGAGTGTCAAACTGCTGAATTTGTAGAATGGCTGAGGATGGCGTAATGTCAAGAAAGAAAAGACGGGGTGTTTCCACCTTGTATTCGGAGAGTAAAGTGAAAGTTGGGGTTTCCCTGACGCCGACGGGGGCGAAGTTGCTGACGACGACGGCGAAAGAGCTGGGACTGTCGCGATCGGAGTTTGTCGAACGGATCGCCCGAGGCGATTTTAAGATCTCCGGCGACGGTCACGCCACGACCATCACCCTCGCCACCGACGCCACCCCTGCCGATGCGGAGTCGGACGAGAGCCCACCCGCACCCCAAGTCCCGGACGCACCATCATCCTCGGAGGCGCGATCGGTCGCCGAAGGGGAGCTACAGCAGCGTTATCAAGCCCTCGAAGAACAAGCCAAACAGCAGGCGGAGACCATCCGAGATCTCGAACAACAAATCGCCCAGTTCGCCGACCTCGAAACCGGGCAGAAAAATAGCGTTGACGCGGAGGCCCACCGGCGGCTTCAGGAAGAACTCGAGCAACAGCAAAATGCGCTGGCCGACCTGGAAAAACAACTCGAAGACCGTCAGAAAAATAGCGTTGATGCCGATGCCCACCGGCGGCTTCAGGAAGAACTCAAGCAACAGCAAAATGCGGTGGCTGAACTGGAAAAACAACTCGAAGACCGGCAGAAAAATAGCGTTGATGCCGATGCCCACCGGCGGCTTCAGGAAGAATTAAAACAACAGCAAGCCGCGATCGCCGACCTGGAAAAACAACTGAAGCGCATCAAAGAGCTGGAAGATCAACTGGAAAAAACCGTCCCGGCTAAAACCTATAAAAGCTTAGAAAAAGAAAGCAAGAAGGATAAAGAAACCCTCCAAAACCTCCAAAATCAACTCGCCCGCCTGGAAGAATTGGAAGCCCAATTGCGCGATACCGTTTCGCTGGAAACCCATCGGGCGCTACAGGAAGAATTGGAACGGCACAAAGCGACGGTAGCCGAGCTCGAAGGGCAACTCAAGGCGAGTGTCGCCCTCGATGCCCATCGGGAATTGGAAAAGCAGTTGGAGTGGCACAAAGCGACGGTGGCGCAATTGCAAGCCCAGTTGGTGGCGAGCGTTTCTGCCGATACCCACCGCCAGTTGGAGCAGAAATTGGAACGGCAAAAAACGACCGTCGCCCAGTTACAAAGTCAGTGCGAAGAGGGAGAAGCCCAAATCGCGGAACTTCAGGAAAAAATCAAACAGCTTTCGGATTTGGAAGTCAGATTGGCTCACAGCGTCCCGGCCTATGAATATACCGCCCTACAGGAACAGTCGGAACAGGAGCGACAGATCCTCGCCGGCGTCCGAAAACAGTTGCTGGACTTGGCCGCGGCCGAAGACGGACTCGGAAGCGATTCTCCCATCGATCCGAAGCAATTGGGAACGGCGGACAGTCTTTTCGACTGCTGCGAGGGGGTGAAGCGGAAGTTGAACGCTCAAGTGAGTGCCATTGCCGCATTACAAAATCGAGTTCGAGAATTGCAGGGGTTGGCAATGGTAGCCGAGTCCCATTTAAACAAGTGGAGTCAGCGCACCTTTTCCAATAATTATCGCTGAGAGTTGCGAATGGTGGGGGCGAGTGGACGGCGATCGCGCTCGAATGTCTCCCAGGTATCGCGATCGTGTATCGACCAATTCGGCGGAAGCGGACGAACCCTGACTGAATGCATTGGCTCTTTGCACTTCCCCCCACCCCACACCCGGCGCCCATCGCCATGTCCTGCCACAAACTAAAAAGCCCGGTTTCTCTACCGAAACCGGGCTTTTTAGTTCCCTCACAACAAACACAGCTATTGCATCGTCGATTGTTCGGGTTTTTCAGCATAAACATAGTCAATACTGAATGTGCCTTTCGATTCTCAATCGAACAGAATTTTGGGAAAAAATCATCAAGAGCTTGTCAAGTTTTTGCCCCATTTTTTAAAAGTCAAATTGCGCGTAAAAAAGGGAACATTGTCACCCAAAAAATGACCGTGAAATTACTGAGAGATAGTCCGCCAATCGAGGCATCGGAGCGATCGCGTGACGACCCAATCCGTAATTTTACGGAGACCATTCGCTCGATGGATTTCTCCGGGTTGACGACGCCTTCGGCGGGAATCCAAAATCGGGCAAATTGGAGCGTTGCCAACGGCTGTCCTCGGGTTATATTGGATCAAAACTCCACGTCAAAGGCGATCGCATGACCTACAGCCTCAGAATTGCCGATCTTCCCAGTGCCGAGCGACCTCGCGAGCGATTGATCGCCCTCGGTTCCCAAAATCTTTCGACGGCAGAACTGATTGCCATTTTGCTCGGGACGGGTCAGGGAAAAGGAAAACTCTCGGCTGTCGGTCTGGGACAATACATCTTGAATCAACTCGGCCAGTCCCAAGCGGACCCCCTGTCGGTTCTCCGCAATATCAGCGTCCGGGAACTCACGCAAATTCACGGCATCGGGCCAGCCAAAGCGACCACCATCCTGGCGGCGATCGAATTGGGAAAGCGGGTATTTCAGTCCAAACCGCCGGAATTGGCGGCGATCGAAAGTCCCCAAGCCGCCGCCGACGCCCTCAGCCACGATTTGATGTGGCAGACCCAAGAGCGATTTGCGATCCTGCTGATGGACGTTAAAAATCGGTTGCTCGGAACCCAAGTGCTCACCATCGGGACGGCCACAGAAACCCTGGCCCATCCCCGGGATATTTTCCGAGAAGTGCTCAAACAGAACGCCACCCGCCTGATTATCGCCCACAACCACCCGTCGGGAAATGTGGAGCCAAGCCCGGAGGATATCGAGTTGACCCGCCAACTCCTGCAAGGCGCCCAATTTTTATCCCTGCCGATCTTAGATCACCTGATTTTGGGGAACGGCACCTTCGAGAGTTTGCGCCAGACCACCACCTTGTGGGACGAATACCCCCAGGGTACCTAAATGACTTGCCAACCGCTGCGGTTTGTGTTACTTTAAATAGTTACGGGCGATTAGCACAGGGGTAGCGCGCTTCCTTCACACGGAAGAGGTCATTGGTTCAAATCCAATATCGCCCATTTCCCCCGTCAGCAGGGTTCCAGCCATTCTGGGGTGGAGACCCGGTAACAGTGTACTCAGTGTATGTACCTTGAGTATACCAGGTAGCGGCAACCTAGGTTATTTTGTCCCCCCGGGATTATCCCCCAGGTAGACAGCCAGAAGTCTTGTAGAATAAGGGTTTAGTATCAACGGGTGTGGTAGGACTCGAACCTACGACTGACGGCTTAGAAGGCCGCTACTCTATCCAACTGAGTTACACACCCAATGCGATCGCGTGTCATGTCAGTCCCACGGCGAGCGCATCTATTATAGTACCCAAGACGACTCCGATAGTGCAAGCGGGAAAAATGTCTCCGGGGGGACGGCGATCGCGGGTCAGGCCCAACCGGGAAAACGCCCCCAATCCCCGAGTCTTCCGGCGTTCGGAAATGCCGTCCGGGCCTCGTCGGCGCGATCAGTGGCAGGAGGCTCAAACCGGGCAATGGGCTCAAGAGTCGGTGCATAGTGTTATGTTTATTCTGAAAGACCTGCAACGCTCTCAAGAGTAGGTGCATAGTGTTATGTTTATTCTGAAACGGCAGGATGTTGAGATCACGACGGTCCAGCATCCCAATCGGGAGCAGCAGATTCCCATCCTCAATTATCAAGGGCAAACATTCCGCCTGATGAAGGTCTTCAACGTCAACCAAAACCCTGAAGCCCTGGCCTATTGGCGGGACTTGACCGATAATCGGGGTAAGGCCTGCGTGCTGCTGGAGGAACCCGAGCGGTACAGTGTTTGGGGCAAAGTTCGCCTCGAACAACTCGCCCGCGAAGGGGGTGGCGGTGGCGATGCCAAAATACCGGCTCTGGTTCAAGCTTCTCTTCTGATCCTGCAAGCCGTGTACTTTGATGTCGAGGATCTGTTGGGAGCCCGGCAAGCCGGTGCATTTGAAAAGGATCTGGTCAAGGTCTTTCAAGATTCCCAATTCCCCTCGTCCGACAGTTTGGATGCCGTCAAGACATTGTTGACGAAAGATCCCCTCGACAGCCTGCAAATTCCGCCTTGGAAGGAAGATCACCTGAAAACTCTTCTCGAAGAACTCTACCGCCTCGGCAAGGGATATTTTGGCAACACCAGCTTTGCCGAAGGGTTAGAGGAGGTTTTAGAAGATCTGCCCGACGAAGATCGGGAGTTCTTTATCAGTTGGCTCGGCCAATCTCCGGTGGGAAAATTGTGGGCGATAGGTTAAGTAATGTTAGAATGTTGACCTTTTGGGACGCAAATATGGGACGCTGGAATTCGGACGGACGTTCGAGCCGGCACAGTCTTGAGAAGTGGGGGCATTCGACTCGGGTCTTCTGATGTAGATTTCTTGTTATTTTATTGCTATGAGCAGCACTTCACGCGAAAAATCATCGTTTCTATCATCTGTCCTATCCGCTCAAAACCTGGTCATCGTCGGTATCGGCTGGGCGGTGATGGCGCTGTTGTTCTTCCTGCTGTTCAGCATCACCCCGTCGGGGGATCTGCCCCTGTGGTACTCCATCGGCACTTATATTTTTGAACTCGGCGCCTTTTTATTCGCGGCCCTGGTGTGCTACCGCAACTGGCAGAGTCCCCAAATGGTGAGCGGACGCAACGTCTGGCTCGGCATCGGCCTGGGGACCTTCTTCTATTTTCTGGGGGGGGTGCTCTTCGGACTCTGGGAGTTGGTCTGGGCGCTCGACCCGGCCGTATCCTTTGCGGACGTGTTTTACATTCTCAGCTATATTATGTTGGGCTGGGGGATGATCACCGCCGTGACCTCCAAACGCCTGAACCTGGAAATTTGGCAGTGGGCGACCTTGGCGGGGGTGGCGATCGCGGGCATTTCCCTGGCGACCTGGGTGGCCGACCCGACCTTGTTCGGACTGTTGGGGCCTTCGGAAGTGCCCCCGGCCCTAGAACAGGTAGTCGCCGACCCAGCGACGGCGGCATCCGCACTCCAGACGGGTGAGGCGGCCGCAGAGGAAGAGGCGGAGGAAACCACCGCCCCCGACTGGGTGGTTCAGATCGACGCTCAACTCGAACCCCTTGCGTTCTGGGTCAATCTGTTTTACATCTATGGTGACGTGGTGTTGCTGATTTTGGCAACGGCCCTGATTCTCGCCTTCTGGGGCGGACGGTTTTCCCAGTCGTGGCGGATGATCGCCTTCGCGATTTTCTCGCTCTACATCGCGGACACCTATTTCAAGTGGGCTGATTCTCGCGCCCAGAGCGACTACGAAAGTGGCGGCTTGCTGGAAGTCTTTTTCGTGTTCACGGGTATTTTGTTCGCGATCGGTGCCATTCTAGAATATGACATCTCCACCCGTTCCCGTCAGAGCAGACGTGGCAGACGCACCGCCAGAGGTTAGAGCCGCAGCCCGGGGGCGATTCCCACGAGGGGAGTCGAAAGTTGACTCCCCGGAGATCTCGGCGTCGGCATTGGAGGCAGTGAAAAAGTGAGGAGAATTGTGTGTGAACGGGGGGCGATCGCCGACTCTGACCCATCCGAGATCTCTGAAGCGATCGAGTCCAATACCGGTGAATCTCAAACCGAAATCAAATCGAATGACATCCTCAAAACTTTCTGAGTCAGAAAAACAGGAAATCGTCAGGCTTTATCAAGATGTGCCGGAGGAAACGACGATCACCTTGGCCGAACGGTTCGGGGTGAGCAGTTCCACGGTGAGGCGCATCCTGCAAAGTGCTGTCCCCAAAGATATTTACGACGTTCTGACCCACCAAAAACAACGGCTGCACCGAACCCTCAAAAAATCGGGGCAAAAGGAGAGTCCGAATCTGTTCTCCGCGACGACTCCGAAGCCGGCCGCGGCTGCCGAAATGTCAGATGACGAGGCGTCGGAATCGGATGCGGCGGGGGTAAAGCGACGGCGGCGGCGGTCGTCGGCGACCGATTCCGACGCCGTTGAAGACGGGGAGCAGTTGAACCTCCTCGAATCCCCGCCCCAAGCTTCCGTCGGGCGGAACAGTTTTGCAGACCGCAACGGCGAGATCGACGGCGAGGTCGCCGAGGAGTTCTTTCCCCCAGAGGACTTTGGGGATTTTGACGACCATGAGGACTACGGCGAAGGCTCGGCGGACGAAGGAGACGAGGAGGATTTGTTCGATCGCCCCCTGTCCCGCGACTCCGGCAGCCTCGTCAAAATTTTGCCGCTCACCGAGGCGTCCCTGCCGAAAATCTGTTACCTGGTCATCGACCGCGCCTCGGAGTTGATCGTCAAACCCCTGAAAGCCTTCGGCGAGTTGGGACACATCCCCTCGGACGAAATTCAGGAAAAAACGTTGCCCGTGTTTGAAAATCACCGCGTCGCCAGCCGCTTTTCGGCGCGAAACCAGCGGGTGTTCAAGGTTCCCGACGGCCGGTTGCTGCAAAAGACGGCACCCTACTTGCAGGCCAAGGGCATTACCCGCCTGCTGATTGACGGCCAGGTTTATCGGTTCTGAGGGAGTGGGGAATAGGGAATAGGGAATAGGGAATAGGGGTACAGAGACTTCCTCTACTCCCCACTTCCCAATTAACCCCCGCTGACGGGGGGAATCAAAACGACTTCATCGCCATCTTCGAGGGGGGTTTCCGGTTCGGCGAACTCCAAGTTGATGCCGAACCGGGTCAAGGGACGCCAGGATTCGAGGTGGGGATGGTCGGAAATGGCGCGCGCGAGGAGATGGGAAACGGGGGTTTTGCGGGGGAGTTCCAGTTTCAGTTCCGGAGTCCCGTAGGCTTCTTGAAAGGCGGCGTACAATTTGACGGTGACGGTGATGGAGGGGTCGGACATGGCTGATTTGAATGGGACGACCGATAACAAGTTTGAAAATAGTGTACTGCGTTCTCCCGGGGATGAGGAACCCGTCCGACGAAAAAAGGGGCGTCGGGGTCATCTGCCAAGCAGACCGATCCGGCGAGTGGTGGCGTGGGGAAAGGGCGATCGCATCTCGTCACTTTCCGAGACCATTCGTTCTCGACGTTATCAAACCCGGATGATATAGTTGAGTTGAATATTTAGGGCGATCGTCGCCATTTCCTCCGTGGGAGCCATTTCCAAGTTATTAGCAGTCGTCAACCGGTCGGGACATCTTTGTGTCGGCGAGAAATCCGCCCTATCTCGCTCGACCGTCCGACCGCAAAATTGGATTTGTTGTTTTCCAGTTCTTTGATGGGAGATTGGGTCGGTTCTCGCGGGTTTACCTAATATTGGTGTTCAAATGATGAAACCATCGATTGAAAAGCGAACGGCGACTTCAGTCGCCAGTAAAATAAGTTGTCATTTTCTATTCTTTAATGTTAGAATTATCATGGAGGTGATAAGGATGTATGGATGTCAGCAAGAATTAA
>NZ_JAJENU010000332.1:0-312 GCF_035615495.1 Lyngbya sp. CCY1209 | reverse complement strand
ATTGAAGCGGGGAACGGAAGGCGATGAAGGAGAATCTGCTCCTAATAATTCGACCACTGCCAACCATCTATGACTAACCGAAAGGTGAACGTCCGCCATTAACCCTCGAAACGTTTAGGTATCGAAAACAGGTTGATTACGGTGCTGCTCGAATGAGTAAGTGGAAGAGTGGAAGGTTTTATCACACTATTCACACAGACCCTTAAAAGTACACCGGGGGAGAGGATGAGTCTACGGATGGAATACCCATACAGATGGAACGAATTAACCCCATACTGGCTCTTGTCCAATGGTCGATTAGGCAAGTAGTGA
>NZ_JAJENU010000331.1:0-251 GCF_035615495.1 Lyngbya sp. CCY1209 | reverse complement strand
CAATCAAAGCCCACACCGAAAAGGTTAAAGAGGTGATTAAGAAACACAAAACATCACCTCAAGCCGCCCTGATTAAAGAACTCAACCCCATCATTACAGGATGGACAAGGTACTATTCAGGGGTAGTCTCCTCGGAGATTTTCGGAAAGCTAGATAAAACACTCTGGCAACAATTACGGGCATGGGTAGTGTCACGATGCGGAAATGCCAAATACAAAACGCTCAGGAAATACTTCCGAACAGGAAAAGTG
>NZ_JAJENU010000330.1:0-227 GCF_035615495.1 Lyngbya sp. CCY1209 | reverse complement strand
CTGCCACCAATAGTCCGACCACTGCCAACCATCTATGACTAACCGAAAGGTAAACATCTGCCATGAACCCTCGAAATCAGAAGGTATCGAAAACAGGTTGACTACGGTGCTGCTCGAATGAGTAAGTGGAAAAGTGGAAGATTTGCCTAGCTATCCACACAGACCCTTAAAAGTACACCGGGGGAAAGGATGAGTCTAAGGATGGAATACCCATACAGATGGAACGA
>NZ_JAJENU010000329.1:0-309 GCF_035615495.1 Lyngbya sp. CCY1209 | reverse complement strand
TTGAGTAGCAATAATGGCGTCTAGTCAAACCAAAGGATTCGGCAAGCCGAAACCAACGGTCACTAAGAATGCATGGAAAGCTATCAATTGGGCGAAAGTCCAGCGGATGGTTTTCAAGTTGCAAAAACGTATCTATCAAGCGGCTCAATCGGGACAAGACGCAAAAGCTAGAAGGTTGCAGAGACTCCTTTTGAAGTCATACTACGCAAGGCTCCTAGCGGTAAGGCGAGTAACCCAAGATAACCAAGGCAAGAAAACAGCCGGAGTGGATGGAGTGATAGCGATATCCCCGAAACAAAGGTTCACCCT
>NZ_JAJENU010000328.1:0-621 GCF_035615495.1 Lyngbya sp. CCY1209 | reverse complement strand
AATGAAGTTTGGATAGCAGGTAATCATGGTCAATCTGGTCGAAACATTTGGCAATGTCGGCATCGAGGACGTAGTATTCCCCTTGATTAATTGCGACAAATATTCTGCCGATTGCATCAAGGGTTGAGCGTCCGGGTCGAAACCCATAGCTTGTCCCCTCGAATAATGGTTCCCAGTAAGGTTCCATTGCCATTTTGACCACGGTTTGCTTGGCTCTGTCTCGGATTGTTGGGATTCCCAGGGGACGTTTTTCATCCCGTCCGGGTTTTGGTATCCAGACTCTCCGTAACGGTTTGGCTTTGAAGTTTCCTTTGATTTCCTCAACAAGTTCAAACCTTTGTTTTGGGGATATTGCTATTACTCCATCCACTCCGGCTGTCTTCTTGCCTTGGTTGTCTTGGGTTACTCGCCTTACCGCTAGTAGCCTCACGTAATATGACTTCAAAAGGAGTCTCTGCAACCTTCTAGCTTTTGCATCTTGTCCCGATTGAGCCGCTTGATAGATACGTTTTTGCAACTTGAAAACCATCCGCTGGACTTTTGTCCAATTGATAGCTCTCCATGCATTCTTAGTGACCATTGGTTTCGGTTTGCCGAATCCTTTAGTTTGACTAGACCTCG
>NZ_JAJENU010000327.1:0-994 GCF_035615495.1 Lyngbya sp. CCY1209 | reverse complement strand
CATTCAGAACCGTGCATGAGACTTTCACCTCACACGGCTCCTAGTTCAGTCGTCTCGTTGTCATGAGTACGACTCTTACTTAGACTACCATCAATGGCAGTTTTGGCATCGTGACAGTGGCGGTGCAGCAATTGGAGGTTTTTGTAATCATCCTTTCCGCCGAGGCATCTCGGGATGATGTGGTCGGTCTCCACCTGGTCTTCGATGGTGAAGTGCTGTCCGCACCATTTGCATTTGCCTTTCTGGTCTTTTAGCAGTTTGGCTTCTCGGTTTGAGATTTCTGGTGATTTCCCTCTCCTCGTTGCCCAATAAGTCCAATTTCCGTCATATGTCGATGCGTTTGGTTTTACCAACGTGTGATAGACAATGGGAGTCCAGGCGTGTTTTTGGAGCCGTAGACCATCCTTAGTTTGGAATATCCACTTATCCTTCCTTTCATCCCCATTGCTCAATTTTGCCCTACCTGTTCGGTAGTATTTTCTGAGCGTTTTGTATTTGGCGTTTCCGCATCGTGACACTATCCATGCCCGCAGTTGTTGCCAGAGTATGCTATCTAGCTTGTTGAAAATCTCCTTGGAGACTACCCCCGAGTAATACCTTGCCCACCCAGTGATGATGGGGTTGAGTCTTTTAATCAGGGCGGCTTGAGGTGCTGTTTTATATTTCTTAATCACCTCTTTCACCTTTCCGATGTGGGCTTTGATTGCTTCCTTATCTGGTCTTATGTGGGTTACGAAGCCAAGCAGTTTACTGACTTTTCCTCCACTTTTACCAGAGACGTGTTTTCCGGCAGGATATTGCCTAATATTGAACCCTAGAAAGTCGAAACCAGGTGCGACCTTTTTTCCATTTACTTCAATTTCTTGAAGTGTATGACAGATTCTTGTCTTTTCTGGTTTCAATCGGAGTCCAATGGGCTTTAACCATTCAGAAATAGCAATCTTGCACTGTTCAATGATTTCGAGTTTTGGTGATATGACTACAAAATCATCGG
>NZ_JAJENU010000326.1:0-15552 GCF_035615495.1 Lyngbya sp. CCY1209 | reverse complement strand
AGATCTCCGGATTCAACAGTCGCTCGCCAGCCAGGGGGTGTGGCTATCGCGCGATCGCCACACACCCACACCCAACAGCATAAATGGAACGTCCCGAACTTCCCTCTTTCTTTTGAAATAAATCGATTTCCGATACCTAAGCCGAAAGGGTGATTTGAGAAGCGAGCAGAGGAATCAAATTGAATGGGGAGTCTGAGAATTTATTCTTATGCCTGCTGGCGGATGATGGCGGGGGCGATCGGGAGATAACCTGAAAACGCAAAATCAATCACTTCAAAAAAATTTCTGATGCTGCCACAATTATTTTCAGTTCCGACGGACATCGACGAAGGCAAATCTCAAACCTACCAACCCCTCAAGGGTGTCATCGTGGGGGCGGGACAAGTGGGAATGTCTTCCGCTTACTCCATGCTGATTCAAAATGTATTTGATGAAATGTTGGTGGTGGATGTCGATCGCAAAAAAGCCGAGGGCGAGGTCATGGATCTCAACCACGGACTGCCTTTCGTGGAACCCACGGACATTCGGGCGGGTTCCTGGGAAGATGCAAACGATCCGGATCTCGTCATTCTCACCGCCGGGTCCAAACAAAAACCCGGAGAAACGCGCTTAGATTTGCTGCAACGCAATACTAAAATCTTCAAAAGTATCGTTCCGGAGGCGGTCAAACACTGCCCCAACGCCATCTTCTTGGTGGTGACCAATCCGGTGGATATCATGACCTACGTTACCTTAAAAATATCCGGCCTTCCGAGTCACCGGGTTTTGGGTTCGGGGACGGTTTTGGATACAGCCAGATTTCGGTTTTTGTTGGCTGAAAAATTGGACATCGACCCCCGCAGCCTCCACGCCTACATCATCGGCGAACACGGCGACAGCGAGGTTCCGGTGTGGAGTAAAGTCAACATTGCGGGGATGAATTTATGCGACGGAAATTCCGGCGACCTCCCCGAAGATGAAAAGGAACGCCTGGAGCCCGTTTTTGAAGCGGTGAAAAATGCCGCCTACGAAATCATCGATCGCAAGGGGGCAACTTACTACGCGATCGGTTTGGGAGTCACTCAAATTGCCAAAGCGATCCTGCGAGATCAGCACCGGATTTTCACTGTCAGTCACCTGATCGAGGGCTTGCATGACATCGAGGATGTTTGCCTGAGTTTGCCCGCCGTCGTCAGTCGCCAGGGGGTGACACGGGTGCTCAATTTAGCGCTGAGTGATACAGAGAAAAAACAACTACAAAACTCCGCCAAAGTGATGCGAGAAAACATCGAAAAATTGGAGCTGTAATTCTAAATGTTGTTGCGCTTCAGCGCTTCCGATCGCCAGGGGAGTGCTGTCATCGGGAAAAGGACGAAATATTTTCACCCTTTCCCCACCCTCAAAAAAGAGGATAATCTTTTATTTTAGTAGCGGAACGTCGCCGCCAAAAGGGCGCGATCGGGCAGATTTTCCGGCTTGTCGGTGTAGACCGTCCCGCCATTCAGGAAGGTTTGAATCGCCGCGAAATCCAACAGATCGACATCGTGGGGATCGGGTTCCCGGTGCAATTCGATGGTATTGCTTTCGGGGTTAAACTGTCCCCACTGTTTCTCGCCCGTCGCCACGAACAGGGAATCCACCCGTTGATAATAAGCGGCTTTGATCACTTCCTCCATATTTCGAGAAGCCTGACCGTCGTTCCCCGCCAATTCGTGGTAGCGGTTCGTGGCTTTTTCCCGGTCAACTTTGAAGTATTGCGACATCACATTCCAAGCTTTATCGTGGAGTTCTTTCGGGGTCAGAATCTCCGAATTGACGGTGACGCATTCTTCAATTAAATGGGGGTAGGAATTCGCATCTCGATAGATGGGCAGCAGGTATTCGACCCCGGCCATAATCAGGGGCGCATTTTCTCCGTCGAGTGCCTTGCGAATTCCGGCATCGACCTTTTGGAAAAATCGCCAAATTCCGCCCTTGTCAGCCGTCGTCCCGACCCCGTGACCGTGAAAGATGAGGGATTTTCCGGCGGCGGGATTGGGGTTGCCGGTGTGCATTTGCACCTGTTCTTCCGGTTGGTCGTATTGGAGGGCTTCTTCCAAACTGGTGGGGGTGTCTCCGATATCGACTTCGTTGCTCTGATAACGGCTGGCTTGAAACAGCTTGATTTGATGCTGACTTAACGCCAAAATGTAGAACCGTCCGTTGTGGGTAAATAGCGGCATCAAGGGCTTGACATGGAAGCGATCGCCCACCGAAACCAACTCTTCAAAATACAGGGGAAGTCGGTAGTATCGGAACAGGTTCGGGGCGACAAAAATCACCAGCCCTTCGTTTTGGTGCCGCCAAAATTCCGGCTTGTCCAGTTCCATTGCGGGGGCGAGAAAGTCTTCCGCGTCGCTGTGGCGCCAACCCCGCCGTTCCAGTTGCCCGATCGCATCCGAAATCAAGTTCTTAAACCGGATCGGATCTTGACGAACCGGGGGGCCGGCTTTGTGGACGGGTAAGTAGATGGAAACGCAGGTATCTTCGCATTCCATCAACGTTTTCAGTTCGGCGTGAGATAACAGTGTCGGTGCGTTCATAAAATTCTCCTCAATAACATCGCGGATCGTCATTATTTCCAACCCATCGGTTGTTCGACTTCGGTTTCCGTTTTTTCGGCCCGGGCGCCGGGTTTGTCCACGATTTGAACGGTCGTCGCCTGGGGTCCGTTCGTGCCCATTTCGTCGGCGTAGGCAACGCCAGTCCCCACTTCCAGGCGATCAAAATCGTCGCTGATGACGCTATTTTTGTGGAAATAAACTTCCCGCCCGGAAGCGACAGATTTGATAAAACCGTGGTCGGATTCGAGTTTCGTGACGATCGCCATCATCTCCTGTTGGGGGTGGGTTTTCACCTCGCCCCGCTGCTTTTCGACCAACTCCACAACCTGGCGGCGGGCCGCTTCAAAGGCTTCCCGAATTACCGTTTCCAACGGCGTGTACTGGGTGCCGACGTCGGGGCTGCGATCGACCGCTAACTCGTGGCTGGGGGGGATGGTCATGTCGATTCTGACCCGGTAGGGGGTGCCGCTGTCGGGGCGATCGTGGGTTTTTTCCACCGCCACCCGGCAGCTACTCATGTAATCGCAAAACTTTTCCAGTTTGGCAATTTTTTCTGCGACCAAACTTTCGATCGCGTCGGTTTTTTCTAAGTTACGGTAAGTCACGTCTGTTTGGACTTTCATACTTCCTCCTGTTCGTATAAATCGGATATTTTGTAATGGTTCTATGGACAATATTCCAGATATTCTGCGGAGACGTAGCCCTGCAGGGGGGCGACGATCGGCACCCAGCCGTTTTGGCCGCGATCGCGGATGGAAACCGCCCGTCCGTCTTCCAACTGGGCGATCGTTTCGCCGCCGGGTTCTTCCCGCACGTTCAGCCTCGAATAAACGTCCACTTCCCGACAACTCGAAGTCGGAATATTGGGCAGCGGGCCGCTGCAATAGGTCAGATAATCTGCATTGACATAACCATTGACGGGAACTTCCACCGGCACCCAACCGTTGCGGCCTTCGTTGGCAATATAAACGGCTTGATCCGCTTCCAAAGTCCCCACGATTTCGCCGTCGGGCTCATCGAAAATTGCCACGCCGGAGGTGTTCGTTTCTCGACAGTTGCCCTCCGGGACGGTGGAGACAAATTCGCCCGGATTGCTGGCGGACGGTGGCAGGGGTTGCCGGCTCTGTTCGTCCCCCGGCGTCGCGCCGTCGCAGTAGCCCAAATTGGTGGCGCTGACGTACCCGCTCACCGGGCTTTCGATGGGGACCCAACCTCGATTTCCCTCGTTGGCGATGTAAACCTCTTGATTTTGCTCCAGAGTCCCGATCGCCTCTCCTCCGGGCTCCTGGCGGATGGTAACATCGGGGGTGATAATTTGCCGACAGTTGCTCCCCGGCACCGTGGACGAGGTGGACGGAACGGCGTCGCCGGGGATCGTCGGTGTCGCCTGGGCGACCGGTTGGGCGGGGGAAGAAATAGCCCCCGTACAATAGTTCAAATAGTCGGTGGAAACATATCCGTCCATCGGGGAACCGATCGCCACCCACCCATTTACGGGGTCTGTAGAAAGATAGACGTTTTCCCCATCTTCGAGTCTCCCGATTACCCGTCCGCCGGGGGTTTCCCTGACGTTGAGAGCCGTGTTCACGTCTACTTCCCGGCAGTTGACGGCCTGGGCAAACCGCCCGTTTTCTTCGGCTTTTGCCAGTCCGGGTAGGAAGCCGGCGGCCAGGGAATAGACCGCCGCCAATCCTAGGAAAATAGTCGAGTTATTTTTGAAAATCATCATTAATACAGTTTCCTTTATATCGCTTTTCTTATATTTCATTCTGGCAATTTTTGCCTCCGATCTCCTCCATCAGAAGTTGGATATTTTCAATTTTAGATGTAAAATATTCGGGAGGGCGGAGATGGAACGAACAAGTTTCCGAATGTCATGTCGCCGAGAATTGAGTGCGATCGCATTCCTCCCGGATGCCGGTCAGGTGAGGGATTGCTGACACGATCTCTCCAAACATCCGGCCCGAGGTATATAATTTTGATACCTTGTCTCGGTTATCCCAAATTTTTCCCCAACGATATCTAAGCGAGTGCTGTTTTTAAACCCCATCGATAGGAGAACGAATCGTCAATGAGTTCAGGTTCTAAAATTCAAAACCAACATTTAGATAAACTCCTTCAAGTTCTGGCCGCAATCCCCGAAAAAACATCTTTGGAAATTGCCATAACCCTCAATGTCGATGGCCTGATTGTTTCCGGTCGCATTATCAGCCAGCAGGCTTATTTTAAAGAATTGAAGAAATTGATAAAATTGGGAGACAAGCATCACGAAATTAAGCAAATACTGGAAGAATTAATCATTCAGTTTCAGGATCAGGTCAGGCGACATGAAGAAGAAGCCGTCAAACTCCCCCTCCCCGAATTCATCCACCTTAAAAATGCCAAGATGTACCCCAGCCACGGCCGGGGAATGCCCAGCACTCGGGAGGCGATATGGCGCGGCCGCATCAGCGAAGTGGGCGGATTTTCCCTCGGCGAAATCCTCTACGATTTGGACCAACTTCAAACCACGCCGTTTTCCGAGAAATAATAATTTAAAGTGGGGAGTCGGGAGTCGGGAGTCGGGAGTGGGGAAGAATGGACAATGATGATTAATTGATTTCCATTCTTCCTTCCCGATCGCTAAATACTCACCGGGGAACCGATCGCGCCCTGGGGACAACTTTTCCCTTCCAAAGCGTCCCGTTCTTCTGTGGTGAGAAAATCCTCCCGGGGGCGATCGCACACCCGCGCCGCCTCCGCCAGAACGTGGCCCCAACTGCACCGGTTCACGAACAGCATCCCCTCGCCATTCAGGGTCCCGCCGACATTCACAAATCCCAAAGCCGCCGTGCGGTTAAAACCGGTGTGCAGGGGTTGCAAAGTCCCCAGCATCGGTTCCGGGCGGGTGTGGGTGACGAACACCCGGGAGGGCACGGACTCCGGGTAAAGCGCCGCCACCAGATTTCCCGAGGCCGCGTGCTCCAACTCTCCCTCGTCCCGGGGGATGCGGAACCGCCCCGGTTCCACCATGTAAACCACCGAATGGGGCATCTCCCGTTCCGTCAGGCGGGCCGAAGCCTTCAGAACCTCCTGCAACTCGTAGGCGCCGATCGCCGTCAAAATCACCTGGGGCGAATCCTGCCGATACCCGGCCCAGCCCAGCTTTATCGCCCCTTGTTCGATCAATTGTTCCGCCTCTTCCCGACTGAAAAGATTGGCGATTCCCCGCTTGGAAACCACCACAGACCAAAACTGGCCGTGGGTTTGGTAGAGTTTCTGCATCAGCACCCCGACGCTATTGTAATCCGCCGGAAACAGCACCCGGGAGATGTCCGAAGGTTCGTTGAGCATCGCCTCCGACATCATCGGATCTTGGTGGGACTGTTCGTTTTTGCCGTTTTCCCAGGTGTGAGACGTGAGAATTAGGGGAATGGACAGCCAGTCCCGGGGTTGGCCGATGCCCTTGCGGTGTTTGGCGAAAATGATTTCCTGCCGCATCACCCCGTGCATTTTCGCCCCGAAGGCTTCGTAAGTGGCGATCAGGTTGATGCCGCCTTTATTCGCCAAAGCCGCGGCGGCGATCGCTTCTTCGTTGAGGGCCGTTATGACCGCGCCGTGGATGTCCTCGGGGATGCCCTCCTCCGGGTCGGTGACGCGGAATTTCAGGGCGTCGAGGGTGGTTTGCAGGCGGTTGGACTTCATCTCGTCCGGGTTGCCCACCCGGGGGCGCAGGTGGGGGTTGGCCCGCACCGTCGCCACGAACATTTTATCCGCCGCTTTCATGGGTTGGGAAGTCGTCCAGGCGGACCGGTCCATCCGGTTTTCGGGGATCGGTTGGAAGTCGGGTTCGGGCACTTCCCGCAGGCTGACGTCCCGCCACACCATCGGGTTGTCCCGTTCCAGGGGGCGATCGCTGTGGTCGTGGTTCTGGAATTGGGCGATCGCGGCGTCGAGCTCCTCCGGCGGCACCCACAGCTTCCGACTCCACTCGTTGAAAATCTGGGCGGCTTTGGTATCCTTGCGGGGGTTGCCTCCCAGCGGCAAGTTGTGGGCGAGGTTTTCCCCGGCGTTGTAGAACCCGGCCCCCTTTTGGGCCACGGCGATGCCGTAGGGGATGGGCACGGGATAATTAGCCTCTCCCCGTTCCACCGCTTTGGCCCCGGCTTCCAGGCGACTCTCGATTTCAAAGATCGCCCAGACGAAGGCCGCCGGATCGCCTCCGTCGAACACGATCGGATCGAAGTTGTTGAGTTTCAGGTGTTCTATCAACCAGTCGGTGCCGCCCTTTTGGGCCATCGTGCTCCGCTGGTCGATGCGGCGTCCGTTGTTGATCATGATCGGCGCCACCAAGCCGCAGTCTTGACTCCGCCACCACCGGGGCACCCAGTCGCTGCCGCGCTGTTCTTCAAAGGCGCCGTCGCTGAGGAACACCACCAACCGCTCGCCGGGGAGGGGGGTGTGGACGTATTCGAGTTGGACGAATCCCAGATAGCCGCCTTCGGCGATTCCCCCGGCGGTGTAGGGGTTGACGTGACTGCCGAGGGGGGAGTCCTGCCGCCCTTCTTCGTCGAGTTTGTAGGAGTAGAAGTCCCGGACGTAGCGGGTGAGGCCTTCGTCGCTGAGGTCGTAGCGATCGGCGTGGACGGGGTTGAGGTTATCTAATAATAGGTTCACGGAGTCGATCGCGGCGACGCAGTGTCCCTGTCCCATCATCCAACCTCGGGTGATGTGGGTGATGGCGTCGATCGCCATGTAGCCGGAATAGGCGGGGACCATATTTAATGAGCCGCCGGTGTGCCCTTCCGGTTTGGTTTTGAAGTCTTCGGGTTTGAGATCTCGCCCGTCCCGATAGATTTTTTGGGCATAGGTTTCGTGCACGACCAGCCACATCCCCGCGCTGGCGATGCGATCGAGGGCGTAGAGTAATTCCCAAAGTTCATCTTCGGGTATCCCCCGTTCGGCGAGGATTTCCGCCATGCAAAAAACCCGCTCTTGGGTTTCGGGGGTGTGTTCGATCTGCCCGTAACCCGCCGCCCAGCGATCGGCGCCGGGGTGCTTTTCTCGGAAGAGTTGGGTGCGATCGCCGCGGCGCACCGTCTCTATATTCTGGGTCTTAGTCATATTTTTTTACCTGAAGTTATACCGACATTTATCTCTGTCTCAACTTTTATCAGGTGCGGCAAATTTTTATCTCTGTTTTTGGTTAGATTTTTTCGGTTTCGGGTGGGATGGAAAATTTCGTTTTTTTTTGATGCGCGGCGGCGAAAAGGGGTTGACAGGGGGCGGCGATTTCGGATATGATGGGAACATCATCCTTCATGATGGGAGTGGTAACTGCAATAAAAAAATCGCGACTATTCCCATTATGAGAGTATGATATCAGAATTTTTGCAAAAAAGCTAGGCGATCGGCTGAAAAAAGTCGATTTTTTTGTTAAGAATTATTTCCAAAAACCACAGAGGCACTCCAGGACACGGAGGAGCGATCGTCATCCCCCCCGGCCCCCCTTTGTAAGGGGGGAGGTCGATTTTTGAGTATTTGACCGGATTTGATGTTAATCCTCTTTAGAGGATTTTTGCTGTGAGCTTGGGAATTGATTCCCGAGCGGGTCTATTCCTCCTCATTACCATTATTCTGGCTTTGACGGAGTTGGTTGAGGAGTTGCTCGAACTCCTGCATATAGCGGCCGTATTCGGTCCAGTTGTTTTGGCGCCGGGCTTCTTGGGCCTGCTGATATTTTTCCAAAACGGAATTGGTGAGTTGGGCGATATTTTCGGGGATTTGGGGTCGGGTGACGGCGGCGGGTGCGGGTTGTTGTTCTTCCGCCTGTTCGCCGAAGAGGAGGGCGAGCGATCGCTCCAAGTTTTCGGCCATCACGACTTCTTTATCGTAGGCGACGATCACCCGTTTGAGTTCCGGGAGTTCCCCCTGTTCCGCCCGCAGGTAGACGGGTTCGACGTATAATAAAGACTCCTCGATGGGGATGACGAGCAGATCGCCGCGGATCACTCTTGAACCCTCCTGACTCCACAGGGTTAGCTGTTGGGAAATGGTGGGGTTTTGGTCGATTCGGGCTTCGATCTGGCTGGGGCCGTAAATCACTTTTTGTTTGGGGAATTCGTACAATAATAATCGGCCGTAATCTTCGCCGTCCGATCGCGCCGCCATCCAGGCGATCATGTTGTCTTTGTTGACGGGGGTGAAGGGCAAGATCAGGACAAATTCTTCGCCTTCTTCTTCCGGCAGTTCCATGATCAGATAGTAGGGTTCCATCAGGCGTTGATTGCCCTCGTAAGCCTCCGTCGGGAACCGCCACAAGTCCTCCTGGTTGTAGAAGTTTTGCGGATCGCTCATGTGGTAGGCGAGGTAAATTTGGGCCTGGATGGTGAACAGATCTAAAGGATAGCGGAAGTGATCTTTGACATCGGCGGGGATCTCGTCTTTGGGGATAAATAAAGAGGGGAAAATTTTGCGGTAGGTTTCGAGGACGGGATCGGTTTCGTCCATCACGAAAAATCTCATGTCGCCGTTGAAGGCATCGACGACGACTTTGACGGAATTGCGGATGTAGTTGGCGTTGCCGCGGACGATCGCCTCGATATTTCCGCCTTCCAAAATCGCCCCGACGTTGTTACTTTGCAGCAGGGGTTTGGAGTAGGGATAGCGATCGCTCACCGTATAAGCATCGACGATCCAATATTGTTGGCCGCCGATAACCGTCATGTAGGGGTCGTTGTCCAGCCGCAAAAACGGGGCCACGCGGGCGACGCGATCGCGGATGTTTCGGTGGTAGAGGATTTTGGAATTCTCGTTAAAATAGCCGGAAATTAACAGGTTGAGATCGGCGCGATCGTAGGCGTAGGCCAGCCGCCGCCCCAGAGAACCAACGGACACGCCGCCGTCTCCCTCGTAGAATGTGAAGGCGTTTTCGTTGCTGCGGGGATAGTCGAATTCGGGGGTGTCGGTGTTGGTGAAGATATAAGTATTCGTCCGTTCGCCGTAGTAGATGGCGGGTTCTTCGATTTCGAGATCGACGGTGGAAACCGGGGGAATGTCGCGGATGAAGAATTCCGGCAAACCGTCGGGGGTGATTTGGTTGACGGGACTCATCACTAACCCGTAACCGTGGGTATATTTTAATCGCTGGTTGACCCAAGTTTGGGCTTCGGCGGGTACCTGTTCGTAGACCAATTCTCGGGGGGAAAGCATCACCTGCCTGTAATTTCCATCGAGGGTGTAGCGATCGATATCGACATCGTTGAAACGGTAGTAGAGGCGGATTTCTTGGAGTTGGCGGTAGGTACTCAGCAGGGGCCGGTAGTCCCACAGGCGGATGTTGCGGATGGTGGTTTCGTTGTCGTCGAGGGTCTGGCGATCGATGTCGCTTGCGGCTGGAAAATCGCGCCGTTCCACGTTGGGGAGGTCGTAGGCTTTTTGGGTAAATTCGATGTTGTGGGCAATGTAGGGCCGTTCTTTTTCCAGTTCGTTGGGTTCGACGACGATTTTTTGTTGAAAACTGGGATAGACGCTGGTGAGTAAAACCAGGGCGACGAGGTAAATGCCGAGGCCGACGATGGGGAAGGTGAGGCTATTTTGCCAGATGGAAAAGATGAAGGAACCGGCCAAAACGATGGAGAGTCCGGCCATCACCCAGTCGGCGAAAATGCGGGCGTGGACGTCGGTGTATCCGGCGCCGAATACGACTCCATCGGCATTTAAAAGCAGTTCGTAGCGGTCGAGTAAAAAGCCGATCGCGACCGTGACGGCGATCGCGGCCATTAAAATACTGATGTGGGTTTTGGCTTGTCCGGTGAAAAAGTGTTTCCAGTCGTAGCGGCCGCGAAATTGTCCTTTTAATAAATAGATGGCGACGGCGATCGCCAGTCCCCAGACAAACAGACTCAACAGCCAGTCCTGGAGGGTTTCATAGAGGGGGAGTTGGAAGATATAAAACCCGACATCTTGGTTATAAATCGGGTCGGCGATCGCGAATTGGGACTGATTCAAATATTTGAGAAAAACTTCCCAGGAGTCGTAGGCGACGGTGGCGGCGCCGAGGGATATCGTGAAAATCAGAAAGACGGCGACGACCCGCACCAGGCCGCGGCTGTAGGGTTCAAATTCCGTCCCCTCCAAAAACTCGAAGCGGCGGTGGCGGGTGAAGTGTTGGGCGATCGCGTAATTTCCCCCCAAAAAGGCGGCGTACAAAACGAATCCCCCCACCCACAATAAAATCTGCCAGGTGATGCGGGTCCAAAACACCGAGGCGAAATCCACCGCATCGAACCACCACGCCTCGGTTAACAAGTGAACCAACGTCCCCGACAACGTGAAGCCCAGGAGGGCGATCAGGACGACGGCGATAATAATTCGATCTCGAAGTTTCATATTATGGTGGTGCGCTGCAATCTGTGGACGTTCCCCCCTCCCTACACCCTACACCCTACACCCTACACCCTACACCCATCATCGGGCGCTGCTGGTGAGGGCGGGTTCGGCAAACTCCGAGGCGACATCGGGGAAATACAGTCGGGTGACGTATTCTTTCACCATGCGATCGGTGTTGAATTGGGGTCCGACGGTTTTGATCGAGGCTTTCATCATGTCGATCCACCTGCGGGGGAGGTGGTCCCCGTCGCGATCGTAGAATTGGGGGACGATCTCGTTTTCTAAGAGATGGTAGAGGTGTTCGGCGTCCCGGCGATCCTGTTCTTCCCGGTCTTCGGGGGAGGGATTGTGGTCGTCGGTATCGGCAAACGTGCGATCGCCGATCGCCCACCCGTTGAGGCCGCGACCCTCGGAGTCCGCCCGGTAGGCTTCGTTCCACCACCCGTCCCGGATGCTGCAGTTGAGTCCGCCGTTGAGGGCGACTTTCTGGCCGCTGGTGCCGGAGGCCTCCAGGGGACGGCGGGGGGTGTTCAGCCACAGATCTACCCCCCAAACTAACATCTTGGCGGTGAGGATGTCGTAATCTTCCAGAAAAACCACCCGGGACCAGATGTCCTCGTCGTGACTCCACTCGATCAGCCGCTGCATGATGCGTTTGCTTTCGTCGTTGGCGGGGTGGGCTTTTCCGGCGAAAATAATTTGCACGGGCCGATCGCGATCGCGGAAAATATTAAACGCCCGTTCGGGATCTTGCAAAATCAGATCGCCGCGCTTGTAGGGGCTGAACCGGCGGGCGAAGCCGACGGTGAGGGCGTCGGGGTCGAGGATGCGATCGCAGGCTTCGATGTATTTCGGATCTTCCCCGCGATCGCGGCGGGCCTGTTTGAGGCGGTTGCGGGTGTAGATGACCAATTGTCGCTTCAGCAGGCGGTGACGCTGCCACAAATCGCCCTCGGGGATGCGGTCTATCCCCCCCCACATTTCCAGTTCGCAAGCCCGCTGCGCCCAATTTTCGCAGAGGTGGCGGGCGTACAGGGAGGCCATCAGCGGCGAGATCCAGGTGGGGGTGTGGACGCCGTTGGTGATGGCGGTGATGGGGACGTCCTCCACGTCGCGATCGGGGTAAAGGACCGACCACATCCGGCGGCTGACTTGGCCGTTGAGTTGGCTGACGCCGTTGGCGATCCGGGACATCCGCAGGGCCAGAACGGTCATGTTGAAGGGGTCCCAGGGGTCCCCCGGTTTCCTCGCCCCCAGATCCAGGAACGCATCCCGGGACAGTTGCAAGTCGGGCCAGTAGTGGCAGAAGAAATCGTCGATGAAGTCGGGGGAGAAGGTGTCGTGGCCGGCCATGACGGGGGTGTGGGTGGTGAAAACGCACTGTTTCCGGACGGCGGTTTGGGCCTCCTCGACGGATTCGCCGGTTTTTGCCATCCGCCGCCGCAGCAATTCCAGGGCGGCGAAGGCCGAGTGTCCCTCGTTGAAGTGGTAGATGGAGGGGTGCAAATTGAGGGCTTCCAAAAGGCGGACGCCGCCGATGCCGAGGAGAATTTCCTGGCCGATGCGGGTGTTGTCGTCGCCGCCGTAGAGGGTGTTGGTGAGGGTGCGATCGAGGGGATCGTTGTCGTCGCGATCGCTATCCAACAAATACAAATTCAGCCGGCCCACCCGCACCCGCCAAACCTGGGCGTTAACCGGGCGACGGCGGATTCTGACTTCGACGGTGAGGGGATTTCCGTCGCCGTCTCGCACCAATTCTAGCGGCAGTTCGGAAAAGTTTCGGTCCGGAAATACTTCTTCCTGCCAGCCTTCGGAGTTGAAATGCTGTTCAAAATAGCCGTGGTGGTAGATCAAGCCCACCCCCACCATCGGGATGCCCAAATCGGAGGCGGATTTGAGTTGGTCTGCGGCCAAAATTCCCAGGCCTCCCGCGTAGGTTTTCAGGCAGGGATGCAATCCGAATTCGATGCAAAAATAGGCGATGGGTTCGTCCGGGGTGAGGTCGGGGAAGCCTTCTTTCGCCCAGGTTTCCCCGGCGTTCATGTAGTGCTGAAATTGTTCTCCGACTTGGCGCGATCGCTCCCGGAACGTCGGGTCGGTGGCGACCTGCATCAGTTGGGTTTCGGGGAGTTCCAGCAAAAATTTGACCGGATTTTGACCGCAGCGGTCCCACAGTTGGGCGTCGATATCCCGAAACAGGGAGGTCGCCTCGGACGACCAACTCCACCAAAAGTTAAATGCCAGATCGACCAAAATATTTAAAGCCGGGGGAAGTTGCGATCGCAGTTGCGCTTTTACCGAGTGTTGGGGTTCCGTCATTTTCCCGCATTAAAATTGCTGCAAAGGTTCTGGAGTGCCCGCCGATTCCGGGGGGTTGCAAGGCTGCGGATATCCAAAATTTACCTTTAGCCTAGAGGCGAGGATCAAAAAATTACATCCCCCCAATGGTAGAGTTTGGAATTGAAAGCCGGTGGGGGCGCGGGGCTTGCGCCCAATTTTAAAAAATCTATCTATCGGTGTAAAATACCGGGCGACTCCCGTGATAAAACAAGATAAAAAGACAATG
This sequence comes from Lyngbya sp. CCY1209, assembly GCF_035615495.1. GTDB lineage: Bacteria > Cyanobacteriota > Cyanobacteriia > Cyanobacteriales > Microcoleaceae > Limnospira. The sequence continues at coordinate 2,034 of NZ_JAJENU010000326.1, read as the reverse complement.
GGAGTCGATGTGTCGTGACTCAATCCGACTATAAAAACCTACTCGATACGTTATTAGAATTGCGCGAATCCGTCTGCGAAGATGGCGAGAAACTGTATCAAAAATGGGAACCCAACATCTCGCGGCGGGCGTTTCAAATTAGCGGACAGAATTTGGCGAACTACATTATTTTCCGACAGCACGATTTGCGAGGGATGCAGCGGGATTTGATGCCCCTGGGTTTGTCGTCCCTGGGCCGCTGCGAGTCCCGGGTGCTGCCGAATTTGGACGCCACGATCGCCTCCCTGGGGGCCATTTGCGGGGTCGATGACGGCAACTTGCCCTCCCACCCCTCCGCCGACACGTTCTTCGAGGGGGAACACCTGCTGCGGCACCACACCGAAAAGTTACTCGGCGCGTCGAATCACGATCGCTGGGTGCGGATCATGGTGACGCTGCCCTCCGACGCGGCGGAAAATTACGAATTTTTCCGGGAAATCCTCAACCGGGGGACCAACTGCGTGCGGATCAACTGCGCCCACGACGGCCCCGAGGCGTGGGAAAAAATGGTCGAGCACCTGCGGCGGGGGGTGGCGGAGACGGGGCAACCCTGCCAACTGCTGATGGATCTCGGCGGCATCCAGGCCCGGACGGCGGACACGATCGCCCCGGACCCGAAACAGCGGCGGTTGCACATGGGCGATCGTCTGTTGATGACCCGGGACAAACCTGAACCGCGATCGGATCTGGAATTCCAGGCCCGGTGCACCATCCCCGAAATTTTAGACCAACTTCAGGTGGACCAGACGGTGTGGATCGACGACGGCAAGTTGGGGACTCGGGTGGAGAAAATAGCGCCGGAAGGGATATTTTTGAAGGTGATCAAAGCCCGCCCCAAAAAGGGGGAGAAACTAAAAGAAGACAAGGGCATCAATTTTCCCGACACGGAATATTACTACGATTCTCTGACGGAAAAAGATTTCCGAAATTTGGATTTTATCGCCGAACACGCCGACTTGGTGGGGCACTCTTTCGTCCAGGAAGTGGCGGATTTGCGACGACTGCAGGACGAGTTGAAAAAGCGGCGATCGGCCGAGTGTCCCATCGGAATTATCGCCAAAATCGAAACCCACGCCGCCATCAAAAACCTCCCGGATCTGATCGTCCAGGCGGCCGGCAACCAACCCTTCGGCGTCATGATCGCCCGGGGGGATCTGGCGGTGCAAATCGGCTACCAGCGGATGGCGGAAATGCAGGAGGAAATCATGTGGATGTGCGAAGCCGCCCACGTCCCGGTAATTTGGGCGACCCAGGTGTTGGAAAAGTTGGCGAAACAGGGGGTTCCGTCGCGATCGGAAATCACCGACGCGGCGATGGCGCAGCGGGCCGACTGCGTGATGTTGAATAAGGGTCCGTTCATCCCGGAGGCGGTGAGTATTTTGGACGACGTTTTGACCCGGATGCAGGAACATCAGATGAAGAAAACCCCCCAACTGCGAGCCCTCAATTCCTGGAGTGAATTGGCATCAATTTAAAAGCCCCAAACCCGTTGTTGCGCTGGGGCGCTTAAAGCCCAAAAAAAACCGGTTTCGATTTGAGAAACCGGCCTATTGACTTAGGAGAAAAAATTATAGTACCAACCGTGTTTCGGATTTAGCTGGCAGGCATGGTTCCAGTTTGGCTGTTTCCCGCGCCGCCCTCGGGGTTGACGTACCATTTGCCGTCTTCACCTTCGTGATACTGGCTTTTGAGAGAATTCCAGGCGATCTGACGGGCTCCATCTTCGCTGATGCCGTCGGAGTAGGCGCTGTTGAACGCCGCCCGGAAAATTTGCTGGGCGCCTTGGGGCAACTGTTGCTTCAGTTCTTCCGGCAGTTCTTGGATAGTTTCGTAAGGCATCTTATTTTAGCCTCCTTTTTTATCAAATTTTCTCTCCCTCCAATTAAGCACATATTTTCGATACCCGTCATCTATCCGAAGTTATAGCAACGAGCGCTCACGTGGTTACAGTTGAAATGGGGTCAGAAATTTTCAAACCCTTATAGAAAAGCCGTT
>NZ_JAJENU010000325.1:0-5108 GCF_035615495.1 Lyngbya sp. CCY1209 | reverse complement strand
CCCAACCCCCATCCCCCCCAGCCCCCCTTTGGAAGGGGGGAGAATGAAGAATCCCCCCCAGCCCCCATCCCCCCCAGCCCCCCTTTGTAAGGGGGGAGAAAAGGGGGAGAATGTGGAGAAAGTCCCCCTTTTTAAGGGGGATTTAGGGGGATCAATGCCGATCGCACCACTCTAATATCCGGTTCCAAGCCCACCAGGGATCGCGATCGCCCCATTCTTTTTGACAGGATTCGCTGCTGATGTAGCCGACGTGCCCGCCCGATTCCGTCAGCCACAGGTCGATCGCTTCATTGTCTCGACCCACCGCTTCCAAATCGGGGATAATTTCCGGGGTGAATAATGGGTCATCTTTGGCGTATAAAATTAGAGTCGGTTTCTGTAATTGGGGCAGAATTTGCAGACCGCTGCTGGCTTCGTAGTAGGCTTCTACGGTGTCAAATCCCAACTTTTCGATCACCAATTCTTTGTCGAAAGACCGGATCGAATGGGTGCGCTCGATCGCCTCGGGATCGAAGGCCTGGGGGTGAGCTTTTTGCAACTCCCGGGCCAGTTCTTTCAACCGTCGCGCGATCGCCTGTTCTAACTGTTTTCCCAACAAATCGTCCTCCAAATAAGTGAGCGATCGGTTCGAGTCCAGACTCGGACACACCACCATCCCACCCGCGAAATCGGAGGCTTTTACCGCCAGATCTGTCTCCCAATTGTCGGCACTTTGGGCTTCTTTCATGCCCCACAAAGCCAACTGTCCGCCGAGGGAGAGTCCCGAAAACCAAAAGGGCGCCGGACAGCCGAGGGCGACGGATTCGGAGGCTAGATAAACGAAATCTTTCCCCTCATATAATCCGTCGGAGGTGAGGGCCGGGGACAGTTTCGCCGTTTTGCCGTGGGCTCGCCAGTCGAACAGCAACACCGCGTAACCTCGGGCGAAAGCTTTGCGGCCGAGTATTCTCAAAAACCACTGGTTATCTAAATCTCCGACAATGCCGTAGGTGGCGATAATTGTGCCTTTAGGATTTTCGGGGACGGCGTAAATTCCGAAGATCGGCACGCCTCCGGCGCCGGTAAATAGCTTTTCTTTGTAGGGGGGTTCGGGTTCGAGGGTGTTTTCTCGCCAACTTTTGCCCGCTTGGAGGGCGATATATAGGGTCATCAGGAAGCCGTTTGGCAGGAACCAGGGCGGGGTGTAGTTGGGGGTCTGCATGGTCGTCACGATCGCTCTAAAATCTACAATCTCCACCTGCCAAATTATCCGGGTTTTCGGACTTTTTGGCTGACGATCAATTCTACCAAACTGTCGATGAGGCGATCGGCTTCCATCGGCATGGATGTTTTGCCCTGCAAAATTTCTTGGACGACCATATAATGAATTAATGCCCCCACAAATACCCGGGCCGTCGCTTCCGGATCGGCGATCGCCAAATCCCGACAATTTTCCAAATAGTGGGTGAGGATTTCGATCGCTGGTTTGACCAAATTCGTCAAAAAGACCTCGGCCAGATCGGGCCGCGTCCGGGACTCCGCGACGATCAACCGCAGGAAACACAGGTATTCGCGATCGTCGATATTTTCCATCAGCAGCCGTCTGGCCAGATCCCGCAACACTCCTTCGGGTTCGCCTTCCAGGGGTGGCGCCCAGACGATCCGAAACTTTTCCGAGGCGATCTGCTTCACCAGGGCGGTAAACAGTCCGTCTTTGTCGGTAAAGTGGCTGTAGAGGGTCTGTTTGGACACCCCCGCCGCCTTCGCCACCCGATCCATGCTGGTGGAGGCGTAACCGTGGGTGAGAAATTCCGGCATCGCCCCCTTTAAGATTTGTTCCGCTTTATCTGTCAATTCTCCATTGGACTCATAATTTCGTTTCAATCCCGTTGAGGGGACTCATTAATTTTAAAGTGAATATATTAAGGTATTGGCAAAGAAAAGTAAAGAGCCTTCAATCCTGGCGTTGGAATTCACTAATTTAGTTTATTTAAATAAAGTTATATAACTATGTAGTTGTTTCAATCCCGTTGCCGGGATTCATTGGTTTGAAAGATCTGGGAGTGTTCAAAGGCGATCGCGAAAGAGTAGGCGTTTCAATCCCGTTGCCGGGATTCATTGGTTTGAAAGCTTGGATCGAGCGGTATTGTTGGTAGTAGCCGCTTGTTTCAATCCCGTTGCCGGGATTCATTGGTTTGAAAGTTTAAAATTCCAACTATTGCCGCTTGGAAGTTGTATAGTTTCAATCCCGTTGCCGGGATTCATTGGTTTGAAAGCAAAAATTGAGTCAGTTCGTCTTGTTGCATATTCCCGTTTCAATCCCGTTGCCGGGATTCATTGGTTTGAAAGTCACAACTTTTAATCGGTGCGGGTACCCATGAATCGTTTCAATCCCGTTGCCGGGATTCATTGGTTTGAAAGTCCCTGGCGGATGAAGAAAACCGAGGGCATCGGCGATGTTTCAATCCCGTTGCCGGGATTCATTGGTTTGAAAGACAAGGCATTTTATATGCTTCGACCTGATCGCGCATTCGTTTCAATCCCGTTGCCGGGATTCATTGGTTTGAAAGCCGAATATGCTGACAAAATTGCTCAAAGATTATTGTTTCAATCCCGTTGCCGGGATTCATTGGTTTGAAAGGAATGAAATCCGTCGCGAATTTAACGAGGAGTTTGAGTTTCAATCCCGTTGCCGGGATTCATTGGTTTGAAAGTCAACAACGGCGTTACCCAAATCAATTGAGGTATATGGTTTCAATCCCGTTGCCGGGATTCATTGGTTTGAAAGTCGTACCCCCAGCCCCGAGCCGTGGTGGTGTCTTTGTTTCAATCCCGTTGCCGGGATTCATTGGTTTGAAAGGAAAAAATGCCGCACTACCTGAAGCAGAAGTACGGCTTTGTTTCAATCCCGTTGCCGGGATTCATTGGTTTGAAAGCCCGAGCCAGGAGCCCGCAAGCGGATTGCGGAAATGTTTCAATCCCGTTGCCGGGATTCATTGGTTTGAAAGTGAAAACTTGATGCTTTCCGAATTATGGTTTTTGGGGTTTCAATCCCGTTGCCGGGATTCATTGGTTTGAAAGGGCGAGTTGATCCTGGATGTCGGAGAGTCCGGCCTGGTTTCAATCCCGTTGCCGGGATTCATTGGTTTGAAAGCTTCCGCCTGCTAAAAGTTTTTGAGAAAAAAAGTGTTTCAATCCCGTTGCCGGGATTCATTGGTTTGAAAGCTCGATGACGTATGACTCGATTCTGACACTTTAATTGTCGTTTCAATCCCGTTGCCGGGATTCATTGGTTTGAAAGTCGAAGCTGCGGGCCGCGCAGACGCCCAAATCTTTCTGTTTCAATCCCGTTGCCGGGATTCATTGGTTTGAAAGTCTCAAGAGCCTGCTCAAACAAAAGGTGATCCGAAATGTTTCAATCCCGTTGCCGGGATTCATTGGTTTGAAAGTCCGTCCTCTGTAACCCCGATGAATGGGCGTTTCCAGAGCCGGTTTTGGCGGACCCGATCGCGAATGGGCGTTTCAGCGATCGCCGATCGCCCACCCGCCGGAACCCAAAACGCTGAAAGTATTGAATTGTCGAGGTTCTGGCGATTTGGCGGACCCCCCGGGGAAATCGACCGAGCTTCGGTCCGCCAAAATTGCATGAATCAATTATAGGATAGTCGCCGTCTCATGTCTAGGGGGTGGCGTGCCATAAACCACCGTCCGCTTCACCGCCGTCGCATCCAATATATAGATGCAAACCGCATCCTCCCCAGACTTGATCAACTTCTCGATCTGGTGTTGCAGCGTCACGAACTGTTTGGCACTCAAGAAGCACTCGAACAAACTGTACTGCTTCCAAGTCCCGTAGCCGCACAGGAGATCGTGGAGTCGCTGGCGCCGCTTGTTCCCCGCCTTCGTCGCCGGGACATCATAAACCACGAGATAGAGTAACGGTTTCATCGTAACACCAAGGGTTTGTAGGGGACATTTTCCTGCAAGTGGCGGCCGAGGAGTCGGGCCTGCAATTCGATCGCCCGCTGATAGGTGCAGCGGTAGCCGAAAACCGGATGTTTGAACTCCGAATTAAACTTTTGGTTAGCCGCTTCCAAAAACGCCCGCCGCCCCTTATCTTCCAGGCGAAACGACCCCAAACTTTCGGTAAAATCCTCCGGTTTAATTGCCTTGCGGCTGAGTACCGACAGCACCAAATTATCCGCCACCAACGCCCGCATTTCCTCCATCAAATCCAACACCAAAGCCGGTTGTCCCCGGGTGGTTTCGTGGAGGTAGCCGATATAGGGATCTAACCCTGCCATATGAGCCGCCGCCGTGACTTGCACCCGCAACAAACCGTAACTAAAGTTTAACAAAGCATTGACGCGATCGCCTGCGGGACGACGGTGGTGCGATCGGCCCAAAAACTCCCACCCCTCGGGCAACAGTTCCGGCCAGCGGGCGAAATATTCCCGCGCCACCGTCCCCTCAATTCCCCGCACTTGGTTGAGGTTTTCTTGTTTCCAAACCTGAGCTTTATATTGTTTGAGAGGATTGTCTTTTTGCCCCCGCCGATAGAGGACATTATATTGATTATGAATTTTAGCAGAAACGATAGTTTTAACCAACTCCAAGCGACGCTCTGGGTCGGCGTGCAGGGCATATTGAGCCAGTCGTAATTGACCATTTTTGGAATAGCTGGGCAAGGCCGAACCGAGATGTTTTCCAAAGCTGGAAAGGTAGTGAACCGGCATCCCCAACTCCAACGCATAGCAGAGGGCGTCCCCGCTAATGCTGGGATTTCCCATCAGTACGATTTGTTCGACAGTTTGGGCGGCGACGGACTGTTTCTTCCAGGTTCCGTCCTCCTGGGGAATTGCGACTTTAAAGGCTTCATATTTTTTGCTTAACATCGAGCCAGGTTGGGTGAGGTAGAGTATAGACATGATAGTTTCAGGTGTGTAATTGTGTCCTTCTCCCCCCTTCCTCCCCCCTTACTCCCCCCTTACAAAGGGGGGCTGGGGGGGATGGGGGCTGGGGGGGATCTTCTGTTTCTTATCAATGGGAAACGATCCCCCATTATCCCCCTTAATAAGGGGGACTTTGATTGATTCTCCCCCCTTTCCAAGGGGGGCTGGGGGGGATCT
>NZ_JAJENU010000324.1:0-26809 GCF_035615495.1 Lyngbya sp. CCY1209 | reverse complement strand
TGTGATACCAAACTTCGGAACATACAGACAGTTATAAGGCTGGTCAGGGGTGCGTCCCTTATATCCATCCAAGGGGAAGAAAGCCTTACCAGGAAGTTATTTCGGGCATTTCAGCCCTATTTCGTTCCTGAACGAATCGCACTGCAGCTAATATAGTAGCAGACGTGCCTCGGCAATCCGCCCCATCGTTTTCTCCGGTCTGCGATCGGACAAAACAAATTAGAGAGAAATTTGAGTACAATTGTGGACTCGATTCCTCAAAGGTTGCGGATTTGTCCGTCGAGAAATGGGATTCAGTACAATAGGCAGATTGGCTGAATTGTTACGGCACGAACAATCACCGTGATTGAGCCCGATCGCCCGACCCATCCCAGCCACCGATGGGTTTGTCCGCGTTGATGTCGGTTCGGTATCTGCCGGAATGTCGCGGTCCCGTCCGAAGTTTCCGGATGGCGACTGTTGCGACAATACCGGCGGAGGCGACTCCCGCATCAATTGAGACCGGGTGCGAAGGGCTAGTGCCACCTGCAACATCATGCAAATTCCTGCATGGGATGTGTCTCCCCTGGTAAGAGGTTTTATGAGTCCTTCTCCGAATCAACCCCCCCAAGTTCCAAATTCTCCGCCGTTCCCACCGGAACGACCCGACGAGTCCAATATTGATTCTCAACCCACTCCAGATCAGACCGTGGATATCGAACCGGAGGCGGAGCATTCCCAACCGGAACCCGCCGCGCCCCCTCCCCCCCCGGAGGGAGCCGCCGAACCGTCCCCAGCTTCTCCCACGGAGGGCAAACCGGACGAAACGTCCGATGCCAATCCTTCCGGGTTTCACCCCATCCCCTCTCCGAGCGAACCCCGCCAATATCGGGCGATCGGTTTGGTGCGGGGCTGCTACAAGGCGTCGGACGAACAGTTCACCCAAGGTATCCTCCAAACCGTCGAGGGCACTGAAATTGATGCCGTCCTCCTCGGGCGGGTGATGAGTTTGGTCAAAAAACACGTCGATTTAGAACAAGAACATCTCTGGGTCGTCTATCCCCGCACCCGACAGAAGCAAGAAGACCTTCACGTTCAAATTATGGGAATTTGGGAGCCGGAAACCCTCAAAAAAGAGGATGAGTCTTCCCCGGAACTCCCCAATGGCAATTCGGCCGCCGATTCGGAGGCGGAAGAAGACCGGCCCGAAATGATTTCTTTCGGACCCCAGGCTCTGCCGGATATCGAACACGGCTATTTTTCGATTCGCGGAGAGGTGGTTTACCAGTCCCAGGATGAGAATCGGTACACCATCATCAAAATTCGCCAATCTTCCCGCAAGGAGAACGAAAAACCCAAGTTCTTCAAGTTGAAGTTGTCGGGGATAGCGGGGCTGCGACCCGTCGGACATTTTTGGGATCTCCATGCCCGCCTGGATGGAAGCGATCTGGTGATCGAGGAAAGCCACGATATCGGGTCCCTGGCTCCGCAGCGGGGGGGTAAAAAGCCCTTCAACAGGCGAAGACCGAAGGAGAATTTCTCCCGCCCCTCCCGCCAGGATACTAGAGTACGCCGCACCTCCTCCCCGGGTTCGCCCGTCCCCAAGCCCGTGCGACGCAAACCGCCCAAAACTGAAGAGTAGTTGATTTGAGTGGGGATAATTCGCGGATTATCCCCGCGATCGCACCGTTGCGAGAGGGAGAATGGGGAATGGGGAATTGAAATTGCGATATTCATCCACGGACTCGGGAATAGCACAATTATTTGATTTTGTCAAGCCCCGGCAATTTGGGACAGAAAAAACTCGTTTCTTTGCGACAGGAGTAGGGGTTGCGATCGCGGCGGGATAGCCCGGAACTGGAAACGGTCGGATCGGGGTTTGGGGCGATCGCGCCCTCAGATTGATCGAATTTAAGCGGATCTGGATACAAGAAAGGTATCATCGCATTTTCAATTAATTTAGCAAATGAGAAAAATCCTGTCAAGTGACGGTTTTTCGTGGCGACAATGGGAATCATTCTCACACAAAATTTAACAATTTAATCGAACATTTCAATCGAAATCGACGAAAACATAACCGCATCTAATCTAATCCAGGCGAATTTGGGAGCCCCAGATATCCTGGGGGACGAAAGAGCGATCCATCGGAACGGACGCCACGGGTTCCGTCAAGGTGAACGTCCCCGCCTCGATCCACCCCTTCAACTCCTCCGCCACCTCGCGGGAACGGGCGATACTCGCCAGGGGGGCGGTGCGGACGGTTTTCCCCTCGATCTGAATCCGACCGCTCTTGAGTTGGGCGTAAGTGACCAGACCGAAAGTGGGGCGAACCCGGCGGGGGATGGCGAAATCGACCACCGGGGCGACGATATCCTCGTCGCGGACGGAGGCTTGCAGGACGACTTCCTCGTTGAGGACCGGCAGGGGCACGCCGATGCCCAACATCAGGGACGGGCCGTAGTTCTTGAAATAGCAGCCCCGCACCCAATAGGGGTTCATCTGCTTGGCGTCCCCGATCGCCGCCAGGGTAGCCGCCGGACCGATGGGGGTCTGGTTGGGGAGGCGCCTCTGTAGGGGGAAATGCTGGGTTCCCTCCCAGGTGATGTAGCCGACCCCGCCGCCGAGGAAGATGCGGGTGCCGATGCCGACGAGTTTCAGTTCCGGATCGTTGAACAGGGGGGCGATCGCCCCGGGGTTGGAGTAAACGGCGTTGCCCAGAAACGGCTGTAAAGGACCGAGGTAGGTACACAAAAGGCGATCGCCACCGTTGACCCCGACGATAAAATTTTGGTAGAGGTTGCGGGGGTTGAACAGGTAAAACTGGTTGATCGTATCGCGACTGACGGAGGTTTCAAAGGAACTGCGGGGGTAGCAGTCCGAGGCGATGCCGACGGCTTGCAGGTGGACGGTCTTGCCGGCGATCAGGTCTTCGATGACGTGGCCCCCGCCCCGTTCCCCCGGTTCGTCCCCCTCCTTGACCATCTGACCGGCGCCGATGTAGAGATCGACTGCCCCGAAGCCGCTGTAGGCGGGGACGCCGTTGAGCCAGCAGGTGCGGATGTTGATGGGGGGGTCCGTATGTCCGAGGTTGATCATCGCCCCCGAAGATTCCATCGGTTCAAAGGTTCCGGCGGTGATGACATCCACTTCCCGGGCGACCTGGGCGACGCCGACCTCTGCCACTCGGGCTTTGAGTTCTTCGACGGTCAGGACGACGGCTTTTCGGTTATTAATTTTGTCGTTAATTTCGGCGATCGTTCTCATGGGGGGGAGTAGGGAATGGGGAATAGGGAGTCGGGAATAGGGAATAGGGAGTCGGGAATAGGGAATAGGGAGTCGGGAATAGGGAATAGGGAGTCGGGAATAGGGAATAGGGAGGGTGAATGGCATTTGCCCCGACAATTTTCGATCTTTTATGTCCTTATAAAATATCGGGAATCTGCGTCATCTGCGAAATCTGCGGAAGGGAAGGGGAAAAGTGATTGAAAATCAAGGGCCGCACACCTCCTCGACCAGCATTGTTTCCGGGGAATACTCGGCTTTGAAGGCCGGTTCCCACCAGTCTCCTTGCCGTTTGATATTGCCGTCGCGATCGGCCAAAACATAGTTGGTGGGACGGATCATTACCGTCGGGCAGTAGATCCGAAAATCGGCGGTCAAAACGTCGCCATCGTCGTATTCTAAAGTTGCAGTGGCGAGGTACAAACCGGGTTCGTCCAAGGCCCTTTTGTCTTCGACGATCGCCCCGACACCGGCAGAGGCGATGGGCGGATCGAAGGTGAATCCGACCAATCCTAAAAATGTGAATAAAATGAATGGATTGAATTTCATATTTTTTGATGGCGGTTTTTAATCCGATTGGATACATCCGATCCCCCATTATCCCCCCTGAAAAGGCGGACTTTGAGGCGATCGCCGGACTGGACCCGATTCAATACTACTCGATGCTGGATAGTTTACCCCCCATTTTTAACATCATCGATTCGCGATTCTCCCCCTTCCGGGTCGATCGCATTTGACTCGGACTCGGGAACGGGGTCGAATTGGCGAGGGGGTGGGGTATCCCAGCGATCGAGAATATCGCGAACCAGGATTTCTTGGATCAGGACTTGTCCGACGACGGCCAGGGGGAGGGCGAGGAACAGCCCCCAAAATCCGAAGAAGGTGAGGAAGAAGCCCTGGGCCAGGAGGGTGACGGCGGGGAGGAGGGAGACTTGTTGGGCCATCAGATAGGGCATGACGACGGCGGTTTCCGCCTGTTGGATGAGGACGTACAAAATCAGGACGAACATGGCTTTCCAGGGGGAGTCCGGGAGTGCGATCGCCATCGGGGGGATGACGCTGAGGATCGGTCCGATATTGGGGATCAGGTTCAGGACGCCGGCGAGGATGGCGTTGGCGAAGGCGAGGGGGACCCGCAGTATCCACAACCCGATCAACGTGGCGACGGTGACGACGAGGGTGTTGAGGACGGCGCCGACCACCCAGCGGCCCAGGGCAATTTCGCAGCGATCGAGAATTTCGTCCATCCGCCGCCGGTAGAAGGCAGGAATCATCCGCAACGTGGTGCGGCGGTAGGCCCGGGGGTTGGCGAGGAGCATCAGGGCGAGGACCAACACTAACAGCAGGCTGACCAACCCGCCGACGGTGGTTTCGACGACGACACCGAATCCCCCGATCGCTTGATTTCCCAGGAGTTGCAGTTGTTCGACGATCTGATCGACCCGAATTTGTCGGACTTCCCGGTTGAGCTCGGACAGGTACTCTCGCAGGGGGCCTTTGAGGTGGGTCCGCAGGTAGTCCAGCCAGAAGTTGAGTTGTTGCAATCCCTGTTGGAGGCCGGCGGGGACTCGGTTGGCCAGTTGTTCAAATTGGTCGATCAGGGGGGGGACGACCAGGAGGAAGCAACCGACTATCGCCAGGAAGAATAGGCTGACGGAGAGGAAGGCGGCCAGCGATCGCCGCAAATGCAGTTTTTGCAGTTGGCGGGTGAGGCGGTTGAGGGCGGTGGCGAGGACGACGGCGGCGAAGACTAGCAGCAGGGCTTGTCGGACCTGCCACAGGATATACATGGCGGCCAGAAAAGCCGCGAAGCCGATCGACTGACCGAGGTTCATGGGAATTGACAATTGATAATTGACAATTGATAATTATCAATTCATTTGTGAATTGCTGATTCTGAATACATTAGATCTGCGGTATCGGTTTTGACAAGGTGGAGGCGTGTTGGTGGGCAACCCTGTAAGGTTGCCCCCACAGTTGAGTATTGAGGGGATTGATGGGTGCGATCGTCCTTACCCTCGCCGAGGGCTGGTATTGTCGAGTCCGGTGTCCGTCCACCTTATACCTTATATCTGTGCCCGCGATCGCATCCCCAGCAGAACCGCCAGCACTGAGGAGGGGAGGAGGACGGCAAATAGAGCGATCGCGTCGGTGCCGGGGATGGCCAGGAGGGGGCCGACATATTTGATCAGCAGGGAGATGCTGAGGGAGAGGAGGGCGATTTTGAGCAGAAATCCGAATTTGTTGTCCATCTGGGTGGGGTTCCGTGGGTGTCCGATTTTTAGCTTATCACCGGATCTGCCCGCTGGGTGAGGGTTGGGGCGATCGGGGCGGGGGTTGAAAAAAAAATTTTGGGCGAGGTGATATGAATCGGTGGGGGGGCGGGTAAGTTAGAACTACGGAAAACAAATAAACCTCTTTCCCCCGAGGAGAAACAATTATGAAGACCGAACTAAAAGCCAAATTCCTGCAACACATTTCCCAGAAGAAAAGAGAAGGTGGTTTCACCCTTATCGAACTGTTGGTTGTAATCATCATTATCGGTATTTTGTCCGCGATCGCCCTGCCTTCCTTCTTGAACCAGGCAAACAAAGCGAAGCAATCTGAAGCCAAGCAGTACCTCGCATCCATCAACAAAGGTCAGCAAGCCTACTTTGTAGAAAATTCGGATTTTGCAACGGGAATCGAAGAGTTGGGCCTCGGCATCGCCACTGCAACGCAAAACTATACCTATGGCCTGGCTGCAAGTTCAGCAGGATCTGCCGCCAATACAACTGCAGTAGCCTCTGGTCTTCGTGGATATGGTGGCTTGGTATTTTTGGTTGATGCCGGTGATTCTCAGACCAGTCAAAGCATCATCTGTGAGTCCACTTCTGCGGATCAAGTTGCCGGTTTTACTGCTGGGAATAGCCTGTGTGGTGCCAACTTTGAAGCATTGTAATTTGATGGATGACACAATTACCAATCTGACCACTGAATGGCGTTTGAGTAGTTACGGTTTGCAGGGGTTATACATCTAGTACATCTAGGAAGTCGTCCCTGTCAATATCAAACCAGACAATGCAAAAAATCCTTGCATCTTGAAAGAATAGGTAGTACATCAGTGCTACCTATTTTGTATTAAAAATTATTGATTTATAGTTTTCATTGAATGAATTATTGGCATTATGATTAATAATGATTCATCCAACCATTCAATATCTGGATTATCCGAAATAGACATTTGTTTTCGGGAAGGAAATTATCAAGAAGCTTTAAGTTTATGTGAAGAAGCAATTAATAATAATCCCGATTGCAAATCTAATTACTGGCAGTTGGGTTTAATATTACTGTTGCAAGGTCAAGAGGAAGAAGCACAGGCAACTTGGCTATTTGCCATGAGCGATGGCAACCCCGAGCAGATGGAACGATGGACAATAGAACTCCTTCAGGTTTTGGATGCAGAAGCAAATCGCCGGAGTTCTTTAGAAGATTATTCCGTGGCTTGGATGATTCGCCAACACATCCGAGAAATTAATCCGATCAATATTAATAATATATTGCAGTTAATTGATTTATCAATTACTCTGGAAACTTATACGGGAAATCAGTTGGCAGAATTCGGTCTGATTTCTTTGTTTCAAAACGAATCGATTAATGTCAATCTCGATTTAATTCTGCACGTCTGGAAAAAACTTTTAATTGCCGCTCCGATCCATCCGACATCTTTAGAATTTGCCCGCACCTGCATTCATCATGTAGGAAAGCAACCGGAGTTTGTCACAAGTGTAACTCCGATGTTATACGAGATTGCCTATTCTTTTAACCGCCTAAGTATCGCCAAGCGCTATGGGGAATTATTTTTGAAGATGGCGCCCGATCATGAGGAGGTGTTGCGGGCAATAGCGGATTTTAGTCTTCAATTGAATGAATATAAAGAGGCGATTGAATACGCCAAGCATTGTTACAATTTGACTGACCTACCCCATTTAAAAATTCCCAGAAATCAGTTGATTATAAATGGCCTAATGGCCGAAGGAGGATGTACGAGTGAAGTTAAAAATGCGCTAAAAAATCAAGAGTCACTGCTCGACTCACTCTTTCTCAATCCTGCGCTCGATTTGGGGCAATCGGCCATCACATTATACAATTCGAGTTTTTTATTTCCCTATGTTAGAGACACCCCAGCAGCCAATATAAAGATCAGATGCCAAGTTTCCGATTTCTGCCAGAAAAATTTGGCCACCAATCATCTGGAAACTATCACCAAATATCAATCCAGACATGGGCAACAAAAATCGCCCAATAATTTTAACCGACCCCTCAAAATTGGCTATGTCTCTCATTGCTTGAGACGGCATTCAGTCGGTTGGTTATCTCGCGGGCTTTTCAAACATCATGATCGTGAAAAATTCCAAGTTTATGCTTATCTACTGGCCGCAGAAAATCGACAAGATCTGCTGCAAGACTGGTATGTAAAGCACGTCTATCGGGCTTATCAGTATGGAATCGTGAGTACAGAAGTCGCCGAGCAAATCTATGAAGATGAAATTGATATTCTGATCGATCTTGATAGCCTAACTTTAACCAATACCTGTGCAATTATGGCACTCAAACCTGCCCCCATACAAGTGACCTGGCTGGGTTGGGATGCCTCTGCAATACCGACAATTGACTATTTTATCGCCGACCCCTACGTTTTGCCAGAAAATGCCCAGGACTATTATCCAGAGACAATCTGGCGACTACCTCAGACCTATATCGCCGTGGACGGCTTTGAGGTAGACCTTCCCAGTTTGCGACGAGAGGATCTCGACCTTCCCCAAAATGCCGTTGTCTATTTGAGTGCTCAACGAGGCCCCAAGTACAATCCTGAGATGGCAAAGCTACAAATACAAATTATTAAAGAAGTCCCAAATAGTTATTTGATCGTCAAGGGATTTGGCGAACAGGAATCTATCAGTCATTTATTTTGTGCATTGGCAGAAGGGGAGGGTATCGGTCGGAATAGATTGCGTTTTATTAATCGCGTAGGTTTGGAAGAAACCCATCGGGCAAATTTGGCAATTGCAGATGTGGTTCTGGATACTTATCCCTACAATGGTGCAACAACAACATTAGAAACCCTGTGGATGGGTATTCCCATTGTCACGAAAGTCGGACAACAATTTGCATCTCGCAATAGTTATACCATGATGATGAATGCGGGAATTACCGAAGGCATTGCCTGGAGTAATGAAGATTATGTAGAGTGGGGCATTCGTTTGGGAAGGGATGAAGATTTGCGAAAACAAGTATCGTGGAAGTTGCGACAGTCCAAACGCACCGCACCTTTATGGAATGCCAATAAGTTCGCACGACAAATGGAAGAAGCCTATCAGAAAATGTGGGAAATATATATGACGGGAGAACAATAAATAATGATTTTAATATCGACGTTTTTTTGACATATTAGCAACCACTTAATTAAAGAAATAGGGAAATTTTGATAATGAATAGTGATTGGATTGTAGCAATACACGAACGGGCAGAAAAATTTTTGGAAAATCGCCAATATGAAGAGGCGATTAGCTATTATGAATCGGCAATTGAGGCACAACCAGAGAACAGATATTATTATTTTTATCTCGGCTTGATGTTTCTCTTGCAAGGTCAAGAGGAAGAATCTCAAATGACCTGGTTGTTGGCACTCGCCGAGGAAGATGCCGCCAAAATTGATGATTGGAATGCTGAATTAATTGGCATTCTCAATAAAGAAGCAAATCGTCAGGTCAAATTCGAGAATTATCAATTGGCATGGGTGATTCGCCAACAGATTAGGGAACTGAATCCTACCGATATCAATAATTTACTTCATTTGGTTGATTTGTCCATTGAAATTGACATTTATACCAATGAAACCTTAGCCGATTATCAAATAATCGATCGGTTACAAAATTGCACCTCCCCTGAAGATTTAAATCAAAATTTATTAATTCATGTCTGGGATCGAGTTGTCAAAGTTGCAGACTTAGAGCCATCGTCCTTAGAATTGACAAAAGCGATCGCCCCTCATGTTAAAGAGAGTCAAGCGTTCATCAAAATTATTTTAGATTTAAACTGTGAGTTAGCCCATGCACATCAACACTTGACAGCCATTGAATTTTGTAAAGTTGGCTTACAGGTTGACCCTAAAAATTTAAAATTACTCAATCCTATTGTTAACTTATTCACCGAGACGGGTAACTATTCCCAGGCGATTCAATATGCTCAATTTGCGTATTCGGCTGCGGCTACCGCGGCTGGAAAACTTGTTCAAAGTTTAGTTATTATAAAAAGCATGATGAGTGCAGGTGGGCTTTGGGATGAACTATTTCCTTTGATTGAACAGCATAAATTATTGATCGACCAAGTGCTTGCCGAAAATCCTCAGAATTTGGGGACTTCCGAAATTTCTATGGGGCTGTACAGTGCATCTTTTTATTTTCCCTATATTGAAGATCATCCCCAAAACAATATTCAAATTAGAAGAAAACTCAGTCAGTTGTGTCAATCCAACGTTGAAATGGCTTGTCCCGACCGAATTGAAAAGTTTAAAAATCAAAATATTAGCTTATTAAAAGCAAATTTTCCGAGCAGAAAAAAACTCAAAATTGGCTATATTTCCACTTGTTTTAAGAGGCATTCTGTCGGTTGGTTATCTCGCGCTTTATTCAAACATTGCGATCGCGATAAGTTTGAAATTTATACATATATGAAAACATCTCAAGCCGTGCGCGACCCAATTAAAGATTGGTATATGGCTCACTCAGACGAAGTATATCAATATAGTTTACCTAAATTAGAATTGGCCGACAAAATCAACTCTGATCGACTCGATATCTTGGTCGATCTGGATAGTTTAACTTCAAATACAATTTGTGGGATTTTAGCACTCAAACCGGCACCCATACAAGTGACATGGCTGGGTTGGGACGCTTCCGAAGTCCCAACCATTGATTATTTTATTGCCGACCCTTATGTTTTACCCGAAGATGCTCAAAACCATTATCAAGAAACAATCTGGAGATTGCCTCAAACTTATTTAGCCGTCGATGGTTTTGAAATATCCGTCCCAACGATTACCCGTGTTGATTTAGGTATTCCTGATGATGCTATTGTCTACTTGGGCGCTCAAAGAGGGCCTAAGTATAATCCCCACATTGCCAATCTACAGCTAGAAATCTTGAGAGAAGTTCCTAACAGTTATTTTATGGTCAAAGGATTTGGTGAACAAGAATCTTTGAATCGCTTCTTTTTTGATATGGCAGATCTACAGGGAATCGAGAAGGAAAGAATTAAATTTCTGCCACGAGTTCAATCAGAAGAAATTCATCGAGCCAATTTACAAATAGCAGATGTTGTTCTGGATACTTATCCCTATAATGGGGCTACAACAACAATGGAAACCCTGTGGATGTGCATTCCGATGGTGACACGAGTGGGTGAACAATTCGCAGCCCGCAATAGCTATACAATGATGCTCAATGCTGGCATTACCGAAGGGATTGCTTGGACTGATGAAGAGTATGTTGAGTGGGGAATTCGCTTAGGTAAAAACGAAAAACTTCGTCAGGAAATATTCTGGAAGTTACGCCAATCTAAGCAAACTGCTCCTTTGTGGAACGGTCAGCAATTTACCCGCGAAATGGAGAAAGCCTATCAGCAAATGTGGATGCAGTATCTTGAGAGTTAAATTTGAGTGATAACAACAGTTTTTAAACTTTATTACTGAATTAAAATAGTGAATAAGAATGTCCGTCAAAAATGAATCACGTCTACAACGAAACATTCGTGATCAGTTCGACTTAACTCTCTATCCAAGAGTCTCTATACAAACCTCCGTCCAGGAAGGAAAAAAACGATAACATTTCTTAAATTAGGGACAACAAATAACCTCTTTTAACCCAAGGAGAAACCATGATGAAGAGTGAACTTAAAGCCAAATTTCTGCCACACATTTCCCAGAAGAAAAGAGACGGTGGTTTCACCCTGATCGAACTGTTGGTTGTAATTATCATTATCGGTATTTTGTCCGCGATCGCTCTGCCCTCCTTCTTGAACCAAGCCAACAAAGCCAAGCAGTCCGAAGCCAAGCAGTACCTCGCTTCCATTAACAAAGGTCAGCAAGCATACTACGTTGAAAACGGTGAGTTTATCACAGATCTAGGTCAAATTGGACAGTTAGGACTCGGCATCAGAACAGCGACTGCCAACTATACTTATAATCTGGAAGGGCAAATCATTGGTGGTAATAGTGGAGCCGTTGCCTGGACCGATCAAGCAGCAAATGGTTTGAAAGCATACGCAGGGGTAGTCTTTTTGACAGATGCCGATGGTGTATTGAGTTCCCAAAGCATAATCTGTGAGTCGGAAGAGGCAAAAGAAGATGCAGACAGTCCAGGTGCTATTTCCGAATGCGGGGGTGATTATCCCAACCCTGTGTAATTTCGTCTGGCTTTTTCAAGCTAGATAGCTGGTCTAAAGTAGCCAGTAAGGCTAATTGGTCAAATTTGCTTCAGGTACAATCTGTTTTTCCCTCGGCAGAAGCTGTTGGTAATTTTACGGTATTTAATATCAAGGAAAATAAATATCGACTCATTGTTAGCATAGATTATCAACGGCAATTGATTGACATTAAATATGTCCTAACCCCTACAGAATATGATGCAGTCTTAAACAAACCTCGCTAAGTCAGAATTCAACTTTTAAATGATTCAGGTTACTCATAGTATAATTGATGGTAGATTTTGTGATTGAGTTTCGACGATCGCATCTCGATTTTCATTCTCCAAGTCAATTTTACCCTTGACGACGCTCGAAAGCGTTTGCCACTGCACTTGACTCAACTGGCCGATAATTGAGATTTCCGGCCCTTCGGAAACATCCAAATCTTCTTCCATCATCAGATTCATGGCGACACTGGATAAAGCCATATCTGCATCTTGTTCTGAAATATTGCGACAGTCTACCAAAAGGGTAATCTCATTGTGATCGGAACGAGATGCGATCGCCTTGAGTACCGCTTGCAATTCCAGAGCCAAGGACTCTTCAGGCCGTGACCAATCCGGGAAAATCATTAGATTTGTTTCTCTCAGTCGTAGCCGTTCTTGCAAATCCGGCAAATATTTTCTTTGTAAAAACTCGACATCATTATCTCGAATTCGCAGCAGTTCCTCGAATTTTTCTTCCAAAAAATCGATGGAACGGTCGATATCGAATAATTCGGCTCGTTTTTGACCCGCGATCGCCATTTGTTTCCATGCCTCGGGATTTTTGGTCAGACCCATCAACGCTTCCGCCAGAGCAAAAGCATTTCCGGGGGGAAACGTCAACCCGCCAACCCCGGGTTCCACAATTTCGGCCGATCCGCCAGTACCGCTGGTAATCAGCGTCAACCCCGCCGCCATCGCTTCAACTTGCGATCGCCCGAATGGTTCCTCCCAAACTGAAGGGAAAACCAAGACATTATGAGTCGCGAAAAGATCGACTAATTCTTTATGCGGTATGTACCCCAGGAAATGAACCTTATTTTCAAAACCGCGAGTTTTGGCAACCGTTTTTAAATGATTCAGAAAATCTTGATTGGGTGCATCCCCGGCGATCGAGCATTCAAAATCTACACCAGCATAATGTAAAATTGCCAAAGCTTCGATTAAAGTTTGCGGCCCTTTGTAGGGCAACACTAAACTGGCGAAAACAATCCGCAGCTTATCTAAATTGGGCAAGCAGCACATTCGGAACTGCCGAACAAATGCCCCCGGATAAACCACGCCAATTTCGTCGAGGGGATAACCCTGTTTGATGACACCTTGTCGGCCGTAGTCGCTGTTGGCTCCGACCCAGTACAAAGGACTATTGGGAGTACAATCGATGGGATATCCCGGTTGAGCAAATCCCAGTAAATGAATGACTGGGATCGATTGTTCTAAAAAGGGTAAGAAAACGGCATTGGTGAGCAGATCGATGTTCCCGACCAAGCAAACATCGGGGGCGTAGTTTTCGATTGTTTCTCTGATGACGCGATCGTTATGTTCGACAATTCGTCGCACTTCCGACTCATCTTCAAACTGTTTTGGAGGCAAATTTTCGTAAGTGCCACACAGCAAGAGTTCGCGAGTGACATCCGGTTCCGGCGATTTAATTTCTCCCAAATAAGGGGCATCGGATGCGAGTGCGTGGATTGTATGACCCCGCTTGCCGAGTACGTTGGCAAAGTCGCAAATCCGGCGGCCATATCCTCCCAATTCTTGGGGCGGATAGAGATTGTTGATTACCAAGATGCGTTTGGGCTGAGTTTTGGCGATATTTGTTTCGGATAAATGGGTTGGAAAGAGATTAATATTTTGACTTGCTTTGATATCACGAATATGACCGTCAATTGCTGTTGCTTTTTCATCCCAACTCATATTTTTATAACAAGTCTCCAGCAAAGACCACAGCGATACATCTTCGGGTTTTATTTGTACCAAGTGTTCGAGAATATTGGTGGCTTCCTGAATCTCGTTTAAAGCCATCAAAACCTCGGCTAATTTTTTCATTGTCAGAGGGTTTCGACGTTCTAAACTGACGGCTTTATTAAACAACTGTTTTGCTTCTTTTAAGTCTCCCAACTTGACCGATAATTGTCCGAGTTGTATTAACGAATCAACATCTGATGGGTTGTCTGCGATCGCCCGGTCGAATGCAAAAATCGCTTTGAGAAAATGTCGTCCTGCGATTAACTGTTCGCCGTTCCGATAGGCTCTGGTTTGCGGTCGATTATTGATTGTGTAATCGATTAAATTGCGATCATTAATTTGATAATGTTTGAGTTTTCCGACCTGAGTAACCAGATTCTCATCATG
Organism: Lyngbya sp. CCY1209; assembly: GCF_035615495.1. GTDB lineage: Bacteria > Cyanobacteriota > Cyanobacteriia > Cyanobacteriales > Microcoleaceae > Limnospira. The sequence continues at coordinate 12,704 of NZ_JAJENU010000324.1, read as the reverse complement.
AAGAAAATAACCGCTGTAAATAGTTTCGACAAGGCGATCGCAATCGTGTACAAAAACGTCTGTGTGACCGCTATTTAAGGCCAATAACGATGCCGTATATATGCTCTGCATCCTCCCCGGAACGTCCTCTGCATATCCGGCTGGTGCGTCCACGAAGATAAAGTCCCACCGCGTTTCCCAAATGCGATCGGGAAGCTCCATCAACAAACAGTCGATGCCTTGGGCGTGTTGTGCCAACAAATCTAGCCACCGTCTTCTGGTGGTGTTGTAGCGGACTGAATGAGCATCGATTTCCGAACAACTTGCCCTGACTTGGTTCAACCAATCTTGATTGTCTTCTAAAAATACCGTTTTCCCATTTTCATTCACTTCTATCCAAAACGGACTATCTTTGCCGACACCGAAAATCAAAAAGTTACCCGGTGCTTTTTCTCCAACTCTCTCGGTAATGTACGAATATTCTGCCCGAGACATTTGACCCGGATTATTTTCGACCAGTTGGACGATCTGATTTCTAAATTTTTCGAGTGACGGAGATAATTCGATTTGCAAACTTTTCTCGGAATCTGCAATTTGAATGACCGGCAAGTTTTTGGCTCGGCTTATTCCTGCTTTTGGCTCGTCTTCCAATTCAATTTTGTATTGAATTTGAGGCAAAAGTGCCGACCACTGCCTCGGATTTAAATTTCTCAATAAATGGATGTTCGGTTCTTCTTCGATTTCGATCTCTTCTTCCATTAAAATCTGCATGACCGCACCCGAAAGCAACAGATTTGCCTGTTCTTCTGAAACGCGATCGCTTTCAATCAACAATGTGATTCGATCTCGATCTTCGGATTTTAAGACAGCTTTGATAACTTTTTCTAAACTGACAGATGCTTCTTCCTCGGATTCCCAATTGGGAAAATAAATTAAGTTGATTTCTGTCAGCTCAAACGGAATTAAAGGCGATCGATAAGGTGCAACTTTCCATTGTCCGGTTTGTGGTGATTCTGTCCGCGAACCGCTCACCACATAACCTCGAAGATGTTCCGGCAAAGACCATTGCACCCTCGGATCAGGTTGATGTTCGACGGGTTCGACATTTCCCCGCCAAGCGACTCCCATGATTTGTGCCGTTTGATAAATCATGGTGTTCCAGCCTTTTTCTTTGAAATAATCCAACCCCTGAGAGACATCGGGAGAAGCCAGATCGTGGAATAAAATTAAGGCATCTTCATCGGCCAGTTTTTCGCAGGCGATCGCATCATCGAGGGGACCGGGAGCCTCATGGTTTCCATCAATAAAAATTAAAGACCATTTATAATCAATTTCACCGGCAAATTCTTCTACTTTTGCCGGACTGTAACCCGCCATCAAATTGACTAAATCTAATACTTTAGCTGCTCTAAGACAGCTACTGACACTTTCATAAAATTCCGGTTGAGCCAACAGGGGATCGACGACATCAAGCTCAACTCCCGCCAAAGCCAAGTGACAGGCTGACCACCCCAACCAACAACCGATTTCTAAGGCTTTTTTACCCCGAAATCTGAGGGCCGTATTGTAGAGAACGTGAGCTTCATCTCGGTTCAGGAATCCGACACCTGGATATCTGCGATCGACATAACGATTATGGGGAACTTCTTTTCGGGAATATCGCCAACGTGAATATCTTTTGTCGCCAATAATTAAATTTGGAAAAGATTCGTCTGGCAATATTACCAACATTCCTGGTGAAACATAATCTCCCGGCTGCAATGAAAAAGATTTCACTTTTCTGGCTCCGTATTTTACACTCAGTTAAATTTATTTTTAAGTTTGTTGATTTTTAAGATAACAATATCCTCTGCAATCTCAAATTATCACAGAGGAGCGACCATCGCTAAGGAAACCAGTTTTCATCCAAAACTTGCTCCAAATCCGCGATGGGAACTTCGGGGAAAGTGTCAACTGCCATTTGTGACCGAGCCGCCGCAATTTCCCGACCATCTTGATAACACTGCTCGAAGATTTGTTGCAAATAGGGTTTGAGACTCGGACTGTCTTCCAACTCATCTTGAATTTGCTTGCGAAAATTGGTGATCTCTGCCTGCCAATGACCCCGATTGTTAGACCGTTCGGCCTGCCAATACTTTAACTTGAGTAAATGTTCGATCAAATTTCTCAGCAAGCTCTTTAATTTTTTCTTGTCTCGCCGACCCAAATCTTTTATTTCCTCAATCAAATTGTCCAAATCCAGAAAATTAAAAGTTTTATTTTCGAGGTGTTTAACTGTTTCATCGATCCAGAGATTGTAGTCGGTATCATATAAAGTTTCTGGTTTTTGTCTCAGTTCCGGCATGATTGACTTTTCCTCAATTTCATAAAATTTTAATGGGAACTGACTGGCTTAGGGAAACCAGTTTTCATCCAAAACTTGTTCTAAATTTGCGATCGCAGTCGGAGGAAAATGGCTCACGGGTAATCCTGAGATATCAGAAACCAACTCTCGCGCATCCTGATACAGTTCACTCAATCGATCTGATAGGTAATTTTTAAGACTAGGACTCGCCTTTAGTTCCCGATTAATTTGTTTCCGAAAATTACGAATCTCTCTTTTCCAATGATTTTTATTTTCATCTATTTCTGAATCCCAATATGCCAATTTTAATAAATGTTCAAATAATCGCGTCAAAAGACTTTCTAGCTTCCTTTTATCCCTTCTGCTCAAATCTAATACCTCGTCAATTAAGTTCTCCAAATCTAGAGCATCAAAATCTCGACTCTCTAATTTTTGAACCGTTTCCAAAACCCAGAGATTATAGTCGGTGTCATATAACGTTTTTAATTGTTGAGTTGATTCTGGCATCATCTGATTGTTCTGGCTCCGAACTACTTCTCACCGGCGGACTTGGTATCTGATTTTACCTGTTTCAACAACCCCCGATAATCCTTTCTGTCGGGATACAACTCCACCAACTTCTCCAGAGGTACGATCGCTTCCTCCAGTTTATTCTGCTCCAACCGAACCCGAGCCAACCCTTCCAACGCCGTCGGGTTTTCCGGTTCCCGCTGCAAAACCGACTCGTAACCCCGTTCCCGGCTTCGCAACTGCTCGGCAACCGTGGAGGTTTCCTCAACTTCGTTGGACTGGGGGGATTGCAATGCGTCTTTGAAAATTTTGCCGAAACCCGATGACATCATCCCCATAAACGCCACCACACCCACAAACATCATAATTTTTTGGAGTTGCTTGCGACGCTCCATGCGGCGGACGATCGCCTCTCCGTACTGTTTCTTCAGGGACTCCAGATTTTCTGTGGCAGCCATATGCGGGACACCTCGATCGCGCGGATTGGGTCAGATACCCTTCTACATCTCCGAGCATACCCAATTTGTCCGCAAATGCGATCGCCCCCCCGCCAGCGAAACAAGACTTAACATTCCTCCAACCGTCCCGCCAACTCCCGCAACCTGTCCACAAACTGCCGGACTTCCGACTCGAACTGGTGCCAAACCCGAGCATAGCCTTCCAGCAGCCGTTTCGGCGCTGAGAACCGGCAGAAATCAAAACAATGTCGCGAGACAGTGCCAAATTAAATGCTCTTCCCGGTATTGAATTTGGAAAAATAATAGCGCTAATTAATGTATTGGTATCAAAAATGCAGCGCACTTTACAACTCGCCTAGAATCGACTCAAGCATTTCGGGTGTCAAACCTCTATTCTGAGCGTTCTGACTGATTTCCCGGATCACTTCTTCTAAAGGACGAGATGGTTTTACCATCTGTTTCAATTTGAGATTCAGCAATAGGTCAATTTTGCGACGCTCTATTTCTGATGATGACTCATAGGCTTTTGCTGTTTCCGCATCGACTCGGACTGTAATTGTGTCAGTTTTCATGAACCCAAATGATTGCAATAACGGATATTTGTAAAAAATGTTCCGGGAATATTATATCACAACTTTCAACTTTTCAAATTCGTCAGGCGATCGCTTAAAAAATGGCCCATAGTGCCGGATTGCGGTCGATTTCCTGGCGCACCCGGGCGATCGCATCTTCCAACTGCCCCAAACGCCCCAACTCCAGTTCGATATCCGTCGCCAACTCCCGCAACTCAGGGGCCGATATTCGCTTCATAAATACAGTCTCCAGTTTCCAATACCCGACGGCGAAAATGGGGTTCGAGATCCTCAAAGGGTTTCAAATCCACCCATCGCGATGTCAGTGAATTGGCTTCTGCCACGGCTGCAAAATAATCCTTTTTGCTCAACCCTTCCACTGCCAAATCGATGTCAGAAGTTTCGCCAAACCGCCCCCGCACCAGCGACCCGAACAGGATAACCCGCCGCACTCCGAACTGACGCGCCAGCATTTCCACAATTGCATCCGCATCCGATCGCGCCTGCCGTACCTCGTTTTCATTTTGGGCTTCTTGCTGGGCAATTCGCTGTTTCCAATAGGTGACGCGATCGCCCGTCGAAAACCTGTCATGATCCATCCGTTTCCCTCCGGACAATCTTGAAATTTCCCCCAGTTTCACCCTCAATTATACGGTATTATCCCCCAATATGTCAAGCAAATTTAATGTCAATTTTATAGCCGATTTTTGACCGTTTCAACCCACTTTTCAATTCCCCGTTTTGTCGGCTTTCCCGAGGCGGTAAACGTCCAAATATCCCGTTTGTGCTGGGGGCCGTGGCTGATGTGGATGGGCCGAGCGCCCCCGTAGAAATATAACGAATCGAAGGGGAGAGCGCGATCGAGAATCCAGTCCACCAGGCGATCGCTCTTTAAATTGCGAATCAGAAAATCGCAGGACGCACCCAGGCGATCGCAGTAATATCGGCCGTTGCGGTTGATTTCGTGAGCCATGTGCTGGTCTAGATTGGGGGCGACTCGACCGTTTTTAATCCCCGTTTCCGGGTCTTTTTGTTCGAGATATTTTCTCAAGTCTTTCGAGCAGAATCCGTAGGTGAGTTGGAAGCGATCGCGCCCGAATTCGTCGATGATCGGGTCGATAATGTGGCGATTCAAGTCTCGGAGTGCGGCTAGAGTTGCTTCGCTTTGCGGGTAGGGGTCGATGCGATCGCGGTATTTTTGATAGGTTTGGGTGCAGGTACAAAACGCTTCTAAGGAGAGATATTTTCCAAGTTTGACAGCTTTCATCTCGGGCAGTTGCAACTCGGTGTCTTTTACTATAGCATTGTGGGGATAGAAAGAAAGATTGAGAACATTAACCACAGAGGCACAGAGGACACAGAGAGAAAATTTGACTCGTTGTTGGGCTTTAGCCCCGGAGTGCGCTATGGATATAATGGCAAAATTCTCCGATTCCCGACGATCGCACAATTTTTAATAATATGTCAGATTCCCTTTATCCCTGCCTGTACCAACTCAACACCCGCGTCACCCTCACCCGCCTGTCTGCGGAATTGGGGCGCCCCGCTACGTTGGATGATATCCCCGATCGCGATCTGGACGAATTGGCTAATTTGGGCTTCGATTGGATCTACACTCTGGGGGTTTGGGAAACGGGCACCGTGGGGCGGGAGATCTCCCGTGCCAACCCGGACTGGCGGCGGGATTACCTCGATCTGTTGCCGGATTTGGAGGAAGCGGACATCGGCGGGTCGTGTTTTGCTATCACCCGCTATACTGTGAGCGATCGCCTCGGGGATGAACGGGCCCTGCTGCGGCTGCGCGATCGCCTCCACCAAAGGGGATTGAAACTGATGTTGGATTTCGTCCCCAACCATACCGCCTGCGATGGGCCCTGGGTGCGAGATTGTCCCGATTATTACATTCAGGGAACTCCGGCGGATCTCGAACGGGAACCCCACAATTATTTTCAAATCGGCGATCGCATTTTTGCCCACGGCCGGGATCTGTATTTTCCCGGCTGGCCGGACACTTTGCAACTCAACTACAACAACCCGGAAGTCCCCGAAACCATGCTGGGGGAATTGTTGAAAATCGCCGGATTCTGCGACGGTTTGCGCTGCGATATGGCGATGTTGATTTTACCGGAGATCTTCGAGCCAATTTGGGGGCGGCCGATCGCACCTTTTTGGCCCGACGCCATCCGCACCGTCCGCGATCGATATCCGGACTTTACCTTTATGGCGGAGGTGTATTGGGATTTGGAATGGGAATTGCAGCAGCAGGGATTTGATTTTACTTACGACAAGCGACTCTACGATCGCCTCTGCGAAGGTGACGCCCGCCCGGTGCGGGAACATTTTTGGGCGGATTTGGACTATCAAAACAAATCGGTGCGGTTTCTGGAAAATCACGACGAACCCCGCGCCGTGAGCGTCTTCGGCCCCGGCAAACACCAGGCGGCGGCAGTCCTGACTTATTTGTGTCCGGGGTTGCGATTTTTCCACCAGGGACAGCTACAGGGTTGGGCGAAGAAAGTTTCCATTCACCTGTGTCGCAGCCCCGAACAAGCCCGCGATCGCGCCCTGGCGCAATTTTACGAGCAGTTACTCGCCTGCGTGCGGCTTCCGGTTCTGCGAGACGGAAACTGGCAACTTCTCGAATGTACCCCGGCACAACCGGGGGACGACACCTGGGATCAGTTCGTCGCCTTCGCTTGGAGCGAAACCGGGAAGCGGAAGCGGTTGTTGGTGGCGGTGAATTACGCCCCCGAACCCGGGCGGTGTTGCCTGCGGCTTCCCGTCGATAACGACAATTATCCGGTGTATCATTTCGGCGATCGCATGAGTTCCCCCCGCCGCGATCGCGACGGCAACAACTTGCTGCGTCTAAGCCTGTCCCTCGATCTGCCCCCCTGGGGATACACCGTGTTTGACATCGATCCGGCCACCTGAGCCGCCATCTCGGACTCAATTCGGGTCACAATTGAAACAGACACTTCCGAGTTCAGAACGTGGACGAGATCGATCGCTACTATCAACTGCTCAACCTCAAACGCGGCGCTTCCCTGGCAGAGGTGAAACGAGCCTATCGGAATCTGGCATTGCTGTGGCATCCCGATCGCTATCCCCAAAATTCCCCCCTGCAAATCGAAGCCGAGGAGAAAATTAAAGAAATCAACTACGCCTACGATCGCCTGCGGGCGCTTTTGAGCGATCCGGATTTCTCCATGCCTGCGATCTTGTCCCCCCCGCCCCCGCCACCCCGGCAGTCTCGCCCCCGTGCGCCGGGAGTCTCGTCCCCATCCCCGTCCCCGTCCCCGCCCCCGCCCCGTCCCGTTCGGCCTCCGCAGGAAGAATTGGAACTGTCCGACTTGATTCCCTGGGGTTGGCTCACCGGGGCTTTTTGCAGCTATGGCCTGGCGGGTTGGATTTTGGAATATTTATCGATTCCGGTGTGGCTGTGGGTTGGTGTCGGAGTGGCTTGCGTCGGACTGTCACTTTTAGCCGGTTACGGCTCGGAAAACTCCTATTCTTGGCCGATCGCGTCGATCTTTGCGGGGGGGGCGGCGGGGTTGATGGCTGGAAGCCAAGCCGGGGGTTTGATTACGGCGGTCGCCTGGGGGATGGCGGGGCTGTGCCTCGGCGCCATCGCGGGTTCCGACGCCAACTTGTGGACGATCCTCTGGGTCGTGAGTCTGACCGGAATCGTGGCGATCGCGGGTTGGGTAACGGGGGCGGGAACGGGAGACGGCCTGGGAGCTTGCCTGGGCGGGGCGATCGGGGCCTTTGTCGGCTGGGCGGTCGGCGTGATTTCCGACCTCCTGTTCAAAGTCCGAAAGCCGGGGGGCACCGGGAGCCGATTCGGATTCGGGTTGGGCGCCTGGTTGGGCGCCGGGTCCGGGGCGGGTCGGGGCGCCATGATGGAGGCGATCGCGGAAACCGGACTCTACGCGATCGTGGGGGCCTGGGGCGCGATCGCCGTCATCTCCGGCGTGGTCGCCTCCATGGTAGCCGGGGAAAAATTGCTCCCATCTGTCAACAAATTTTACACCGTTTTGATATTGGTTTCCATTTCCGGATTGGGATTGGCATTGGGCAAGTTATTGGCGAGTTGATCGCGCCTTCGTTTTCGGTTTCCCAGAATCGGGAGGTGGGATGTCGGGGAAATGAAAAATGAAAAATGAAAAATGAAAAGTTCCCCCCGGCTCTGAGAACCCCCGACTGGTTTTCCCGTTCCCGGCGCGAAGCGCTCCGATGTCGATTTTGCAAGGCCTGCGGATCGTTCAAACGGCGACCCGAAACAGAAAATGGGTCAAAATCTTTCGACTGAGTGGACAACGATGGAACTCAATTTACGCAAATTTTTTAGAGCTTCCAACCCCGCCAAAACGCTGGATGTGGCGGACCCGGAAGACCGACAATACTATATCAATTTTTCAGACGTTCGCGGCGGCAAACTGATCGGGCAAATCGCCCGCACCATTTCTCGCCTCTCCCCGGAGAGTCCCACCTGTCAACTCTTCACCGGACATATCGGTTCCGGAAAGTCCACCGAGTTGCTGCGGCTCAAAGCCGAATTGGAAGTGGAGGGTTTTCACGTCGTCTATTTCGAGTCCTCCAAGGATTTGGATATGGCGGATGTGGATATCACCGACATCCTCTTGGCGATCGCCCGCCAGGTGAGCGAGAGCATCGAACGGATGAATATCCAACTCAAACCCACGGGGTTCAAAACCCTCCTGCAAGGGGTGATGAACGTTCTCAACACCCAAATCGACGTCAAAGGGGAACTGATTTTACCCGGCCTCGACATCAGCGGCGGCAGCGACGGGGAATTTTCCCTCGCCCTCGGCATCGGCCAACTCACGGCCAAAGCCAAAGATTCTCGGGACCTGCGATCGCTCCTGCGGCAGTACCTCGAACCCCGCACCAACAACATCTTGGAGGCGATCAACCAAGAGTTGCTCATCCCCGCCGTCGCCCAACTCCAGCGACGGGGGAAAGCCGGGTTGGTGGTGATCGTGGACAACCTCGACCGGATCATGAGTTCCAAAAGCGCCACGGGACGGCCGCAGCCGGAATATCTGTTCATCGACCGCGGCGACCAACTCAACCAACTCCAATGTCACGTCGTCTACACCATCCCCCTCGGCCTGATATTCTCCAGCGACCTGGGGCGGCTCACCAACCGCTTCGGCAGCGATCCCAAAGCCCTGCCGATGGTCCCCGTCCAATTTCCCGACGGAAACCCCTGCCACCCGGGAATCGAACGCCTGAGACAGATGGTGATGGTGCGAGCCTTCCCCGACATCGACACGGCCGGATATGCCCCGTTCGTCCCGCAAATTTTCGACGCCCCCGACACCCTCGACCGCCTCTGCACGGTCAGCGGCGGCCACGTCCGGAGCCTGCTGGTGTTGCTGTACAGTTGCCTGCAGCAGGAAGATCCGCCCATCCCCCGGGACGTGCTGGAAAATGTCATTCGGCAACGGCGCCATCAGTTACTTTTGGCGATCGAGTCCGAGGAGTGGGGCCTGTTGCGCCACGTCGCCCAAACCAAGAAACTCAGCGGCCTGACGGAATACCAAACCCTGTTGCGGAGTCTGTGGGTGTTTGAATATCGCCACAATAAGGATTACTGGTTCGACATCAACCCCGTCCTCGCACAGGCGCCGGAATTGGAGAATTGATCGTTGACAATTGACAATTGACAATTGTCAACGATCAAGGCAAGATTTGGGGATTTCATGGGGGCACCGGGTGTCTCGATCGCCCCGCTCTCACGTCGAGTCCCCGCCATTTCGGAATTTGAGCGGGCGTAACTTCCCTACCGGGCGGGGGGAAGATCTGCACTGCCCGCGGCCGGGAAAACCTGTCACCGTAGAAGATGACAACAATCGAAATCGACAGTAGGGCCATGCAAAACTTCGTTCAATCTTTCTACACCTGGTACCGTCAAACCCTCCGCCACACCAAGTATCGCTGGCTGATCATCGGGGGAACCTTGCTGTATCTCCTCAGCCCCATCGATATCTCCCCGGACTTCATCCCCGTCATTGGATGGATCGACGACGGCATCCTCGCCACGCTTTTGGTGACTGAGGTTTCTTCCCTGGTGATGGAAGAACTCAAGCGCCGCGGCATCGGCCGCACCCCCTCAGAAGTGGCCCGAGTGACCGACGCAGATGCCGAAGTGGTGGATGTACCGGTCAACTGACGGGGGGTTCGGCGGGCAATAAGTCCCGCGCTGACTCCCCGCTCGATCAACCCGGGGAGTCCCCGGTCGGCACGGATGTGGCCGGATTTTTCGACTCATCTCCATCCCCGAGCAGTTAAAATCAAATGTCGCTCGGTTTTTCACCCAGAACCCGGGCCTAACCCAACGCACAATTTAAGATGACCTACTGTCTCGGTATCATAACCAGTTCCGGCTTCGTGATGGCCGCCGACTCCCGCACCAATGCGGGGGTTGACTACATTTCTACCTATCGGAAACTCTTTGACTTCTCCAATCCCGGCGATCGCGTGATCTTGCTGTGTACCGCCGGGAACCTGTCCATCACCCAAGGTATCGTCAGCGAACTCGAAAAGGATCTCAAAGTCAACGAGGCCAGAAATCTCCACAATCTGGAGTCGATGTACGAAGTAGCTCGCTATGTGGGGAGTCAACTGCGACAGGTGCAGGAATTGGACGAAACCAGGCTGAAGAAGGATGGCATCGACGCCAACTGTAGTTTACTCTTGGGGGGACAGATCCGGGGACAAGACCCGGCCCTTTTCCTGATTTACAATCAAGGCAACTTCATCCACGCCACCAAGGACACCCCGTTCCTACAAATCGGGGAAACCAAATATGGCAAGCCAATTTTAGATCGGACGCTGAGTTTTAACACCCACCTGGAAGCGGCGGCGAAATGTGCCCTGCTTTCCATCGACTCGACCATGAAATCCAACATTTCCGTCGGGCCGCCCATCAATTTGGCGATGTACGAGCGAGATACCTTTGTGCTCGATAATTGGCTGCGCCTGCGCCTCGGAGATCCCTACCTGGCGAAAATCCGCAAAATGTGGGAGGATTCGCTCAAACAGGCGTTCAATCACATTCCCAATATCAATTGGCAGCACCAAGAAAATGATTCTTCTGAAGATATTTTGATCGACTGAAAGCGAAAATCAGGAGATGAGGCGGGGGGATCGATTCGCAATTTCGGGCAGATGGTGTGCCCGCGAATTGCCGACGAGTCGCTGTTGCATTGAAGGTACATCACGATGGTCAAACGCGGTAAAATCTACTGTTTTAGGGCGAGTTACGATCGCTCCCGATTCGTCGATGGCGGTGCCGTGCCCGACTGGCTTGCCGTGAAGACAAACTGGCAGGGTTATCGGATCTCCACCCGGCCCTGGGTGGCGGATGTAGCCCGGGTGCTGGGAACCCTGCCTTTTGAAGATACTCCCGTGGGTTGGAGACATCACTTGGAAAGTTTGGGGTTTCGGGAGGTGATTCAGGTGTCTTGCGAGGAGTTATTTGAAGATACGCTTTTTTCTTGAGGGTGGGGGGAAGAATTGATCATTGATCATTGATCGTTGATCATTGATAACGGGCGATTCATGTTTCGACCTCGGTTCCCGGCTCCCGCCGATTTGTCGTACCAATCAGATCAGACTCTCGGGGGATGTGGTTTTTGGGCAAATGCCCTTTCAATTGAAAGTGGGTTGGCGCGGAAATTGAGACTCGATTAAGTTGGGACATTTTCCGCACTCAAAGCCGGGAGTTTGATTGTCGAGTTTTCCCGCGTATAGCCGACCCATTTCAACTCAACTTTGGGAATCTATCGAACATGATCGCCACCCTCAAAAGGACCTATTGGATTCTCGGCACCTTGCTGTTGATTTGCTTCATCATCAGCCTCACGGTGCATTCGAGTCCCCTGTGGCTGAAGAATTTTTCTCTGGACGTGGCGGCGGAAATTACCGGGATTTTGTTGGCGCTATTTTCTATCGATCGCGTCATGGAAGCGGAGAAACAAAAAAAGCATAAAAAATTGGAACGAGTCGCCCTCAAAAATTTGCGCCGACTTCTGATCCGACATTTTCAATTTGTTCTCAATCTCTTTCAGATCGCCCCCGACGGGGAAGATGAGGTGAACCGCGCCATCAATGCGCTATTCGTCAAAGCCAATCATCGTCAGATGGGTTCCCCACACAACAATGAGATCCAAAATTCCCTCGATCGCATCGATTTGAACCGGCTCGATTATCTCTCTTGGGAGTGCCAGGAGTTTCGGACTGCCCTGAGTCAAACGGTCGAAAAATATTCCCTGGTTTTGCAGCCGGACATGATTTTATCAATCGAAAAAATTATCAATTCTCCCCTGATTTGGCTGATGTTGAGGCTGAAGCGGTTGCTGCAAAATCCGAACGAATCCCTCAATCTCAACCAGTTGGTGCTGGGAAAAGTGGTCAGCGAAAATTCGTCGGAAGCGCCGGGAATCGGAGATTTTATCGGCCGCCACATTTTGGAACTCTCCCAACTCATCGACCTTTACAACGAAAGTTGTCCCCCGGAAGACCGGATCGAAAATCACAAAATTTTGTGGTCTGACAGTGACCATCAATTCAATTCTGAAGAGCAGATGATTTCAATTCAAAATTGAGCGATCGCCCGATTTTGAATCAACCCTCCGACAGTTTCAACCAGCCGAAAAGCTGCCCGACTGTCAACTCCAGAAAGTCTTCCAAGCGATCGGTTTGAGAAATGGGGGCTGTCATATCGTGATTGGATAGATATAGCGGTTTTCGCTCCAATGAGATAGAGTCGATCCCCCTAAATCCCCCTTCGATCCCCCCCCCGCCCCCATC
>NZ_JAJENU010000323.1:0-16819 GCF_035615495.1 Lyngbya sp. CCY1209 | reverse complement strand
TTTCAGATCGCTTGGGAATCAATTCCCAAGCTAACAGCGAAAATCCTCTAAAGAGGATTGCGGAAAGATCTATTCCAAAATCGAAAACAAGAGAATAAAAACAATTTTCCCAGTCCACTTAAGTGGACTTTCGCTATTAGCCTTGAAATTCATTTCAAGGCGGGTATCCATTCCCAGCTTGAATCTTCAATCCTCCTCCCGATACCGCATCACCTTCTCCATCGCCCGGGGCAAACATTGAGAAAAAAGACTGCATCCTTGGCAACGGGGCGAATAAGAAGCAAGAGGAACAATATCCGTCGAAAACAGCTTGATTACCGTTTCCAAAGTGGCGATGGTTTGCCGTCGCAATTCCGGAGAAATTGTCACCTCCTGACGCTGATGGGAATGGGCGTAATAAAGATAACCCATCGGAATCGATTGTCCCGTCATTTCCTCCAAGCACAAAGCCTGGGCGCAAACCTGCAATTCATCGTTGTCCCATTCTCCTTTTTTACCCCGCTTATATTCCACCGGATAAAGCTGTCCGTTTTCCGATTCAATCAAATCCGATTTACCAATTAACCGATAGGTTTCCGACTTCAACCAAACCGCCCGAACCTGCCAGATATCATCCCGGTTTCCTTCGCCAAGGGTGTGGACGCGATCGTGTAAACTCGTCCCTTCTATGGTATATTGATTTTCCACAAATTCCCCCGCGCAAAACATTCGCCAGCAGCGGTGCGGGCAGTAGGCGTACTGATTGAGAGACGCGATCGGGATGTAGTCGAAATCATCAATTTGAGCGTTATTTTTCATGGCGTTAATCCATTTAATTGCGGTGAAGATCCCCCTAAATCCCCCTTAAAAAGGGGGACTTTGAATACTTTCCCCGCTTAACAAAGGGAACTTTGAACATTTTCTCCCCCCTTATTAAGGGGGGCTGGGGGGGATCTCCGACTGTCATCGGAGAATTTATATCCCCAAAAATTTTCCTTAACAAGGGGAACTTTGAACATTTTCTCCCCCCTTATTAAGGGGGGCTGGGGGGGATCTCCGACTGTCATTAGAGGATTTATATCCCCCTAAATCCTCCTTAACAAGGGGGACTTTGAATATTTCCACCCCTTGGTAAGGGGGACTTTCATTGATAAATCACTCCTCAAGAAAACAGTTAAAGCCGCCTTGCCATGCCCATTCCCATCGTGGTTTTGCGTCCGATGCCGCAGTAAAGGGCGTAATTTGCCAAAGCGTTCAGTTGCTTGATTTGCACCGGATCGATATCCCCAAAAACGCGATAGCTAATTTCTCCGATACAGCCAATAAATTTACTTTTAATATCGGCAGTTATTTCGGTGCGGATATTGAAAAAATTGGGGAAGATGCTATCGAAAGGAAGTTCGCCGATTTCGATGCCGCTGTATTTGTTCCAACGGCTGCGAATGCTGTTGAAAACCGATTCGGCGGTGGGCAGGGAATTGTCATATTTTCCCTTCCGAAAAGCGGTGGGGGTGGCGAGGGCGAGGGAGAGGATAGAATCGCGATCGCTCGATTGTTCGTAAAGTTGCAAATAGGGGCAGGCGTTCGCCCAAGGTTGGCTGGGTTGGGGGGTTCCCAGGATGCTAGAAATTTTCAGATCCGCCGATCCGAGATGCCAGGGGCGATCGGGGTTGAGGTTCAGCCACAGGTGAGAAAGTTGGCTGAAAATGTTATCATCCAAGAGGGTAATTCGCCACCAACAGGGCGTTCCGGGGGGGATGGGTTTTTGATAGTCAACCCGGAGAATGCGATCGCGTTTCGGCTGGCTCAGTTGTAAGTTACTGAGAGTAAAAGCTTTTTCGGTGGGGGAGTCGTGGAGGTAGTTGCCGAGATCGCGATCGACGGAGGTGACGAGGGTGAGAAACAGGGCGTGCAGGTGGCGCCCACTCAGGTATCCGGGGGAGATGGGGGAGACGGGGGTGAGGTTGAGAACGAGACTGTATGGCATGGCTTTAACTCCTGGAATATTCGGCAATCATCGCTTGAATTAAGATTCGCATCAACGGATCGAGATCTTCGGGAACTCGATAACTATCCAAGCCTTGTTGGATCTGTTTACTCTCTCGATTTAGTCGCCCAAATTGCCAAATATTTCCCGTGGTGACAGCCCCAATTAATATCGGGTTATCGGGGGTTTTATCCCAGCGATCGAGGGCGATCAGTTCAGCGATCAGTTGAGTGAATCCGTAAGTCAAATCTTCCCGTTTGGCTTCGATCACCAACAACTGATTTTGGGTTCGCAGTAAGTAATCTAAAACGCCTTGCAGTTGCGGTGTCACTTTCAACGGATATTCGATCTTCAGAGATGCTTTGGTGTAGTGTATTAAGTCTAACACGACTGGGGAAATCAGCACTTCTCGGCGGGATGCTTCGCTGGTGAGACTGACGTAAGGCAAAACTTCTTCGATGCGCGATCGCAGGTTTTCTAGGCGATCGAGTTCCCCGGAATATTGGGGCAAATTTAGGCGCGATCGTTCCAGGGTATAGCCGAATTCTTCCGCCAGATCTTCGGGATCGATTTTGAGTTCAAATATCTGGCTGAAGGTGTAGGGGCGATCGCGATCGAAGATGGGCATTGTTTGTCCTCCGGTTAATTTGCCCTAAATCGATATCCCATTTCGGCGGGAATGCTGATTTTTATTTTGGGGTTTTCGGGATGCTCGGCTTGATAGTAATTGCCGTGAATTTGTGCATTTTGAATCAAGCTGACGGGTGGCATATTAATCACATCATAGCGAATCACCTGATGGGAAAACATGACATCCAATGGATTCAAGGGATAGGAAACGGTAAACCAGCCATTTTTTGGTTTTGGATCGAGTAATAGTTTTGATTTTACTTCACCTTTACTCGCCCATTTTCCCAGCCGCACCCAGCGGGGAATCGGGATCTGATTTTTCGAGATAATAAAAAACTCGAAAATACTTTCTGGGGCGATTTCCTTCGCTCGCCCGTAGCTGGGTATATTTTTCTGGGTTTTCTCCATTTCAACATGGTAGCGGTTATCCGCATATTTCCAAGTATTGAGAACGGAACTATGGGAGATGGGACGGGCGGGGGTGACATAGATTCCCCGTTCGTTTAAGGGGGTAAGGTGTTCCTCATATTGGGGAACTTGTTCGCCACAAAAATAGCGATAGGAACAGTCTTCTGAAACCGTGGTGGAATAGGTTTCGCTATCCACCAAACCCAAAGCGTAGGATAGGGCGTAGTTGTGCAACACGGGTTCGGTTTCGTACAGTCTCCCCAGTTCTCGGGTTGCAAAATAGAGACTGTCATGCAGTTCTAATTCGCAGCGATAAATGTTGATACTCATGGGGTTTATTTGGCTTTTGCAGTTGATTTAGTTTTCTTTTTGATGTGTTTTTCTGCATAGGCTTTTGCTTCGCGATCGGCTTGTTCCAAAATTTGCTTCATTCCGGCTTCATTTCCGGTCAGGGTTTTGACCTCGTTTAACAGGGGTGTAAAGTCGTCGCCGATAAAGTCGGTGTGGACAATAAATTCTTCGTTCATCAGTTGCGCGATCGCACTTTCTGCGGCTTCTATCACGTCGTTTTCATCCAGCGGATCGATGGAACCGAGTTTATTTTCGACTTTCAATTGGTCGTAAATTGCCTGAGTCCAGCGCAGATTGCTGACAATTTCTCCGTCTGCAAATACCACCCCGATCAATTCGTTCCGCAGGCGGCCCGTGCGGGTGGTTTGTGCGCCGTAGTGGCGGGTTCGCAGGATGTTATTGAAGACATAAAGAAAACTCGCCTCGGTCGGATCTTTGAGGGTGACGATGCTGGGGAAAAAGACCTGGGGTTTGATGTGATCTTGTTGGTTAATTCGACTGGTGACTTCCCCCGGATTTGAGCCTTTTTCTCCCTTGGATGCCATCGTACCGTTTTCGTAGGGTGCGTTGAGGGTAAAGGTTTCGTGGGATTCGTCGAAAGCGGTAATTGAAAAGGCGGTATCGACGACAACTTTCGATTTTTCCGAACCCGAATCGCCGATCGCGAATCCGTAAATAATACAGTCGGGGTTATTCATGGCAAAAGAAACGTTATATTCGCATTCTTCCGCCGTCATCAATTCATATTTTCGCAGCAATTCACGACCGACCAGGCGTTCCGGCGTGGACTGTTTGCGCTTGAACATGGTCAGGCGGCTGATGGGGGTGCGATCGCCAACTCCCGCACGAACTCGCGCCTTATTCAGTTCGCCGTCGGTTTGAAATAGGGGATAGGATTCGGTGATCCGAACCGTGAGAAAATGGACATATTTTCCCATCGGTTTGTAGGGAATTTCGGCGTGGAAAAATTTGGGATCGACAGTTTTCAAAATTGCCATTGTTTGACTCCAAAATAATGATAGTTTGCTTGGGTAGCACAGGCATCCTGCCTGTGAGGGACAAGCTAGAAGCTTATCCTACCAGTGATTTACTCTTCTTCTTGAGAAGATTCAAGCACTTTTCGGTTTTCCTCATCGTCCGCTAGGCGATAGAGAAACTCGCAGGTATCTCGAATTAGGTTTATTTGACGGCCTGCCAAACGAGCGCGATCGCCTGCGAAAGACTTTTCAAAAACTTCGAGTACAAAATACCGCGCAAATTCTATAATTGCCTGCCGTTCTTTATCCCGTTCCTGATAAGTGAAAATCCAGCGACCTTCGGCGGTAGAACTGTGAACCCGATCCATGAGTTTGAACACTTCCGCCGCCACTGCCATCACCAACGCCTCACCTTGAAAAACACTCGATTCGGCTTTCAGTATTGTTTCGGAGGCGATATCAATCGGTTTTAAGACCGCATTCGATTTGGGATTATATCGCTTGTTGGCGCGGTAGAATTTGCGATAGAGTTCGGTCAATTTTTTCGGGTGATTCAAGGGTGATTCTTCTCCCATTGTCCATGTCTCCTGTTGAAAATTATACTGTGAATGGGGGTCAAAACAGGGATAAAAATGATAGGCGTAAAGTCGAATTTTTTCGATCCTCGCCGTATCAATTCCCTGTCTCCGCACCCATTCTTTGAGAAAGCTAAAAACATACAGCGGACTGGTGGCGATGTTGTTGGCTAACTCGGTGAGTTTCCCCCAGTTGGCATCGTAGCCAGATTTGCGCTGTCTGGCGTTGACATCCAAATGAATGGCGTAGGCGGCGGTGAGAACATTCAGGGGTGAGGGATAGAATTGGTTGTTTTCTTCCCACCCTTCCAGAATGTAATCCAGGCGGAAGCGATCGCGGTTTGTCAGCAGTCGAAACGCCAGGGGTGCGCTGTCGAGAAAAACGCTTTCCTCGAATTCTGCGCCGTCGTTAAATGGGGGAATTGGCGACTCGGAAACCACGGTTTTGACATCTAAAATAAGTGGAAATGACAGCGCCAACCAAGTTGGCATCACCCAGGATTCCGTGTCCGTTCCCTCCCGTCCCGGCGGCAATGCCATAAAGTAAAAGGTCAGGGGTTTGTCTTCCGGATAAGACAGTTTGAAGGTGCGATCGCTTTTTCGATTCGGGTCGCCTTCGGGTAAGTTTTTATGGGTTTGCAGATCTTCGTCAATGATAAATGAATCGACCTGCTGATAGCGATCGCGCTCAAAATTTGCCTCCAGTTTTTCATTGATAAAATGGTTGCGGAGGCTGGAATTAAATCTAGTTTGGGCAATATTATTGTATGCCTTTTGCAAAAATTTGTTGGTTTCCGGGGTAAAATAATAGGTGGGGTAAAAGTACAGATAGCGATACTTGCCATCCTCGAATTTTTTCCCCACCGCTTGGGTTTGGTTCATCAAAATCTGTCTCAGCATCATTTCGACTCCCGCAATGCTGGAAATATTCCGCTTGGCGTTCGATCCCCCCAGCATTTGCTTGTTGGTGTAAACCTGCGGGGTAAATAAAACCGCAGATTCCATCTGTTCCGTCACGGTATAAGCCGAGTGGGAAACGGAACAAATAAGCTGTTTTCCCCGTCCCGACTTTTTGGCGAATTGATAGCGATCGAGTTCATCTAAAAAGATGTCGGCATCCTGTTTTTTTTGCTGCGATGTGGCGGGTAACATCACCACTCGCCGCACCCACTCCCGCAGATCGTCCCAACCGTCGGGGAGGGAATATTGTCGGATGATGGGTTGCATCAAACCGGCTAAATATTGAATCAGTTCTTCGCAAAGCGATCGCACATCTTCAATTCCCGGATTGTTCTGCAAGTATCGAGATGCCAAATAGTACCACTCGTAAGGAACTCCCCCGGTGTTCCCCTTGAGTTTCTGTTCTTTCAGGCTTTCATTAATTCGCTGAAGGTGGCGAACTTGGGGGAGGTATTCTTTCAGTTCCCAAAATTCGGAAACTTTGACGATCAAATCTTCGGCTTGGAGTTCCACCGGGGGAAGTTGGGGACTCGATTTTTCTTTTTTTCGTTCCTTAATTAAGGCTTCTATTTTCTCGACGCGATCGCCCCAAATTTTCCGGCTGACAACATCCCCAAATTCGGCGATCTGATCGATGCGGATATCGTCGTCAAAACTGAAACTGAGATCGGCGGGAAGAACGCCACGACGCTGAAACTCAGTTAAATTATCGCTGCGACTTTTGGCGACGGATTTCTTTTTGGGGTTCAAAATTCGCAATGTCGCTTTTAATGCCACTGTCATCAATCCGGCTTCGTCAAAAAACTGGTCGTAATATTCGGCATATTTCATCCCCTTTCCATCCCGTCCAAAACCCGTTTGGGTATCGATCAATCGATTGCCACAAAGTTGTTTGATATTGGCGATCGCACGTTCGGGGATATCCTCAGTTTCGATGGTTGGCGCGTCTTTTTGAGCCAAATAAATCGCACCCGTGGGGAGGTATAGCAAGGGTTCGTAGTAAGTTTCTGTTTCGGAGTTCAAACAGGTGTGCGCTTCAATTAATGCGTTGTTGACAACGTTGGTTAAAACGCCTCGATTTTCGGAAATGCTGTGATAGGTGAGTTTTAATTGTCCGTCGCTGAGTTGGTGAATCAGTTCGTTGAGTGTCTTATGTTCCGCATTCTGGGGATGTTTGATCACCGATGCGAATAAGTCCGCCAAACGGGTGAGATCGGAGAGTTGACGCAACGTGCGATCGCGCAATGTCGGATTTAGTCCGTATTCCGACAGGTTTAAATTGGTGTCTTTTTTTCCCTGCGCGTTGTACGCCACATAAAGCAGATCGTCGATATATTCGCGCCAGTTTTCCGGGGTGTCGGAACAGATCAGGCGATCGAGTCCCAATTCTAGAACAATGATTGCAATGATTTCTCGATGTTCGTCAACGGAGAATTTGCGAATACTTTCACTCCGTTCAATACTGGTTTTGATCTCCCGATAACGTTTTGGCATTTGGGGAAATAGGCGATAATCAAATTTCTCGAAGTCGTGGAGAATGAATCCGCCAACCAATATCCGCCGTTCCTGTTCTCTCACCACCCGCTTAACCGTCGTGTCGAATTTTTCGAGACGCTGTTCGATTAAGTTGGCGGGAAAAATACCATTTAAAAGGTGAGTGTTTAAAGATTGATCGCCAGCATTGTCGCGACGGACGTTTTCTTTTCCCCGCTGGCGATCCAATTCGTCAAAAAATTTGCCACCTTTCGCCGTCACTCCGATCGCAACCCGCAGCAAATTGGGAAGGACGTATTCCCCAAAGTCCGCCATGACGCGATCGCCTGGATTTTGTGCCACAATGGCTTCCCGCAATAACTTCAGCGTCAGCAGTTCCGAGGTTTTCGGTTCTAAGGTGCGATCGCTGGGTTCAAAATTCAGGTCTAACTCTTCATCGTCTAACCAGTCATCATCGGAATCGTCGATCATCTCTGATGGCGAATGATCCTGAATGTCAAATAAAGAGAGTTGTTCCGCTTCTGGATCGGATGATTTGCGTTTTCTAGCCATAATTTATGTCTCCAAAGAATCGAGATATTCAGCAGTTTTGTTTCATGTAACCCCCCACTCTTGTAAAAAGGAATCAATTTGACTTCGGAGTTGATGTTTGAGAGTCTTCATTTCGCGATCGCTCATGATTGATTGCTGCTTAAACTGTTCAAACTGACCGGGTTCTGATCCCTATGAGGGATGCCATTCCTACACAATCCATGTCTCGTCTCCTTTGGGTTTCAGCCAATGGGTGAGGGTGTCGAGTAATAACGCCGACTGTCCGAACGCGATCGCATAGGGGGCCGCGGCGTGGACGGCATCCCGATCGCCGATGGGGTAAATTTGAAAGTGCATGGGTAAACGCAGGCGGACTCTGGCTTCGGTGACGGGGAGGCGGAGGACGTAACACACCAACGCCTGACGCTTCAAACGCTTGTTGATATCGGCGATCCAGGGGTTTTCCGGTTGCCAAACTTCAATCCCCGCGAGGACTTGGACTTTCCACCCGTCCGCGATCGCCTGCAAATCTCCCGGATAAATAAACTGCCAATTTAACCGTTCTTCCCGATATCGCAACAGTTTCATAAAACCCAAACAATATTCAAAACGGCTTCTGGGAATGGGGGTTTCCGTGCGGGTGGCGACATCTTTCCGCGTTTTTAAAAACTCCCCTTTCGTCATCGGCTCGATGTCCAAATTCCCCAAGATTCCCGGCAAATCGTAAGTTTTGAACCGTTCGCGTTCGTCCGGTTCCGTCAGGTCGTACAACCCGCACTGGAGGGGACTCGAACCCCGAAAACTCGTCGCCTCTTCTACAATGGGATTTCCCGTCTTGTTTCCGGAAAACTCTCGCCACTCCTCCCCCCATTTTTTCATCTCACCTATAACTTTTCCCAAGTGGGTTTCAAATACCGTCTGACAGTCTCGCTTCAAAGCCTGGGCGCTCCCCTGATACTGTCGCTTTAAGTCGGGATGGTTTAACTGCCGACACAGCATCGCCGACTGTACCGCACCCCAGCGACGATAATATCCCGCGAAGTTGTTGATTTTTTGGTAATTGTCGATAATCTGACCGTTGAAAAAGATGCGATCGTAAATGCCTTCGGCTGCCAACGGCGGCGGATCGATCGCAAACAGCCGCTCGACCAAAAACTTTGGAACCAATGCAAAAGCCGTAAATTCTGCAAATTTCACCCAGTTCCCATTTTTGAGATATCCCTCGTGTCTTCCCAAACGTCCCAACCGCTGGATGAAGTTCCCGGCATCGGCCGATTCAAAAATGAGGAAATTAATTTTAAAGTCAACGCCGACATCGATGGTGCTGGTTCCCAACACCAGATCGGAGGAGAGCGATCGCGCTTTTTCTGTCTTTCCAGATAATCCCGTATTTTCCCCGACCGTCAATCCTTCGGGTTCAAATAAATTTCTGAAAAATGGCACTAACCGCTTGACGGATGCGATGGAATTGAGGATTATCGCCCCTTTACTGCCGGGATTCTGCAAAAATTGATTCAGGATGCGATCGCCGTTCTCCCTCAACCAGGCTTCGGAAGCTCCCGCCGTCGGTTCCAACCCTTCAAAGTTGAGTCGAACCGTCCGCGTCACCTGCCGCCATCCTCGGGATAATAACTGTCGTTCCTCTTCGGCGGTGTCCGGAAACTGATATTTCTGCTCCCGAACCGGATCGATAAGTTTGATTCGGAAACCCGCCAGATGCAATTTTTCCGGAAAATTTTCATCCGGTGTCGCCGACAAAAAGAGAAACTTTTTCCGGCGGTTGGTATTTTTAATCAAAAGTGCGGTATTGATGACGCTGGCAATTTGCGGGGCGGAAAATAACCCGAACTCATCAAAAACGAACAAGTCAAAATCCTTGTCAATCCGACCCCACAGCTTATCGGGATTGTCATTTTTCCAGGTATAGGCTCCCCGGTGCAGATAGTGCAGCATATCCGGGTTCGTCAGCAAAATTTCCGACTGGCCGGCGCGGGTTGCGATCGCCGCGTCTTTTCTGATCTGATTACTTTCAGAATAAGCCTCCAACTCCGCACTACTCAGGCGCACAATTCGCGGTTCCGAAGACGGTTGGAACTGTTCGATATAACCCCGGATGGCAATTTCCTGATCTCGGGCGAGTTCGTTGGTGGGATAGCACCCCATCACGCAACAATCGGGGGATTCAAATGTGTCCAAATAGGCGGGTAAGGTTTTGCCGTCCCCCGTCAAAGCAGTATCGATCGCAACGTCGATATTCGGGTCGCGAATGGCTTTCACGGTTTCCGCCTGATGCCAGGATAAACGCCAATCTGGGGGCAATTTCACCCGGGGAATATTCCCATCCGCCGGACAGGAGAAAACGGGTTTGAGGATAATGCTGGTGTCGGACATGGGTTAATTTTTGTGTCCGTATAACGTTGATATTCCCGATTCTATCCCCCAAAATTGGAATCAGCAAGATAGTTTACTGGTAAAGTGTCCGTACAAATATGAGTCGCAAAGGCCGCACCGTCACCCTGTCCCTGTCCGAACGGGATAAAAGCGAATTGGAAGCTCTCGCCCTGGAATTTGGCAAAAAATGGGGCGATCGCGCCAATATCTCCAAATTGGTAGAAGCGATCGCCCGCCACCAACTCCAGATCGCCCCCAATCACGATTGGTCCGACGCCCGCATTCAAGCCCTGGAACGAGCCCGGAACGATGCCATCGACGCGGGCCACCTGGAAGAAGCGATCGCCATCGCCAAATTATTGCGCGATCGCGGCGAGCTCTCGATCCCCCTGCGAACCCAAATCGAAGCGTTTCTGGGCAACCCGCCCCCCCCCTGGAGGCTGGAAATCGACCGCCATATCAAACGCCGAGAGCCCTTTCAACTCCTCTACCAGGACGCGATGGGCCGTCCGTGGCAATTTACCGTCCGCCACGCCGAAATCGTCCCCCACGAAGAACGCCAGTACCTCGATTGTTGGTGTGACGAAACCGAGGGAAACCTGGATATCGAACCGCTGCGACACAATTGGTGTTTGCGGCTCGATCGCATCCCGGAAGCGGCCGTGCGTCCCGTATCCGGCCCGTGGCGACCCGACCTCGATCGCATTTCGGTGGAAGTGCACTTACACAATCGCCTCGCTTTCTCCTACAAAACCCGATCCGCCGACGAAAGCGAAACTTGGCTGGAGGAGAACCCCAAAATCAAACAAGTCCACCGCCGCATCTCCAACACCTATTGGTTTGTCCGGGAAGTCCTGCAAAATGCGCCGGATATGGTCGTCATCTCCCCCGAATCCATCCGGGAAGCCGTCCGGGAGAAAATCCGCGAAAAAGTCCGATCGCTCTGCCACCACTACGACATCGACATCCCCGAACCCTAAAGCCCCTCCGAAACCGGGACGAAATCGTAGCCGAAGCCCGATCGCCGCCCCGGTTCCACCCGCACCAACTGCACCGCCTGATTGCGATCGCCCGAAGCCAAAAACCGGATCGTCCCCGTCGCCCCCTCGGCCGAAAAGCCCGGGTCCGAGAGCGCCTCCTGCACCCCCCGGCGGGTGGGATTTTCGGCGATCGCGGCGATCAAAGCCTCCGTCGCGTCGTAGGCCATCGCCGTGCGCCAGTTCACGTCCCCCCCCCACAACTGGCGCGCCGCGCCGGGAAATTCCGAACTCGGAACGGCCAGGACGTGCCAGGGCACCGCCACCACCATGTCCTCGCTGTCCCCCCCGACTTTCAGGGTTTCCGGCTTGTAGAGGCTGTCTCCGCCCAAAATCGGCAATTCCCCGCGATTGACCCGCACCACCTGCAGCGCCGGCTCGATTGTTGCCGTATTCGCCGCCAAAACGATGACTTCCGTCCCCCGCTGTTTGGCTTCTTCGTAGGCTCGAAAGGCGTTAAAATTCGGGTCGGCGAGGTCGAACTCGGCCACCACCTCGCCCCCGTCCCCATAAAGGGCGGTGGTGAATTCATCTTTGAGGGAGCGGCTGTAACTGCTCTGGCCATTATAAAAAACCGCCGCCCGCCTCAATCTGAGGCGCTCGATCGCGTATTTTGCCAGGGCATTTCCCGTGAAGCGATCGCTCGGGACGGTGCGAAAAATATAATCCCCCGCCGTCGATAACTCCACTGAGGTACTCGTGGGGGTGATCGCCACCAATTCTCCTTCTTCGTACACCGGCGCCGCGGCCCGGGTGACGTCGCTGCCGAAATGCCCCACCACCCCCAATATGTCCGACTCCTCCACCAGGGAAGCCGCCACTTTCGGAGACACTTGAGGGCTGTTGGCGTCGTCCGCGACGACCACCCGCAGGGGCACCCCACCGATGCCGCCCGCCTCGTTGACCTCGTTTTGAGCCTGGGCGACCCCCCGCAACATCTCCTGGGCCGCATTTTCCGCCGTGCTGACGGGGACGGAAACGGCGATCGTGTAGGCCTTGCGATCGCCGATGCGGGCATTATTCAAGTAAATGAGCGCTTCGGGATCGTTGCGATTGTCCTGCAAAGACGCTTCAAATTGCGCGATCGCGCGATCGTAATCCCCGGCGGCCAACGCTTCGATCCCCCCCCGCTTCGCCGCCGACGTCTGGCCGGACACCAACAGGCGATCGCCCCGACTCACCGAACCCGCCACTTCCCCGGCATCGGGTCGGGGAGAGGGTTGGGATGGGGAGGTTTGGGACGAGTCGGGGATATTTTCCGGCGTCCCGGACTGCCACCGCATGAACGCAAAATAACCGACGGCTAACAATCCCCCGGTAATCAACAGGGCGACAATCAGAATCAGCGTTTCGTTCTTTTGTTGAGACATGGGATAGGCGCGATCGCGAATCAAACCGATGACCGCAGTTTAGCAAATCCCGTTTCTTTCCGGCTGAAATGCCCATTTATTTTGGGGTGGATTGGGAACCGATCGCCATCTCCGGCGCCCGGGGCCGATTCGACTCCGACCCGTCCGGACAGGTCTGGTTGGCCCAGTCGCACTTTCCGAGGTGGTCGCTCTGCCAACTCAGGGGAATTTCGAGCAAATCCCGGGAACCGGTGAACCCCTGCCCCACGAACAGCAACAGGGCGACGCAGTTGAGGGCAGTGTGGGCGATGCGCCATTTTTTAGATTTGTAAATATCGGGGACGATCGCCAACGACAACACCATCAACAGCGCCGCCAAAATGCCGTAATAATAATGGGAAACATACCACTCATAGCCCCGGCGAAACACCCCATCTTGCATCCCCAAAATCACCAACCCCGCCCCCGTCAGCGTGGCAAAAACCCCCCGCCACAGGGGTTGATTCGGTTTCGCCCTGTAGAGAAAGACCAGAGAGGCGATCGTGGCAACAAACATCAAAATGACAAAGATCGCCTCCGGCATTTTTTCCGGGGAGAGCTCTTTAAACACTCCCTTGAACGCGACGGAATAAGCCAGGGCGACCAGGGTGATGCCGACCACCCACCCCGTCAGCCAGCGGCCCATCTTCAGGTGTTCGGGTCCCACCATCGGGGGGATTTTACTCTTGCTCCCGCGTTCGGCCGTCTGCACCCGGCGCTGGCGGGTTTGCCAAGCCATACTGGTGACAATCCCGATAATGGGAAAAACGACAACGACAGCCAGAAACGGATGAATCAGACCCATCCAATCCATAAATTTCATCGGCACCTCCACGGGGGAACAGTTTCCTACAGTTTAAGCAAGAAATGCCGATTTAAAATGATTTTTGCCTGAGAAATTCATGAACAATTGACGATTTCCACAAAAAAACCCCCCGTGCGGGAGGGGGGAACGGGCGGAATGCCCGCCACTGTCGTCTTTCCGGCTTAGATCTCGGCGCCGGGTTTGGGGGCGGCACCGCCGGCGGAGACGGCGTTCCGCAGGAACGTGATCTGTTGGTCAAAACTCAGGCTTTCTACCGCCGCCAGCAGGGTTTTGGCATTTTCCGGCAACTGATAGTTTTCCGGCATGGGGACAATCGCCCCTTCTTCCATTCCCTGAGCCAGACGATACCAAAACAGCAATTGGGTATTGTCGCTCAAGGAGCCGTATTCGCGACCAATTTTCGTGTCGGCTTGGCGGAGAAGATTCCGCTGAACTTCCAGTTGTTCTTCCTGGGAAAGTTCTTTCACCTGATTATATAACCCTTCCGCGATCGGCGGTTCCGCCGCGCCGGGTGCCGCGGGTGTGATCGATTTGCCCATCTTCTCGTAGATGTACCACAGCAGCGCCAATTGAGTATCTACGCTCAATCCTCTAAATGTGGACAATACTTTCTCTTGATTGTCTTTTAACTGGGCAAAAGTCATAAGGATTTCTCCTTTTGTTGCGTCAAAGTTGGAAATTTAAAATCACGATTCATTCCGATGACTTTTTCCAACCTTGTTACAAATCTTAATAAACTTTCCATCCGAAACTCATCCCCCTCTAGGAGGAGATGGTCTAGAACGAAGAAAAACGGAGACGAGATCAATACTCGTAAGGGTTGCGAGGTTCCGGAATCGGCGTCAATCTGAGGGCTTTTATCGTGAGTCGGCGCTCGTTATTGAGGACTTGGGTGGTCATTTCGCCTTCAACTTGCAGCCAACTGTCCTGGGGGTAAGGCGCCCGGTTGTTGTCGGGAAGCAGGACGGGGAGGCCCACCGGATAGGCGTCGGCGGCGCAGCAGGTGATCACGAATCGGGAGATCCAGATGTAATTTTTGGGGAGGGAGGGGGGATAAATCACGAAACCGGTGACATCGACCTTTTGGCCTTTGTAGGTATCGGGTTCGGGGTTGACGTTGAGGAGTCGCACCCATTCGATGAGTCCTCGCTCCTCCGGTTTGGCGGCGGTGCGGAATTCCTGGGGTTCGAGCCGCGTCACGGGGAGGGATTCCGTCAGACCCCGCTGCAGGGCTGTATGGCTGCCGAAGGTGCGGGGGGTGATGAGCAGGCCCATTAGCGCGGCAATCAAGAGTAGGGCGGTACTCCAGCCTTGGGGAAACAGGGTGATGTGATCGAGGGACTGCCGGGCCGCGAGTTCGGGGTTTTTCCGAGAATTTTGCCACAGTTCCCAAGCCCGGAACCCTCCCAAAATGAGCAAACCCACCCCACCAAAGATGGTGAGGCCGAAGTAGTTGGGGTGGATGAGGATGTTGAGTTTTCCGGTGATCCAATATTTCAATAATAAAAAACCCCAGGCCGCGATCGCCAAAGCGTCCAGCCAGGGCGAGTCCAGCCAGAGTTGCAGGCGAGATAAAACGGAAGTCAGGGGCGATCGGATGCGGTTCATTTGAATTGGGGTGTGTTCGGTGGGGTGTACTCAGTGGGGAGGGGGGGAACCTCATTTCGCAACCCGTTGGGTATTTTAATCGTAATACCAATCGGGATGGTCGATCAAAGGGGGGTCGTTATTGAAGTTGCCTGCGTTGTGATAGGTGCAGCTCAAAAAATAACCTTCGGGCCAGGTGCGATCGCTTCCGGGCCAACTGACCGGACCGCGATAAACGCCGCAACCGATCGCGGTACTTTCCCGCCACACCATCTGGGTATAATGGCCGCAGACACCGCTACAGGCTTGGGTGCTGTGGTTGTAATCCTCGCGTTCGTCGTCCCAACTGGTGACGCTGCTGACCACCGGAGACACCACCGAGCGATCGCTTCCCCCCGACCATCCCAAATTTTCCCCCAGTTTCGCCGCCCCACCTTGCAAGCCGGTGCGACTGCCGAATTGTTGCTGCCGCCAGGTGTTTTCGCTGTGGCCCTGAGCGCCCCGGGTTTGGTCGGCCCACTGTTGCGCGATCGCCGCGGCGTCGCAATTCCACGTCACCGCCGGCAATGGGGGCAATCCGTCGGGGACGTGGCGATCGGCATCTTTGCGGGAGCGGTTGTGTTCGAGCAAAATTTGCTGGATTTCGTCGCGGGTGAGATCGGAGGTGCGGGTGGCACAATCGGGAATCGGAATGGCGCCGGGATTACCCCGATAGCGGTTGTAGAATTCCGCCGCCGTGCCGACTTGGGAAACCGCCATGTCGTTATCGTCATCTACGGGTTGCGGGGAGTCTCCGGTGGAAGTGGCAGAGAGCGTGTACCATCCCGAACCGCTATCGTCGTAAGCGTTCACGACCAGTTGATAGGTTCCATCCATTGGCAAAGTGACGGTCAGTTCGGAATTGGTGGTATTCTCATTGCGATCGTCGTTCGAGGCCACCAGGTTGCCCTCGGGGTCGATGACGGCCAAAACGGTGTCAAAATCCGAACTTTCTAAAGTGATGGAGATGGACTGGCCGGCCCGTCCTTCAAATTCGCAAATATCGTACAAACTGCCGTCGGATTCTAAAGTGCGATCGCCGCTCTGTAGTTCGCCGCTGCAACCGTAGGAAAAACCTCCCCCACCGCCTCGGATGGGTTGAGCCGCGCCGATCGCCCCCCAACTGAGACAAGCCGCGATCGCCACAGATGTCGCACTGAGAAAAACAAAGTGATATTGCCGTCCCATGAGTCTGACCCTTCCTTGTATATTGACTTCAATTCAATTCCAACATTAATCTCAATTCTATCCCCTTCCGTATATAGCCATCGGAAATCATTCCCCCCAAACCCCCAATTCTGGGGGCTGTGACCCGATTGGGTGTAGGAATGAGTGGACATCAGTAATTCGTTGGATATGCTAAAATCATCAAAATGCACCCAAGTAGATACGAGAGGACTCTAGACATTCTCAAAGAATCTGGATTGATCGGCTGTATCAGTGCCGAGCCAAACCTTTCGACTCATTATAAATCTGTTATTCAAGAAGAACTAGACTCTAAATATGATCATCGTTGATACGGGATTTTGGGCTGCTCTATTCAATGATAAAGACCAATATCACAAAAGTGCGAGACTCTAGCTATAGCACTGTGCGCTGGCATAGTTACACAGGGGAGAAATCAGGAAACCCCAGAATTTCTCTCTCCTCTCTCCTCTC
>NZ_JAJENU010000322.1:0-253 GCF_035615495.1 Lyngbya sp. CCY1209 | reverse complement strand
TTTGCCATACCTGTTCGGTAGTATTTTCTGAGCGTTTTGTATTTGGCGTTTCCGCATCGTGACACTACCCATGCCCGAAGTTGTTGCCAGAGTATGTTATCTAGCTTGCTGAAAATCTCCTTGGAGACTACCCCTGAGTAGTACCTTGCCCATCCTGTGATGATGGGGTTGAGTTGTTTAATCAGGGCGGCTTGAGGTGATGTTTTGTGTTTCTTAATCACCTCTTTAACCTTTTCGGTGTGGGCTTTGATTG
>NZ_JAJENU010000321.1:0-248 GCF_035615495.1 Lyngbya sp. CCY1209 | reverse complement strand
TGACCAGCCTTATAACTGTCTGTATGTTCCTAAGTTTGGTATCACAGGATACTAAATGAGGTCGGAACTCTCAGGGTTAAGGAGAAATCGAAGAATCTCAAAGGAAACTTCAAAGCCAAACCGTTAAGGAGAGTGTGGATACCCAAACCCGGACGGAATGAAAAACGCCCGCTGGGAATCCCGACAATCCGAGACAGAGCCAAGCAAGCCTTGGTCAAGATGGCAATGGAACCTTATTGGGAACCTAA
>NZ_JAJENU010000320.1:0-544 GCF_035615495.1 Lyngbya sp. CCY1209 | reverse complement strand
GACTCCAACTTAAGCCGGAAAAGACAAGAATCTGTCATACACTAAGAGAAATCGAAGTGGACGGAGAAAAAGTTCCACCCGGATTCGATTTTTTGGGGTTCAATATCAGGCAATACCCAAAAGGGAAGCACACATCAGGGAAAAGTGGAGGACCCCACAATAGACTACTGGGGTTCAAAACCCACATCAAACCGGACAAGGAAGCAATCAAAGCCCATACTGAAAAGGTAAAAGAGGTGATTAGGAATCACAAAACAGCACCTCAAGCTGCCCTGATAAAACACCTCAACCCCATCATCACTGGATGGGCAAGGTACTACTCAGGGGTAGTCTCTAAGGAGATTTTCAGCAAGCTAGATAATATACTCTGGCAACAACTGCGGGCGTGGGTAGTGTCACGATGCGGAAACGCCGAATACAAAACGCTCAGGAAATACTACCGAACAGGAATGGCAAAACTGAGCAACGGGGACGAAAGGAAGGACAAGTGGATTTTCCAAACTAAAGATGGTCTACGACTCCAAAAACACGCCTGGACTCCCAT
>NZ_JAJENU010000319.1:0-1233 GCF_035615495.1 Lyngbya sp. CCY1209 | reverse complement strand
TCAGACGTAAGATGGAGACTTGAGTAGCAATAATGGCGAGGTCTAGTCAAACCAAAGGATTCGGCAAGCCGAAACCAGCGGTCACTAAGAATGTATGGAAGGCAATCAATTGGGCAAAAGTTCAGAGGATGGTCTTCAAGTTGCAAAAACGTATCTATCAAGCGGCTCAATCGGGGCAGGAAGCAAAAGCTAGAAGGTTGCAGAGACTCCTTTTGAAGTCATATTACGCAAGGCTCTTAGCGGTCAGACGAGTGACCCAAGATAACCAAGGCAAGAAGACAGCCGGAGTGGATGGAGTGATAGCACTATCCCCGAAACAAAGGTTTGAACTTGTTAAGGAAATCAAAGGAAACTTCAAAGCCAAACCATTACGGAGAGTCTGGATACCAAAACCCGGACGGGATGAAAAACGCCCTCTGGGAATCCCGACAATTCGAGACAGAGCCAAGCAAGCCGTGGTCAAGATGGCAATGGAACCCTACTGGGAACCTAAATTTGAGGGAACAAGCTATGGGTTTCGACCTGGACGCTCAACCCTCGACGCAGTTGGCAGAATATTTGTTGCGATTAATCAAGGGGAATATTACGTCCTCGATGCCGATATTGCCAAATGCTTTGACCAAATTGACCATGATTACCTACTATCCAAACTTCATTGTCCAACGATCATAAGGCGCAATATCAGACAATGGTTAAAAGCCGGGATCATCGACAATGGTGTATTCGACGATACGGAAGCCGGGACACCTCAAGGAGGGGTAATAAGTCCACTCCTCGCCAACATCGCACTGGATGGAATAGGGAGGCACATTGAAGAACTCTTCCCAAACACAAAGTCAAAGGGAAGACTATCAATACAACGGTCGTCAGATACGCCGATGATTTTGTGGTCATATCACAAAGCCGCGAAATTATTGAACAGTGCAAGATTGTTATTTCTGAATGGTTAAAGCCCATTGGACTCCAACTCAAACCGGAAAAGACAAGAATTTGTCACACACTTCAAGAAATTGAAGTAAAAGGAAAAAGGGTCTCACCCGGTTTCAACTTTCTAGGGTTCAATATCAGGCAATATCCTGCAGGTAAACACGTTTCCGGAAAAAGTGGGGGAAAGGTCAGTAGACTACTAGGCTTCGCAACCCACATCAAACCGGACAAGGAAGCAATCAAAGCCCATACTGAAAAGGTAAAAGAGGTGATTAGGAATCATAAAACAGCACCTCAAGCCGCCCT
>NZ_JAJENU010000318.1:0-977 GCF_035615495.1 Lyngbya sp. CCY1209 | reverse complement strand
AAGAACCACAGAGGTGTCAGGTCATAGCCACACACCGCACAGGTTTCGACCTCATTTTCCGTATATTCCGTTTCACATATTGGACATTTCATGACAGTGCTTTAGGAGATGGTTTGGTTTATAAATTGAAGGTTTTATATGCTACAGGTTACAAGTCTTTGCGCGAGAGAAGAGTAAGCATATCCTTTGATATTACTATAAATTCCCTTAAACGAACGTAAAACATATGGGAAACAGCCCTCGGGAGTTCTCTTCGGAGAAAGTTGGAAATTATCATCAAGTTCTTTCCATCCTACCTCTTCCCTGAAGCGATACCATATTGTATCACCTGGATAGTGTCCATCGCACTTGCCTCCACAATTGATATAAATTTGCTTCTGGACACTAAACCCAAAGCGTCCGTTACTGCATTTGAACCAAAGACCATCAATGATTCGTAAATCCTCACAGGGAAAGTTTTTGATATCATTTGAATCTAAATATCCTCGTTCAGTTTGTCCAGCCACCGCCAACATCATCCGAGCCGTTTCTTGGTCAGCAGCTTTCCAGTTTCCGGATTTCAATAATCTTTCGAGTTGAGTATAATCAAAAGAAGTAGGAAGATTTTTCTCGTTTTTATTTGTTTCTGAAATCGGCTTCAGTCGAAATTTTATAGCTTCTATTATTTTCGTTTCTTGCTGTGATTGCTGATGGATTAAGCTTTCAATTCTTCGATTCATTTCATTCAACTTAAATTGCTGCTGATTTTGTCCATTATTCAAACTGTCAATGCGTTCAACAATGTCATCTAATTGGGATTGAAAATCAGCCTGACGTTGATTTTGCGACTCAGTTAAACGGTTCATTGTTTGCGTCATTCCCTCCAACTGAGACTGCAACTGAGAAACCATCGCCTGTGCCGACTGTAGCTGACACTGGGACTGTTGCCAAACCCGCTTGGCGGCGGCGATGCGTTTTCTCTCTTTCTCCAAAAAGAC
>NZ_JAJENU010000317.1:0-265 GCF_035615495.1 Lyngbya sp. CCY1209 | reverse complement strand
GGTGTCCCGGCTTTCGTGTCGTCAAATACACCATTGTCAATAACCCCGGCTTTTAACCATTGTCTGATATTGCGCCTAATGGTCGTTGGACAATGAAGTTTGGATAGCAGGTATTCATGGTCAATCTGGTCAAAGCATTTGGCAATATCGGCATCGAGGACGTAGTATCCCCCTTGATTAATCGCGACAAATATTCTGCCAATTGCATCGAGGGTTGAGCGTCCGGGTCGAAACCCATAGCTTGTTCCTTCAAATAATGGTTCCC
>NZ_JAJENU010000316.1:0-386 GCF_035615495.1 Lyngbya sp. CCY1209 | reverse complement strand
TTGGTGTTCCAAGCCGAGCACAACATCCTGATGCACCCCTTCCATATGCTGGGAGTTGCCGGTGTCTTCGGCGGTGCTCTGTTCTCCGCGATGCACGGTTCTCTGGTGACTTCTTCCTTGGTTCGTGAAACCACCGAAATCGAGTCCCAGAACTACGGTTACAAATTCGGTCAAGAAGAAGAGACCTACAACATTGTGGCAGCTCACGGCTACTTCGGTCGCCTGATCTTCCAATATGCGTCCTTCAACAACAGCCGCGCCCTGCACTTCTTCTTGGGTGCCTGGCCGGTGATCGGCATCTGGTTCACCGCTCTGGGTGTGTCCACGATGGCCTTCAACCTGAACGGGTTCAACTTCAACCAGTCCATCATCGACTCCAGCGGTCG
>NZ_JAJENU010000315.1:0-16611 GCF_035615495.1 Lyngbya sp. CCY1209 | reverse complement strand
ACTACCAGATCGGTAAACTGAAGGGACATACCCCCACGTCAGCCACGCTTTGCAAACACCGGGATGGACTGTTCTACTTTAAGAAAGCGTCTCCGGAGGAGAATCGCCATGTTTCTCTGGTAGATATGCTACACGATCGCGCCCGTCAAGCACCTGACACCCTCGCCTACACCTTTCTCAAACAGGGTCAGTATCGGGGGGAAAATCTTACCTTGGGGGAACTCGATACTAGGGCAAGAGCGATCGCCGCTTTTCTCCAAGCCCATTGTACGGTGGGCGATCGCGTTTGACTCGTCTATCCCCAAAGTATTGAGGCCATTGTCGCCCTGTTGGGGTGTCTCTATGCGGGTGTAGTAGCGGTTCGAGCCCCCGCCCCGGAAACCACGCGGTTGAAGCGGGTGTTGCCTCGGTTAGAAGCCATTGCTGCTGATAAAGACCCGTTTGATCGCCTTTTACTTTGCCAATCTTTAGAATATGATTTAATCATTATGACAGAAGATACAGCCATTATTTCTTATCCTCTAGCTAAGATTTTTTAGAGGCGCATCCTACCAGTTGAATTTACGCCCAAGATAATCTTCGAGTTGTTGGTTATAGGGGCGGAAATATTCCGTAAGCTGTTGCTGTAACTGTGGGCTAATCGCGTTATAGTTTCGCTGATTAACGTGGCGATCGCAGCTTATCAAACGGCTCTCAAACTTCAGCCTGACAACTTTGAAATTTATGTAGAGTTGGGCCGAGTTTTTCAGAACCAGGAAAATTGGCCCGAGGCGATCGCTGCTTTCCGACAGGCAGTTGAGTTAAACCCAGATTATTGTTGGTCACACAAATATTTGGGAGACGCTTTGGCAGAGCAGGGTGAATCGATCGAAGCCAGTTCGTGTTACCGCCGTGCGTTAGAACTGCAACCGAGAATTGATCCTCAAGCATAGGACAATCGGAATTTTAGCCGGGGTGCGATCGTTTCTACTCCCTCCAAACCGTCACCGTTTAGGTATTGTGAATGACGCGATTGAATCCCTGACCTCAAAAAATCTCATGGAAAAACTCGAAAACAACAGTCAGTTGTCCGCAACAAATAACCCACCTCTCTCCCCTCAGTCTCAAAGCTGGATGCTAACCGCACGGCAACTTCAAGATGAGCTGACTCAAACTCAAGTCGCATTGAAACAGTCGCAGGAGCAACGAGAGCAGGATCGGGTTAAATTCGACGAACTGAAAGTTCAATTTTCTCAAACACAATCCGAATGGGAAAGGGTTCGCACTCAGCTACAAGCCGAGTTGAAGGCATCTCGCGATCGCCAACAGGAACAAGCGAAAGAAATAGACTCCTTGAAATTACAAATAAACGACACCCAATCCGACCTCAATCAATGCCGAGAAAACTATACTCAAACACAGGCAGAATCAAATCAATATCAGCACCCGTTAAAGGCGACACAAAATCAACTCAAATTATCCGAAGAAAAACTGCGCGACAGCCAAACAAAAGTCGAGCAGCTAGAGCATCAACAGCAGCAAACTCAAACCCAACTCGAACAGTCTCAAGAGCGATCGCATCAAATTCAAACCGAGTCGGACACGATTCAAGAACAACTCCCATGATGGCTCTTTACTTCAACTCTTAGAATTGAATCAAAGTCGAGATCTGTGCGCTTTATTTTCGGTCGAATTTTTGCGAACATTCCCCGATTGTGAAGTGCGAGATTTACAAGCATTAAATTGGCAGATTTTGGCGGCCGCGATCGCCACCGGTCAAACCATTGCTTACTATCCTTATCCTCTCCATCTCAGCGATTCGGATTCGACAGGGACGATCGCACCCGAACAGCTTCCCAAAGAGCGGTATTATTTGCGCCAATATTTATCTCAGATTGAACCCGAAAAATGGACTCAGCGACAACTTCATCTTTTATAGCGGTGTGAAATGATTCGTGAAAAATCGATCCGCTTAAAGCCCCCAGGATTGGGGGTTTGGGGGCCGAACAATTTTACAAATGGTTTCACATTGCTATATTAACTGGCATTGAGCAACTCTCGCAACTAGAAGTCAAAAAACAAGGTCAAATTTGGCAACTCAACCAGGACAAAAATCGTTATCAAGCTTTGGCATCTCAGTCACAAGCCTGGATGCAAACGGCTATCGAAACTCAAAAGGAACTGGACGCACTTCAGGCGGAACTCCAGAAGACCCAGGCTATGCTAAAATCCATGCAACAAGCGGAGGTGCGGTCGCCATGAGATTTATCAACCCCAAAACCGACTACGCTTTTAAAAAAATCTTCGGTTCGGCAGAAAGCAAGAACATTTTAATCAGTTTTCTCAATGCTTTGGTCTATGACGGTAATCCGACCATTGAAGACTTGGAAATTATTGATCCCAATTTACCCCCTCAACTCGAAGGGTTAAAAGATACCTATCTTGACGTCAAAGCGAAGTTGAATGATGGGACACTGGTGATCATTGAAGTGCAGGTGTTAAACGTGCAGTCTTTTGGAAAGCGAGTTTTATTTAATGCCGCGAAAACCTATGCGTTCCAACTGCAACGGGGACAAGGGTATCGATACCTGAAACCGGCGATCGCTTTAACCTTAACTGATTTTGAAATGTTTCCCGAACGCGATCGCCTAATTTCCCGCTTCATTTATAAAGAGAAGTCGGAAGGCTGGGACTATACGGACAATGATATTGAGTTAGTCTTTGTCGAATTGCCGAAGTTTACCAAAGAACTCGACCAACTTGAAACCCTAGCAGATCAGTGGATTTATTTTATGAAATTTGCGCGATCGCTCACCTCGATTCCAGAAAATATGGACGCGATCGCGGAATTCCATCAGGCGTTTGAAATTGCCAATCAAGCCGGCTTGACTCCCGAAGAGTTAGAAGATTTAGAGCGACGAGAAATGTTTATTTATGACCAACAGGGTGCGATCGCTTTGGGACGAGAGGAAGGACGAGAAGAAGCACAACGTGACGTGGCTCGAAATTTACTGGGTCAACTGAACGATGAAGCGATCGCGCAAGCAACGGGATTAAGTCTGGAAGTAGTTGTAGCCTTGCGCCGGGAAATGATGAATGATTAACTAAATTGGAGCATTAAAAAGGAAATGGTGGGTTACGGCGCAGATGAAAAGTTGCGGGTTTTTCTGAAAAATTACTGTCGCGCCTAACCCACCCTACCGGACTGGCTATCATTAGTCGATATCTATCATTAGTCGATATTTTTTTCATCATAACTCACCAATTGGAGGAAGGCAATTTTTCTTCTTTACCACTCCCGTCGATCGCTCTCAACAATCCGGATACTATCCCCGTCGAGAAGCTCCGAAGAATCGGGTCAAAACCTGTTTTTGTTCGTCCCGACTGGGATCGCCTGACGGACAACTGGCTCATCCCCGACTTGTCCGGATAACGGGTTTGTGATATATGGGCTTGCTTGTTGGAGCGGTTTGTCGGCGAACGTTCACCCCACCGTCAAGCCGCGATGACGGGAGACTTGTTTTCGCATTACAGTTAAGGTTTGATTGACGATTGACACCCGTACCTTCCATGACACAAGCAAAAACCTGGAGCCAACGGTTTGAAAAGGCCCTGCATCCCGCGATCGCGACCTTTAACGCCAGCATCGGCTTCGACATCGAGCTGATCGAATACGACCTCACCGGATCGATCGCCCACGCCCAAATGTTGGCGAAAACCGGGATCATCTCCCCGGAAGAAGGGGAGCAACTGGTGGCGGGGTTGGAACAAATTCGCCAAGAATATCGCGACGGCCAATTCAACCCCGGCGTGGACGCCGAAGACATTCATTTTGCCGTCGAACGGCGGCTGACGGAAATTGCCGGAGATGTGGGTAAAAAGCTGCACACCGGGCGATCGCGCAACGATCAGGTGGGCACCGACACCCGCCTCTACCTGCGGGACCAAATCCGACAAATTCGGGCGCAACTCCTCGACTTCCAGGGCGTCCTTTTGGATATCGCCGAAGGCCACGTCGAAACCCTCATCCCCGGCTACACCCACCTGCAGCGGGCTCAACCCCTCAGCCTCGCCCACCATTTGTTGGCCTATGTGGAGATGGCGAACCGGGACTGGGAACGCCTGGGCGAGATTTACAAGCGGGTGGACATCTCCCCCCTCGGGTGCGGGGCGCTGGCGGGAACCACATTTCCCATCGATCGCCACTACAGCGCCGAATTGCTGGGGTTCGGGCAGGTTTACGCCAACAGCCTGGACGGGGTAAGCGATCGCGACTGGGCGATCGAATTTCTCGGCGCCGCCAGCATCATCCTCGTCCACCTCAGCCGCCTCTCGGAAGAAATCATCCTCTGGGCGTCCCAAGAATTCGGCTTCGTCACCCTCACCGATAGCTGTTCGACGGGTTCGAGCATCATGCCGCAGAAGAAAAACCCCGACGTGCCGGAACTGGTGCGGGGAAAAACGGGCCGGGTATTCGGTCATTTGCAGGGGATGCTAGTGCTGATGAAGGGGTTGCCCCTGGCGTACAATAAGGACCTCCAGGAGGACAAAGAGGCCCTGTTCGACGCGGTGAAGACGGTGAAAGGCTGTCTGGAGGCGATGACGATTTTGTTGGCGGAGGGGATGGAATTTCGCGCCCCCCGTCTGGCGGAGGCGGTGGCGGAGGACTTCTCCAACGCGACGGACGTGGCGGACTACCTGGCGACGAAGGGCGTCCCGTTCCGGGAGGCTTACAATTTGGTCGGAAAGGTGGTGAGGACCTGTCTGGAGTCGGGGAAATTGTTGAAGGATCTGACGTTGGAGGAGTGGCAGTCTTTGCACCCCCAATTCGAGGCGGATATTTACGAGGCGATCGCACCCCATCGAGTTGTCGCGGCCCGGAATAGCTACGGCGGCACGGGGTTTGAACGGGTGAAAGCGGCTCTGAAAATGGCCTGCGATCGCCTCAATTCGGCGCGATCGGAATCCTAACCCCAAATTTGCCGGTGGGAAAATTAAAAATTAATCATCAACAATCCATCATTAACAATTAGTAATTGTCGATTAATTTTCCCACCTTTCATGTCTAGTCCGTCCGCTTATCTTACACGAATATTGTCATGACTTCCGAGAATGAAAGTGTACCGGAAAATCGAGCCAGATTTGATGGGAGTAAGGCGCAGTTTATCGAAATTATTTCTTGGCTGTCCGTCGTCTATCTCGCGGTCAAACTATTCGTCATTCCCGTCGCATCTTTCGCGATTTCCACCTTTGCTACCCCCACCAGTGGGGAGTATCCCGACTCCACCGAAAGTGCCGACGTGCCACTTCCGGAAATTACCTTTGCGGATATCGGACTGATC
Organism: Lyngbya sp. CCY1209; assembly: GCF_035615495.1. Classification (GTDB taxonomy): domain Bacteria; phylum Cyanobacteriota; class Cyanobacteriia; order Cyanobacteriales; family Microcoleaceae; genus Limnospira. The sequence continues at coordinate 11,290 of NZ_JAJENU010000315.1, read as the reverse complement.
GCCGTCATCCTCCTCTTTCAACCGGCGACGGCTACATTGATCCAGTCGATCAAAATCTCGCCTGACGGCATCGAAGTCCAGTTGAAGGAACTGACGGAAAAAGTCGATCGCGTCGAAAATAATGTGGGCAAAATGCACCGGGAAGTTGAAACGCACATGACCGGAATGGAAGAGAATTTGAGGGAAGAAATGAAACAAATGGAGGAGCGTTTAAATAACTCCGAAAAGGAAAATAATTCGGATCGATAACCGCAGGTTCGATCCGGGTGGATCGAATCATTTTTAAAAAAAACTTAATTTTTTTCAAAACACGAAATAACCGCCGGCTTGTATAGTGTAGATATCCCCTCAATTCCATTTCATCAGTAAGGATGTAAACCCATGCCGTCAACCTGGAACGATTCTCTCAAAACTGGTATCCCGTTAATTGACTTTCAGCACAAACAGTTGTTCGACCAAATGGACTTATTGATCCAAAATCTCGAAGAAAGGCGGGGCAAGCACGAGCTAAAATCGACGTTGAGTTTTTTGGATATGTACGTCAACAATCATTTTAAATATGAGGAATCCTGCATGAATCTTTATCATTGCCCCGTCGCCTGCAAAAATCAAAAAGCCCACGAACAATTTATCGCAAATTTTGAAAATATCAAACTAAAAATTGACCAAAATCACAGCTTTGATTCCATTGTCAGAGGAATTAAAATTGATTTATTGGATTGGTTTATCAACCATATCAAAAATATCGATACGCAACTGAAACCCTGCATCAAAAAGTGAGATTTTCCCGGGAATTACGGGCGATCGCCGGGGGCCCACCTCACTCGGCGACGATTTCGCCCCAATTTTACATGAAAAAATTCCGATGCTAGACTGGTAGGGAGTGTAGGGATATTCAAATTTACCCCGGGCCTCCGAATGATTCAGCCAATTTGTCGCACTGCGACGCCTCCTCCCGAGTCCACACCCCAGTCTATTATCGCTCAGGCACAAACCGAACTGATTTCACCCCAAAAATTTTACCAACTCTGCCAGCAATTTCGCCGGGAGACGGGCCAATCTAGGCTGTATTTCGGGGAACCGATCGCCGCCTATCTGGACTGCGGTTTGAGTGTGGCGGAAATTCGCCAATTGTTCGACGATCTCGCCCTTTATGTCAAACAAACCTCGACCCCAAACGCGATCGCTCATTTTCGCCTACAATTTCCCGGCTGTCCCCGCCAACGTGCGATCGCCGTAACCGTTGAAATTATCGGTTCCGGGATGATCGGACGGGTTGCCAAAGTCACGCTCAACGGCACGGATGCGATCGCCTTCAAAGTCTTTTTCGACCCCGATTTCGTCTGGCTGCACGGCCCCTGGGGCGAAATTCCGGTGGGTATCCGATTAAAATATTGCCAGGTCACGAAAGACATTTCCGAGTTTTTATTTGCCAGCGACAATTGGGCCGTCTGGGAGTGGATCGACCCCCAAACCTCGACGCGATCGCGGCGGCGGGGCATCACCTACGCGACATTCGCCCGCCGAGAAGGGTTGACCCGCCTCAACCCTTTAAATCGCAAAAACTATAACCCCTACGGCATCCGCCTCGACCCTGGCGGCATCCAAAAAGAATACCCCGGCCGGCGGCTGTTCGACTGTTATTGGGGAACATTATTTTACCTCCGAAAAATCCGCCGGGAAGGCCCGAAGGCAATCCAAGAAATTCTCAATCCCCAATTTTTTGCCTACAGCTTAAAGCGACTTTGGGCGCTTTTATTGAAGACATAAACAATCTAATTTGGAGATTGCAAAATCAGCAAAATTTCCGCCTGAATTCGCTCTCTAAATTGGGAGTCGGACTGCTGCTGGCGGGTGATTTCATTAAAGCGGGCGACGCTCAACCCCTTCCCTTCGATAATTTGTTTCGCCCGATCGCAGTAACTCACCGCAATTTGGGGGGCATTTCCCGGCAGGGCATTGATGCTCGTTGGTTCGTCGCAGACGATGCGCGGCACCTGTCCGACGATCCTTTTGATTTCCTCGAACGCCTGATGCCGCCGGGACTCCAAGGCGATCGCGGCTCGGGCGTAATTGGTAATTTCCTCGTCGGTAAAATTGTTGTTTTGAGCCCTCGCGACGGTGCCGAAACTTTCCGTGGGGGCGGGTGCTCTCAGGTCTGGAACCCACCCGCCCAAGACGGCGATCGCCGACAAAACACCGATGGCGGCAGATTGCAATAACACGGGTCGGGGATGCACCGAAAATGGCTTTGATGATACTTTCATGATCTTCTCAACTCCAGACATTTATCAATAACAATACAGGTCTCATCGCCGTCGCGGAATCAGTCAAAGGGAAAGAGCAAAGAATTGATTTCCGCTCCCCCGAAAAAACTGGGGGATGGCTCGAATCAATTTCCGGCATTGCGCTGCAGGCGGAGCAACTCTTCCTGAATGCGCTCCTGGAGGTTCGGGTTAGCCTGCTGCGATCGCGTGATCTCGTTGAACCGAGTCACCGTCAAATTGTGCTGTTCGATATAATTCTTCGCCTGCTCGCAGTAATTCACCGCGATCGCCCGCAAATCTCGGTTGAGACTGTTGATGCTCCCGGTTTCGTTGCAGATCACCGCCGGAACCGCTCCCCCCGAAATTCCCTTAATTTCATCGTAGGCTTGTTGACGTCTGGGTTCGATCAACAGCACCGCCCGGGCATAGTTGCGAATTTCCTCATCGCTGACGCCCGAACCCTGTTGCGCCCAAACCTCCGTCCCCAACCAATCGGAGCGATCGGACAGGTCCGGAACCGCCCCGGTCAGCACCCCGACCAGGGCGATCATTCCGACGGCCAGCGATCGCCACCGCTTCCGGTTCGCCGGACGAAAAACAGAAGATAACCAAGAATTCATGATCGACATCTCCGAGCAGAGCATAACACTCATCACCCCTCACCGGGTATGGGGAAGCTGTATCTACAATCAATAGCCAACCCTCGTCCTCAAAACTTCCGGAACCGGATCGCGCCAGGAAAACAGCCCAATCTTTTTGAACTGTTTTCGAGTCTAGAAGTTCCTGAAGTGCGATCGAAACAGGCCGGAGACCCACAGTTTGGGGGGGCCAGCACATGGGGGGCTTCACCCCGGGCGCAAAAAAACGGGATCGAATCCGGAAAACCTGCGATCCTTAATTGACTCGAAACGGTTGCAGCGCCCACTTGAAATTGTGGGAGGTCGTCCCCGAACCGGTCTGTATCACCCGAGACGAACTTTATTCTTAAGGAATCCAAACCACCATGCAAAAGTTACACGGTATCGTTGCCGCCGGCCACCCAGAAACCGCCCGAGCCGGGTTAAAAATGTTGGAATTGGGCGGCAATGCCTTCGATGCGGCAGTGGCTTCCATGTTGGCCGCCTGCGTCGCCGAACCCGGACTGACTTCCCTGGCGGGGGGCGGTTTTTTGTTGGCGCATACTGACACCAACCAAAACATTCTATTCGATTTTTTCACCCAAACGCCACGCACCAAACGGCCCAAAAGTCAAGTCAATTTTTACCCCGTCGATGTCAACTTCGGCGGCTCGATCCAAGAATTTCACATCGGCTTGGGGTCGATGGCGGTTCCCGGCGTGGCGGCGGGGGTGTTCCACGTCCACCGCACTTTGGGGACACTGCCGCTCCGGGTGGTGGCCGAACCCGCCATCCACCTGGCGAGGAACGGCGTGGAGATCAATCGATTTCAAGCCTACACCCTCGAACAAATCCTGCAGTCGATCCTGCTGACCTCCCCGGAAGGGCGACAGATTTACGCCCCCCGGGACACGATCCTGAAAGCCGGGGAACGGTTGGTTATGACCGACTGGGCCAAAACCCTCGCAGGTTTGCTCGAAGCCGGCGTCCGGGAATTTTACGAGGGGGAGATCGCCGAAAAATTGGTGGGGGACTGCCGGGAAGGGGGTGGCTACCTGACCCGGGAGGATTTGAAAAACTATCGGGTCATCGAACGGAATCCCCTGTGTATCAATTATCGAGGAAAGCAGATTTTGACGAATCCGCCGCCGAGCTCGGGGGGGACGCTGATCGGATTTGCCTTGGAGTTGTTGTCGGAAGTCGATCTGGCCGGAGTCGAGTTCGGCAGTGCCCGCCATTTAAAGTTACTGGCGGCGGTGATGAAGTTGACCAACGAGGCCCGACGGCACGGGTTTGACGATCGCCTCCACGATGACGACATCGCCGGGGTGTTCTTGTCCGAGGAGAATTGCCGACCGTATCAATCTCAATTGCGGGATGCGGTGAATAAGTGGGGAAGCACGACCCATATCAGCGTTTTGGATAGTGACGGCAATGCGGCCAGCGTCACCACCTCCAACGGGGAGGGGTCGGGTTACATCATCCCGGGGACGGGAATCATGGTCAACAATATGTTGGGGGAGGAGGATCTCAACCCCCACGGCTTCCACAACTGGCCGGAGGACGTGCGGATCTCGTCGATGATGGCGCCGACGATGATTTTGGACGGGACTCGCCTGGAGATGGTGATGGGTTCGGGGGGGTCGAATCGCATCCGCACGGCGATTTTACAGGCGATCTCGAATCATCTGGATTTCGGGATGTCGGTGGGGGAGGCGGTGGAGAGTCCCCGGGTGCACTGGGAGAGCGATCGCTTCGATTTGGAACCGGGGTTCGATCGCGCCGCCGTTGAGCAGATCCGGGGTGCGATCGCTGGGGAGATCCGGCAATGGCGGGAACGGAATATGTTCTTCGGGGGAGTCCATGCCGCGATCGCCCGTCCCGACGGCACCCTCTCCGGCGCGGGGGACATCCGCCGCGACGGCGCGAGTTTGGCGATTTAGGGGACTCCCAACCCCAAATTCATAAGCAAAAGTTATTTAATGACCAGATTTGATTTGGTAAAAAATATAACTAAACGGCTATAAAACTGTTGACTCATATGTTCATCTCATGGCATATTGTTGACACGGTAGAAAAAACAACTGCCGCATACGTACCTCGAAAACTCAAGAACGCCATACATATTTGACATGACGACTACCTTACAACGTCGCGAAAGCGGCAACATCTGGGAACGGTTTTGCAGTTGGGTCACATCCACGAGCAACCGCTTTTACGTCGGCTGGTTCGGAGTCCTGATGATCCCGACCCTGTTGACCGCCACCATCTGTTTCGTGCTGGCGTTCATCGCCGCGCCTCCCGTCGATATCGACGGCATCCGCGAACCCGTTTCGGGTTCCCTGTTGTACGGAAACAACATCATCACGGCGGCAGTCGTACCCAGTTCCAACGCGATCGGGTTGCACTTTTATCCCATCTGGGAAGCCGCCAACATGGAAGAATGGCTGTACAACGGCGGCCCCTACCAACTGATTGTTTTCCACTTCCTGATCGGCATTTTTTGCTACATGGGACGCGAGTGGGAACTCTCCTATCGGTTGGGGATGCGGCCTTGGATTGCCGTCGCCTACAGCGCCCCCGTCGCCGCCGCCACTGCCGTACTGCTGATTTACTCCATCGGCCAGGGGTCTTTCTCCGACGGTCTGCCCTTGGGTATTTCTGGCACGTTTAACTTCATGTTAGTGCTCCAAGCCGAACATAACGTTTTGATGCACCCCTTCCACATGATCGGAGTTGCCGGCGTCTTCGGCGGCGCCCTGTTCTCGGCGATGCACGGTTCTCTGGTGACGTCTTCCCTGGTTCGCGAAACCACCGAAATCGAGTCCCAGAACTACGGCTACAAATTCGGACAAGAAGAGGAAACCTACAACATTGTGGCAGCTCACGGCTACTTCGGTCGCCTGATCTTCCAATATGCTTCCTTCAACAACAGCCGCGCCCTGCACTTCTTCTTGGGTGCTTGGCCGGTCATCGGCATCTGGTTCGCCGCCTTGGCGGTTGCCTCTTTCTCCGTCAACCTGAACGGGTTCAACTTCAACCAATCGGTGTTGGATTCCCAAGGTAAAGTGATCAAAACTTGGGCCGACGTGATCAACCGAGCCAACCTGGGGATTGAAGCCATGCACGAGCGTAACGTGCACAACTTCCCCTTAGATTTGGCGTCCGGCGAGTCCACCCCCGTGGCTTTGGTGGCTCCCGAAATTGGCTAATTTTTGGAATCGTTGCCTAACCTACATGATGCGCCTCCCGTTCGGGGGGCGCTTTTTTATTGGCGGATAACACTCGCCACGACAGACACAGAAAACAGGGAGTTTGGCAGTCGGGCCTCAAAAAATGTCACAATAGGCTCAACGACTCATGGAATGGTCGTCCTAACCTCCTCTGGGGTGATGTTGACAGGCTTTGCTGTCCGACTGCCACAGTCGATCTGACCGATCCGCTCTTGAGTGGCTGCCACGCTCTGAGAATTAATAAGATGTTAAATTTATTCCCAAAATCTCAGAAATCTTTACAATCATTACCCGAGGGCTCCTTAACCCGGAAAACACTGATTCAAGTCGCAATTAGTGCCACTTTAATTGTGACAGCAGCCACGGGTATCAATTACTGGCAAATTTTCTCCACCTTGAGAAATCAGAAATTGGAGCAACTCGAAGAATATGTCGTGGAAAGAGTCGCCAGAGAACAACAAATTTTTCAACTGGCAACTGACAATCATGAAATTTTAAAACGGGAAATTATTGATAGATTGACATCTAAGAATAGAGATAATGACGAACTAGAAAAGGAATTTAATCGGTTATTTGTCAGGAACTCTGACGGAGTGATCCGCAATCGACCCGAAAATTTTGACGGGACCAATGAAGCCGGTGTCTATATCGGAAAATCGGCAGAAATTACCGATGAAATTCGCTATAAAGTCATTAATTTAAAGCAGTTAGTTGAATCCTATGGTCGAGCTTGGCACAGTCAATTTCAAAGTACCTTTTTGATGACTCCCGAAAATATTACTGTTGTCTATTGGCCGGAAGTGCCGACGTGGGCTCAAGATGCGGATGCCAATTTTTATATGCCCAAACAAGAAGAATATATCGTCGCGAACCTCGAAAATAATCCCGAGCGAAAAACAGTTTGGACTGACCCTTATTTTGAGGAAGTTAGTCAACTTTGGCTGGTCACTTCTTCAACTCCAATTGATATCAATGATCGACCCATCGCTACCCTCGGACATGATGTGAGGCTGAATGCTCTGATCGAACGGACTGTTAATAATAATATTGAGGGAGGATATAACTTAATTTTTACGGATGATGGTCAATTGATCGCCCATCCAAAGTTAATGGATAAAATTCAGGATCGAACCACTCCCTACAAAATCATTGAATTTGAGAATAGCAACTTAAAAGATATCTTTCAACTGACCACTAGCACGCCTCAGCAGCAAATCATTATTAACAATGCTGGATCGGGAGAGTATCTAGCCGTAAAAAAAATTGCCGGCCCGGATTGGTATTTTGTGAGCGTTTTTCCCAAATCTGTTTTAACACAACAAGCCGTCAAGCTGGCTCTGGTCAATTTGTTAATTGCGGCTATTTTACTCTTGGCGCTGTTGGTCATTTTTTCGACTATATTAAATACAGAAATTGCCACACCATTAAAAAAGTTAATTGAGGCGACGTACAAAATTTCTGAAGGGGATTATAATGTTTATATTGAAGAGAACAGAAAAGATGAAATCGGTCGCCTCGCTCAATCGTTTAACCTGATGGCTGCAGAGATTGCCACTAAAAATGGAGAGTTAAAAACTGCCTTCGACAATCAGGTTCAATCGGTGCGGCAAGTGACAAACACCATGAATGAACTCACTGACTTTGCCCGCTCCTCAGCGACTCAAGCCTCCGAGGCTTCTCGGGGGGCTAAACAAGTATTATTGTTGATAGAGGGTGAGGGGAATGAAAAAAATTATAGCTTGCAAGAAACTGTTGATAAACTGACTCAACAAATTTCTGATTTAAACGATAAAATAGCTCGGGTCGGCTTGATTTCATCCGTCTCGAGTCATTTGGCAAATCAAACCAATGTGTTGGCATTGAATGCAGCAGTTGAGGCGGTACGAGTCCAGGAAAATGGGCAAGGTTTTAATGTAATTGCAACGGAAATCCGCAAACTAGCCGATCAGAGTAAAACTTCTGCCGCAGAAATTAATAGTTTGATTCGGGATATTAAAACTGCTATGAACTCCACGATTAAACTAACTGATGAAAGTAAAATAGCCTTTGAAACTGCTATCAATGCCGTGAATAATATTGCCGAAAATTCCGAACAAATTTCTGTCAATACCCATCAGCAGTCTGTGGCGATCGAAGAAGTTTTGGCAACGATGAATCATCTGGCAACAATAGGGCAACTAAGCCAAACCCCTCAAAATGCTCCTCAAACCGATGAATGATATCCGGGTCACGGTTTTTTAGGGCTTTGGGTAACAGTGTAACCGCCAGGATTAGATGTCCCCCTGTCCAGATAGTTGCCCCTATTGTATGGAAAAGAATCAGAATTTTCAACAACATTGTTTGTGGCTGCTATGGGGTGGTAATCATCTGATGTATGATGCCGGATTTGACCTGTATTTTACCCGATCTCGATATCAATAAAGGTTGACAGAAACCCGCTTATCCATGCCGCCGCGATGATGGGCGACAGTTGACTAAATAGCCGGCCTTTCTTGATAGGCGATCGCACGGTTACGACCTCTTTCTTTGGCTTCGTACAACGCTTCATCTACCTGGCTGATCAGGTGGGCGATCGAGTGATTGCCCCTTTGAAATTCGGCGACTCCAAAGCTGGCCGTTTGATGGCCGACCGTGGTAAACTCGTGGTCGGCTAACCGTTGACGCAGCGCCTCGGCCAGAGCCGTCGCCGCGGATAAATCAGTATTGGGAGTAATGATGATAAACTCTTCGCCACCCCACCGCCCCAAAATATCTGTGTCCCTGAGTCTTTGATTGAACAGCATCACCATTTCGGTCAACACGGCATCTCCGGCCAGATGCCCAAAGGTATCGTTGATCTTTTTGAAGTAGTCGATATCGCAGAGAATGACGCTAAATGGCTGTCGGTATCGATGAAAAAGAGATTCTTGTTTCTGCAAACATTCTTCGATTTTGAGGCGATTGTAACAACCCGTCAAAGGATCGGTAACTGAGATCTTTTCTAGCTTGCGGTTGTAAGTTTGTAGCAAATATTGGCGATAAAGGACGACCGCCAAAACGGTCAGCCCGAAGAATAAATATCGCCGCAGGACTCGATAATCGACACCTTTTTCATACCGGACAGAAATCCAATCGTTGATGATGCCTTGTTTGGCTTTTTCATCGATGGAAGCGATCGCTTTCTCGAAGATACTCAGCAGCTCGGGTTCATCGTTGCGGACGGCAACCCCCAATTCCCAAAGCCGCTCAAATCGACCGGCAATTTTCAGGGAAGGATATCGTTTCTGGATGGCATACGAGGTGGTCGGCAAAAGATCGACATACCCGAACAGATTACCCTGTTCAACTTGCTGTAAACCCTCGTCAATGGAGATCACCTCGACGATTTGCATCTCGGGGTATCGGTTTCGCAATACTTCCGCAAAAGCGTAGCTCTTGACAATTCCAATTTTGCGATCAAGAACGTCGGCAATATCGGCGATAAACGGTTCCTTTTCTCGGGTAGCTATCACCAACGGCAGTTCCAGATAGGGTTGGGTAAATTCGGCATATTCGCGCCGATCTGGGGTGGGAATTGCCAGGGAGAGAATGTCACATTCCCGCCGTTTAAATTGTTCGATACTTTCGGGCCATGTTTCGGTTTCCAACAGGGCGATCGGGATGCCAATCCGGGCATCCAACAATTTAAAGAAGTCCGCGCTCATCCCCGTATGTTGCCCATCGATGATTGCCTCCAGGGGCATCCAACTCGGGTCGGCACACATTTCGATCTGACCTTTATGTTGTAGATATTTTAATTCTTTTTTCGTAAAACCAAAGCTGGCGGTATCGGCAGCCAGATACCAGCGCCGACGCAGATGGGTGTACTCCTCTTCTGAAACCGCCGCCATAGCTTTATCTAAAATTGATTTCAAAATCGGGCGATCGCTGCGGATGCCCAAATATTGACCCGCATTGGAGAAATAAGGGTCGCCAATCAGAGGACGGCTCACCAAATCTTTCAAGAAATAGCGGTCGATATAATAGTTAAAATTCGCATGACTTTCCAAAGCCGCATCGGCCCTCCCCGCTTCCACCTGCTTCATCGCATCCAAGGTGTTGTTGGTCAACAGCAGGTTGATTTCGGGATAGTGTTTTGTCAAGATTTCCTCAAAAAAGAACCCCCTGACGATCGCCAAATTTTTGCCTTTGAGCTGCCCGAGTTCGGTATAGTCTTCGCCGTCTTTGCGGGTCAGCAAAGAATTGACCAAATCGAATACATATTGGTCGGAGAAGAGCGCGAATTTCTTGCGCTCTTCGGTGATCACCATATTGGTGACTACATCAATTTTTTTCTGGGCCAGCAGGGTCATAAATTCGTCCCAAGTCGGGCCGACCACAAACTCAACTTCGAGACCCACTTTTTGGGCGACAAGCTGAATGTACTCGTTGCTGAATCCTTCGACATTCCCATCCTCGACAAAGTTATAAGGCGCCCAATCCGACTCGGCATGAACTCGCAGAACCGGATTGGCTTCAATATACGCCCGTTCTGCTGCGGTGAGTTCAACTGTCGAACTGCTTTGGGGTGACGGCTCACCCGTTTCTTGGGCAATTCCTGGATTCCAAGCCAGCAGCAACGTTAATACTAAGCCGAACAGGCTCAAAATCAAGTGGTGGCGATCGAATTTGCGGGCGACTTTCATTTTTGGAAACAGGTGTTAAATTGGCACGATCGGCCGAAATATTTTATTGCCGGAATATATCGGAGGATTTTTAAATTGTAAAATAATTCGTCCGATGAGGTTCAGTTCTGGAATTTTGCTGGGGTCCTCCAGACCAGGCCCGATGGTCGCCGGGGGATATAGCACTACATCCATGCCATCTGTCGTTAAGGAATGTAACAATAGATGAAGGAAAGCGATGGAGGACATCCCTCATGGACGATAAGAACTACTCATGGAAAGGCTCTCCCAACGCCGGAGTCGTGCTGTCGGTACTGGCTGCGGTGGGCGCGATCGCGGTCATCCTGGCGGGCTTCGCCGGCTAGAAGGGTCGGTATATGGGCGATCGCGTTCCGGGGTGCGATCGTCCATTGATAAGACAAGCTTATATTTATAATAATTAATAATTGTCGAAAAACCCTTTACAAAGCTTAACAGTCTGTGTCATATTAGAGTCACGGTAGAGGAAAACACCTGCCGGATACGTACCT
>NZ_JAJENU010000314.1:0-24601 GCF_035615495.1 Lyngbya sp. CCY1209 | reverse complement strand
ACTCTTAAAGGCATAGTCAATGTGCCTCTACCAACTCCTTTAAGAGAAAATCCTAAAGTTGTTGCTACTTTTGTAAACCTCGGTTTTACCCGGGATTTGTCGAAGGATGATTCTCAACAGAATAACAAATTTGTTGCCATATTGTATCACCCACTGCACTTTTTCGGATGATTCTGCGCTGGCGATCGAAAAGGACGGACCCGACCCGAACCTCCCGGCGGGCGTGGGTGTGGATGTAGGCGGCGGCGCGGCGGTCGATGGTGTCCGCGATCGCACTATAGACGCGATCGGCCCGCTCGGCATCCAGTTTCCGCAAATAGGTCAGGGCATCTTCGGCCGTGGGAGAGCGCAAAATCGCCCGCAAATCGTCGCCGGGGAGCCCGATGTCGGCACAGTGGGCCGTGAGGATTTCCAGGCGTCCGTCGGCGAGGTGGTGGTGGGTGTGGAAGATGCCACCGGCCAGTTTGATCAGCTTCCCGTGGTAGCCGAATAGCAAGATGGACTCGACGCCGACTCCAGCCGCGGCCACCAGCATCGGACCGAGCCAGTTGGCGGTTTTCACCGTCTGTCCGGCGGGGATGCCGGAATTGACGGCCAAATCCAGGCCGTTTTCCCCCAGACAGAAGACCAGGGTTTTGAATTCTGTGGCTTTTTGTTCCAGAATTTCTCGATAAGCGTCCAACTGTCCGGGGGCGCTGAGGGGTCGGGATAATCCCGTCGTGCCCAGCAGGGACAGCCCCTCGACGACGCCGAAGGCCTCGTTGGAGGTGCGTTTGGCCAGTTGCCGCCCTTCGGGTAAAATCACGGTGACTCGGATGCGATCGCCGGGGGGCAGCAGGGGTTTGAGGTTTTCCAGAATCAGCGATCGCGCGTATTTGTAGATCGCCGCGCCGCCCCCTTTTTCGTGGAAACCCACCCCCTCGCCCCCGACAATTTCGATCGCCATTCCCAGGGGGTTGGGGTTGCCCTCGATGCGTTCCACCAGCGCCCAAATGGGGGTGTCGCGGGTCAGATCCAAGTTGTCGCCCGGATCGGAACGGGTGATGCCGAGGGCGGAATTCGGACCCAGGCGGGCGACCTGTTCGACGGGAATTTCGGCCGTTTCCGGGGGGTCGATCAAGTTCACCGGGACGGCGTTTTGGGGGTCGGGCGTTTGTTTCTGTAGGTGTTTGAGGGCCGCGATCGCGGCGGCGCCGGCGAAAACGGGTAAGGTGTATCCAGAACGGGGTTGAGTGGTCATCTTTTGGGGTGGGATGGCGATCGCGATTTTAACATCGAACCGGTCTACCCGGCCTCTGGGATGAAGCCGGCGGCGATCGCTTCTACCCCGTGCCGGCGGATTGGCACGACCTCTATCCGAGTTGAAGTTATGGGGAGGCGGGGGGGATTTCCGCCTCTTCCGAGAACCGATAAAAGCTGGGATCATCTTTGAATGTCTGTTCATTTAAGGGACTCTCAATGATGCCCATTTCCAACATCAACTGACCCATCAAAATCGCCTCTTCGCGGGTCGCCCGTTCCTGCACCATCAGCCACTCCACCGCATCCGAACCCAAAAAGACGTCGGGAAATATTTTAAACTGAAAACGCCGATCTTTGACCGGCACGCCTTCCGGCCCCCGCATCGCGGCCGCGATCGCGTCCCAGTCGTATTCTTCCCGGATTTCGGGTTCTTCGAGGGGTAGAAATTCCCGGGGTTGGGGCCGGTCATTTTCGGGGGTCTGCGAGCGCACCCCGGCGGAAATTTCCGGGTCTAAATCCTTGAGGTACAACTCCTGTTGGGGACGGGCAATTTCGATTCCGTACCGCCGCAGATACCGCTCGATTTGGCTGTACAGGTGGGTCCTCACCTTCGGCTGTTTGAGGGGGTCGGAAATAAACGCCACCACCCGAAATTGTAACCCGTCTTCGGCGTATTCCCGGAACTTGACTTTCGGCGGCGGGTGGCGGAGGATGTCCGGGTGTTCCACCTGGGCTGCGGCTAACAAAACCTTGGAAACAAACTCGATATCCGAACCGTAGGAAACGTTGATATAGGCTTTCACCCGCGTTAAACCGCTGCGGTTCCAGTTGAGGACTTCCCCCTCGATAAAGCGGGAATTGGGGACGGTAATGATGTGGCGATCAACGTGGGAAATTTCCGTGGTTCGGGCACCGATTCGCAGCACCAATCCTTGGAATTCTCCCACTTGAACTAATTCCCCGATTTTGATGGGGCGGGCGACGATTAAAATCAAACCGCTGATAAAATCTTTGGCGATATTTTGCAGTCCGAAACCGATGCCGACTCCGATCGCACCCAGGAGAAATGCCAGGGATTGAAAGTCGATCCCGCCGGCATTTAAAACCAAAAGTACGCCGATAAAGAGGAGGCTGTAGCGGACGAAAAAGGCGATCGCATCTTGATGGCTGCGGTTGGCGGCGGTGAGGGTCAAAAGGCGCGATCGCAGAAGGCGGACAAACCAACCCACGCCAATCCAGAGGGCGGCAACCATCAGGATCAAAACCAATACCCGGTTCAGGGAAATCGCCTCTTCTCCGAGTTGAAAGATGCGGTTGTTAAAGGTGCTGTCCAGCAGTTTTATGAGGTAGTAAAACCATTCTCTAGTGATGGGAAATAATCGTGCAGAATAGATTATAAATACAACCCATACTCCGATTTGTAGTAATATCAAAATCAACAGTTTTAAGGAACCCCACCGCCCCGGAGATTGTCGGGCTTGCTGCTGTTGGACGTGGCGGCAAAGTAAGATCAGCAGCACTTGCAGGAGGAGGGCGACAAAAAAGGCGATCGCTATTTGTTTGAACGCCCAGCGGGTGTAGTCTGCCGTCCGTTCCCGCCAACTTTTATTCAATCCTTCCTGCAATTTTTTTTGCCAAATTTCCCCCTGATTTTCCGGGTAAAGTGCGCCGACTGTATCCGCTTCCGCGACCCGCAGAAAGGGGCGATCGCCTACTTTCAAAACGACCTCGTTTTGGCGGCGGACAATTTCAATCGCCAACCGAATTCCAGATGGGCGAATTTTCGTCCGATTCCACTTGATTTTCATCGATTTTTTGGTCATCGTTACAACTGTCAAAATAACCCCGAGAGATCCGGTTATAGCAGCTTCCGAATCACAACCCTTTCGAGGACGGTTCGGCCCGAAAGCTGACCCCCCGACATCCCCGGGGCTGTTTCATTTTCCCCCGAAAAATGGCGTTTGGGGGGCGGAGGGGTGGAGGGGCGCAATGGGCGCCCTCCGAATTTGAGAGGGTGATTATTTTACCCGTCGATATCAATGATATTTTTAATTTTAAAATCAAAAAATTGCTAAAACTTAAGTTTCTGAGGTTGACAATCGATCCCAATTCGTATATCATGCGCGATCGCCGGCTTCTCTCTCTCGAGATCCTAACGTTTCTCAAAAGTTAACGTTTTTTTAATCTTGCCGTGATAAGTTGATTCGGACAAGCAAAATCTGTGGATTTCACCCCCAAAAATGGACTTCTATGTGCAGTTAGCCCTCGCGGGTTGACCGCCAAATTCTCGATTAAAATAGGGATTTCTCCGTCAAACTAGCCAAGTTTTTTCGATCGCCATGACAGCAACCTACGACATTCAAGGTGCGGCCCATCAGTCTCCCCTCCTGGGTGAGGAAGTGACCGCCACCGGAATCGTCACCGCCCTCGCCGGCAACGGTTTTTACCTGCAAGATCCCGTCGGAGACGGGAATATCGCCACCTCGGACGGCCTATTCGTATTCACCGGAGATCCCCCCACCGTCAGCGTCGGGGATGGCGTAGAAGTGAGCGGAACCGTCGGGGAATTTATCCCCGGCGGGGCGGACAGCGGCAACCTCTCCATCACGCAACTGGAGGCGACGAATGCAAATGTCACCGTCGAGTCCTCGGGCAACGCCGTGCCCGCCCCCACGGTCATCCCCGACGATCGCACCCCGCCGACGGCCACCATCGACGACGACAACCTGACCAGTTTCGACCCGGAAACGGACGGGATCGACTTCTACGAAAGCCTGGAAGGGATGCGGGTCCAGGTCAACGAAGCCGTCGCCGTCAGCCCCACCAGCCGATTCGGGGAAATCGCCGTCCTCGCCGGCGGGGGCGCCAACGCCGCACTGCGGACCCCCGGGGGGGGCATCGTCATCCGGCCCGACGACTTCAACCCGGAACGGATCATCATCGACGACGAATTGGTTTCCGACCCCCCTTCAGTGACCGTGGGCGATCGCTTCGACGAACCCGTTACCGGCGTCTTCAGCTACAGTTTCGGCAACTACAAACTCCTCAATCCCGAACCCCTCCCCCCCGTCACCCCCGGCGGTTTGACCCCCGAAACCACCGACTTGGCGGGAACCCCGGACCAATTGACCGTCGCCACCTACAACGTCCTCAACCTCGACCCCGGCGACCCGCCCGAGACATTCCAGACCTTGGCGGCGGGGATCGTCAACAACCTCAACAGTCCCGACATCATCGGCTTGCAAGAAATTCAGGATAACAGCGGGTCCAACGACGACGGGATCGTAGCGGCCGACCAAACTTATCAGACATTGATCGACGCGATCGCAGCCGCAGGGGGTCCGACCTACGAATACCGGCAGATCGACCCCGAAAACAATCAAGACGGCGGGGCGCCCGGCAGCAACATCCGCGTCGGATTTCTCTTCAACCGCGATCGCGTCAGTTTCGTCGATCGCGGAAACGCCGGGGCCACCGACGCCACCCAAGTCACCACCGACGCCGGCGGCGAGGCCGCCCTCAGCCTCAGCCCCGGCCGCATCGACCCGGAAAACCCCGCCTTCGCCGAAAACGAAGCCACCGGCTTCGACGGAACCCGCAAGTCCCTGGCGGGGGAATTCATCTTCAACGGCGAGAAGGTTTTCGTCATCGTCAACCACTGGAAATCCAAAGGCGGCGACGATCCCCTGTTCGGGGCGACCCAGCCGCCGCAACAAGAAACCGTCCAACAGCGAACCGCCCAGGCCCAGGTGGTCAAGGACTTCGCCGACGAAATTTTGGCCGCCGACCCGGACGCCAACGTCGTCATTTTGGGGGATTTCAACGACTTCCAGTTTTCCCAACCCCTGCAAACCCTGGCGGGGGATGAGTTCGCCAACCTGACGTTGCAGTTGCCCGAACCGGACCGCTACAGCTTTATTTTTGACGGCAATTCCCAGGCTTTAGACCATATTTTGGTCAGCAATCATTTGGCGGACTCAACGCAGGTGGACGCGGTGCACCTCAACGCCGAATTTCCGAACCCGGCCAGCGACCACGATCCGATGGTGGCCGGCCTGACCCTATCCGGGCCGTTCACCCTGCAACTCCTCCACGCCTCCGACCAGGAAGCCGGGATTCCCGCCCTCCAGGACGCGATCGCATTTTCGGCGGTGATGGACGCCCTGGAAGACGACTACGACAACACCCTGAAACTAGCCTCCGGCGACCTGTTCATCGCCGGACCCTTCTTCGAGGCCAGTCGCGGCATCTACGACTCCGCCGCCGACGGGGAACCTGCCGGGGCGCCGGGTCTGGCCGACATCCTGATTCAAAATGAGTTGGGGTGGGATGTCGCCTCCGTCGGAAACCACGAATTCGACGCCGGAGACGAAACCTTTTTCAACCTTCTCGCCCCCGATGCCGATATCGTCAACGGTTCCGCCGGGGGTCGGGGCATCGGCGAGGGGGGCTATCCCGGCGCCGCCTTCCCCTACATCGCCAACAACCTCAGCTACGATAACGCCACCCTCCCGGAAGGTTTGAACGTCGTCGAAAATGGCGGGGCGCCCCAACCCAACAGCCTCACCGGCAGCGTTGTTGTCGATGTCAACGGGGAAAATATCGGCGTGTTGGGGGCTCTCACCCCCTATTTGCCCGCGATCGCCAATAATGGGGACGTGGAGATGCTGACGGGAGACGACATCACCGCCTCCACCCCCATCGCCGAACAGGTCGCCGCCCTGATTGAGAACCTGCAACCGGAAGTCCAGGCCCTCACCGATGCCGGGGTCAACAAAATCCTGTTGATGACCCACCTGCAAGAGGCGGAAATCGAACGGGCTTTGGCCCAAGCCCTGGCAGATGCGGGCATTCCCGTCGATATCCTCGTCGGCGGCGGGTCTCACCGGGTGATGGCGGACGGAACCGGTGTCCCCCCCCTGCGGGAAGATGAAACCCAGCAAAATAACGGGCAACTGTTGCAACCCTATCCCCAAGCATTTACCGGCGACAATACCGTTTATTACGTCAACACCGGGGCGAATTATCGCTACCTCGGACAACTGGTGGCGGACTTCGACGCCGGAGGTAATATCACCCGCATCGGGGACGACAGCGGAACCTTCGCCACCGACATCGCCGGGGTCGATCGCCTCTACGATGAAAATATTACCGATTTTGAAGGGGTCAGAGCGATCGCCGATCCGGAAGTGGTTGCGATCGTTGACGGCGTGGGAAATTTTGTGAACGCTTTGGACGGCAACATTTTCGGCCAAACCGACGTCTTCCTCAACGGCATCCGGGGCGACGTGCGAACCCAGGAAACCAACCTGGGAAATCTCGCCGCCGACGCCCAGGATTACTACGCCGAACAATATCTGGAAACCTACGGCGACGACCTTTTAGCAGGGTTTGAAGCGATCGATATTTCCTTCAAAAATGGCGGCGGAATTCGGGACGCGATCGGCCAGTCTTTTATCGCCGGCGGTGGTGGTGAATTGGTGCAGGTTCCCCCCCAAGCCAATCCCAACGTGGGCAAAGAAGAGGGGGACGTTTCCCAACTCGACATTTCCAATTCCCTGCGGTTCGACAACGACCTCACCCTGGGAAAAGTGACGGCGGGGGGACTGTATGAAATCGCCGAACACATGGTTTCCGGGGTGGAAAATGTCAGCGGCCGTTTCGGTCAGATCGGCGGGTTTAAGTTCAGTTTCGACCCCGCCGGAGATCCCCGGACGGCGGAACAACCGGGCGATCGCATCCAAAATTTGGTGCTGACCGACGAGGCCGGGACTCTCCGGGAAATTATCGTTCAAAACGGGGAATTGGTGGGCGACCCAAACCGCGAATTCAGCGTCGTCACGTTGGGCTTTTTAGCCGGCGGCGGCGACAGTTATCCGGAGGTGATTTTCGACCAGGTACAATTGGGCACTTTTGAAGAACCGGCAACTTTGGGTCGGGCAGATTTGGTGTCGGGAAGCGAACAGGATGCCCTGGCTGAATATCTGGCGGCATTCTTCAACGTCGAAAACGGACAAGATGCCTTTTCCCGAGTCGATACGCCCCCGAGTGGCGACGATCGCATCCAGAATTTGGCGTTCCGGGAAGATACCGTATTGGAGGGAATTACGCCCCCCGAAGCGGGCGACACTTTCACCCTGCAAATTCTGCACGCCTCCGACTTGGAAGGGGGGGTCGATGCCATCGAACGGGCACCCAACTTCGCGGCGATCGTCGAAGGGTTGGAAAACGACACCGACAACTTCGATGCCTCCATCACGTTATCGGCCGGAGACAATTACATTCCCGGTCCTTTCTTCAACGCGGCGGGGGATGCGGATACCTTCCGCGAGGGTGGCATTTTCAACGAGTTTTACAACCGTTTTTACGACCTGCCCAATACTGAAATTGACGACAGTTATGGCGGGTTGCGGGAGGGTGTCGGCCGCGTCGATATTTCCATCATGAATGCGATCGGTTTCGACGCCTCCGCCTTCGGAAACCACGAATTCGACCTCGGAACCGGAACCATCGAAGATATCATTGCCCCCGACTATCAAGACGCCGGGTTGGGTGACGATCGCTGGGTGGGTTCCCAATTCCCTTATTTATCTGCCAATTTGGACTTTTCCGAAGACGGTAGCCTCTCCGGTTTGTTCACCGACGAATTGCTGCCGACAACCGACTTTCAAAGCGGCCCGCCGGAGTCTTTGGCCGCGGAAGAAGTCCCCAAAATTGCCCCCAATGCCATCATCGAACGGGGGGGCGATCGCATCGGCGTCGTCGGGGCGACCACGCCACTGTTAAACAGTATTTCTTCGCCGGGGGATGTCTCCGTCAATCCCACCGGCAACGACATGGCGGCGTTGGCGGAAGTCCTGCAACCGAGTATTGACAAATTGCTGGCCGAAGGCATCAATAAAATCGTCCTTGTCACCCACCTGCAACAGATCGGTTTGGAAGAAGAATTACTGCCCCAATTGAGTGGGGTTGATGTGGTCATCGCCGGGGGTTCCGATACGATTTTAGCCGACGATACCGACCCCCTGCGTCCGGGAGATGAGGCGGAGGGAGTCTATCCCATCGTCGCGGAAAATGCCGACGGCGACCCCGCCGTTATCGTCAGCAGCGACGGGGAATATTCCTACGTCGGGCGCCTGGTGGTGGAATTCGACGACGATGGAAAATTGATCCTCAATAATGAAGAAGCCACCGATACCGAAATTAGCGGAATTTTCGCCACCACCGACGAGACGGTATCGGAACTTTGGGGAGATGCCGACCCCTTTGCAGGCGGAACCAAAGCCGCTGCCGTCCGCAGTTTGACGGACGCGGTGACGGGGGTTGTGGAAGAGAAGGATTCCCGAGTTTTCGGATTTACCGATGTCTTTTTGAACGGAGCCCGGGAGTCGGTCCGAACCGAAGCGACCAATTTGGGTATTCTCACCGCCGAGGCGAATTTATTTGTCGCCAAACAGTACGATTCCGATGTCACCATTTCCATTAAAAATGGCGGTGGCATTCGTGCCCCCATCGGGGAAGTTGTCAACGAGGGAGAAACGACGATTTTACAGCCGCCGGAAGATGGGGCGGTTTCCCAACTTTCGATTGAAAATGCATTGCGGTTCAACAATAATTTATCCCTGCTGACGCTGACGGCGGACGAGTTATTGTTGGTGTTGGAACACGCCGTCGCGGCGACCGGACTGGGGAACACGCCGGGACAGTTTCCCCAGATTGCCGGGTTGTCTTTCAGCTTCGATCCCACAGGAGAGGCGATCGCATTTGACGACGATGGAAATGTCACCCAAGCCGGCGATCGCATCCGCAGCGTTTCCCTATTGGATGAAGCGGGAAATGTCACCGAACCCCTGGTCGTGGACGGTGAATTGGTGGTGGAAAGCGATCGCACGTTCCGCATCGTCACCCTCGGTTTTTTGGCCGGCGGCGGCGACAGTTACCCCTTCCCATTCTTAGCCGAAGATGTGGTGGATTTGCGGGAATTGCCGGTTCCAGAAGGGGGAAATGATGCGGCGTCCTTCGCGGAAAATGGCAGCGAACAGGACGCTTTGGCGGAATATTTGGCGGCGAATTTTTCCACCCCGGAGACGGCTTTCGATTTGGAAGATGTTCCCGCCGAGGAAGATATCGTCATCCAGAATTTGGCCGTCCGCGAAGATCCGGTGGCGCCCTCCCGGCCGTTGATGTCTGTGGCGGGAACCTACGAAACGGGAATTTTCGACCGGGCGGGGGCGAAAATTAACGCCTACGACGCCGAAACCGAACAATTGTTCGTGGTGAATGAAGCCGATATCACCCTGGATGTTCTGGATATTTCCGATCCGAATAACCCGACTTTTGTGGAGGCGATCGACCTGTCGGACTTCGGGGCGACGGTGAACGGCGTCGATGTTTTTGAGGGTTTAATCGCCGTGGCGGTGGAACCGGAAAACACCCAGGAAGCGGGGACGGTCCTGTTTTTAAATGCGGCGGGAGAAGTGCAAAATTCCGTACAAGTTGGCTTCTTGCCGGACATGATTACATTCACCCCCGACGGGGGCAAACTTTTGGTCGCCAACGAGGGGGAAGCCAACGCGGAATATACCGTCGATCCGGAGGGTTCGATCAGTGTCATCGATCTGGCCGGCGGGGTGGAAAATGCCTCGGTGACGGATGTCGGATTTACGGCTTTTAACGAGCAAATTGACAGTCTGCGGGAAGCCGGGGTGCGGATTTTCGGGCCGGATGCGACGGTGGCTGAAGATTTGGAACCGGAATATATTGCGGTGACGGCGGACGGTTCGACGGCTTACGTCACACTCCAGGAAAATAACGCGATCGCGGCGGTGGATTTGGAGGCTTTGGAAGTCACCGATATTTTCCCCCTCGGATTCAAAGATCATGGCGCGATCGGTCTGGATTTTAGCGATCGCGACGGTGCCTTTAATATCGCCACCCAGGACAACCTCTTCGGGATGTATCAACCCGACGAAATGGCGGCTTATGAAGTGGACGGGGAAACCTATTTGGTGGTGGCAAATGAGGGCAGCGGACGGGAAAGTGACGGCTTCAACGAGGAAGTTCGCGTCGAAGATCTCACCCTCGATCCCGAGGCGTTCCCCGACGCGGAAACCCTGCAACTGCCGGAAAATCTGGGCCGCCTCACTGTCACCAATACCCTGGGAGATACGGACGGGGACGGCGATTTTGATGAATTGTATGCCTTCGGCGGGCGATCGTTCACCATCTGGAAACCGACGGAAACCGGGTTGGAATTCGTGTTCGACAGCGGCAGCGAATTGGAGGAAATCACCGCCGGACAATTCTCCGATTTCTTCAACTCCGACAACGACGAAAACACCTTCGACACCCGCAGCGACAATAAGGGGCCGGAACCGGAACCGTTGACCGTCGGAACTGTCGGCCGTAAAACCTACGCTTTTGTTGGTTTGGAACGGATCGGCGGCATCATGGCTTACGACATCAGCGATCCGGAAAATCCCGAATTTGTTCAATATATCAACAACCGCAATTTTGAGGGCGACCCGGAAGCGGGGACGGCGGGAGATTTGGGGCCGGAAGGGTTGACAATGATTGACGATTCTTTGCTGGCAGTCAGCCACGAAGTCAGCGGCAGTACCACTTTAATTGAACTCAACGCCCTCAACAGTGCCCCCACATTGGAAGAAGGCGGAACCCCGAGTTTGGAACCCGTTTCTACCGAAGGCGAAAATCTGGGAACCCTGGTTTCCGATTTGTTGGCCGGGTTCAGCGACGATGGGGACGGCGGGGCGATCGGAATTGCCGTGGTGGGAATTGATACCGCCAACGGAGTTTGGGAATTCTCCCTCGACGGCGGCGAAAGTTGGACGGTATTTTCGACTCCTTCGGATGCCAGTGCCCGGTTATTGTCGGCGACGGCCCGAGTCCGGTTTGTGGCTTCCGTGGGATTTTCTGGAACGGTATCGGAGGGGATTTCATTCCGTGCCTGGGACGGCAGTTTTGGAACCGCCGGCGGCACGGCAAATGTCACCGTCAACGGTAGTTCGACGGCGTTCAGCAGTACGGTTTTAGCCGCTTCCATCCGCGTTATTTCCGCCGACAATAACCCCCCGATTATTGCAGATATCGACAAAGAAATTGACGAGGGGGCGACAATTACGTTCAGTTTGGAGGACTTTACCGCCGCCTTTGAAGATGAAGACGGGGACGAGTTGAGCGCGATCGCCATAACATCCTTACCGGAAAATGGAACCCTGGAATTGGACGGGGTTGCGGTCGCAGTAAACCAAGAAATCCCGCGCAGTGCGATCGGTGGTTTGACGTTCACCCCCGACGATAATTTCGGCGGCGAGGTGAGTTTTAATTATGCGGCGATCGACGGCCAGGACACCTCGGAAGAAGCGGCGATTAACATTACCGTCAACGCCGTCAATACTCCCCCCGTGGTGGCCGAACCCATCCCCGGCCAGGTGGCGACCACCAACTTCGGTTTCAGCCTCGATATCGGCGAGAATTTTGCAGATCCTGACGGGGACGAACTGACCTACACCGCCAGCGGTCTGCCCTTCGGCATCGAGTTGGACGGGGAAACGGGGGCAATTTTTGGAGCCCCGGTGAGTGCCGGAACTTCCACCGTCACCGTCACCGCCAGCGATGGGGAATTCTCCATCCAAACTACATTTGAGTTGGTCGTCAATGCCTTTAGCCTGCCAGAAATTCCCCCCCTCGAAGGGGATGACGAGGGCGAACCCTCCGTCCCCGGCATCGATATCGAAATTCCCATCCGCCCCCCCAATCCGGTGGAAAATACCGTTTCTGGGAATGAGGAAAATAACGACCTTTTGGGAAGTGAAAACAACGACGATCTGTTCGGTTTAGGCGGAAATGACAGCCTCACCGGACTGCAAGGGGATGATAACTTGTACGGCGGTTTGGGCTTCGACTTGTTATTCGGACGCCAGGGGGATGATAACCTCTACGGCGACGACGAAGGCGATACCATGTTCGGCGGCGTGGGGGGCTTAATTCCCGGCGATACCGCCAGCGACGACGATTTCCTCGACGGCGGAAATGGCAATGATATCATTTTCGGAAATCGGGGCAATGATACCGCGATCGGCGGCGAAGGGGATGATGAGATTTACGGCGGACGGGATGACGATTTGCTATCCGGAGAAAATGGCAATGATTTCCTGGCTGGAGATTTGGGCGACGATACGATCGTCGGTGGCAACGGTCGCGATCGCTTCTTACTCGTCCCTAATGCCGGAACGGATTTAATTGCCGACTTCACCGACGGAACGGATTTATTTATCCTCGGAAATGGTTTGACATTCGACCAACTCGCCATCACCCAGGAAGAGGGGACGACCGTGGTGAAAATTAATAGCAGCGACGAGGTTCTCGCCACCGTTCCCGGCGTGGCGGTTGACGACCTGACATCGGAGGATTTTACATTGCTGTAATTCCTCGCCATACCTAGAAACCGGGTGTCTTAGAGTGATTTTTCGTCACCAACGAGACCGTCTGCTAGAAACCCGGTTTCTTTGATTTGTATCAATTACTATCGTAGCGGAACAGTCATCTGTAACGATTGCGGGGGCCGATCGCCCCCGCTATCAAACCGCAATCAACCGCTACGAATCCACCCCTTCAATGGGTGCGAAACCTTGCCGCTGGATGTTCTCCGTAATCGTGCGCGGTTCCAAGAATTGCAGCAGGTAATCCGGACCCCCCGCTTTGGAACCCACCCCCGAAAGCTTGAAGCCGCCGAAGGGTTGCCGGGAAACGATCGCCCCCGTAATGCTGCGGTTGATATACAGATTTCCCACTTCAAAATCCGCCTTGGCTTGGTCGATGTGGGAGGGCGTGCGGGAATACAAACCCCCCGTCAGCGCGTAATTCGTGCCGTTGGCGATCGCGATCGCCTCGTCGAAATTTTGCGCCTTAATCACTGACAAAACCGGCCCGAAAATCTCCTCCTGGGCAATTTTAGCCGTGGGAGAAACATTGACAAAAACTGTCGGTTCGACAAAATAACCCGTCTCCGGTGCTTCTTTGGAAATTGCCAATTCCGCCTCACCTTTGCCAATTTCGATGTATTCTTTGATCTTCTTCTGGGCGTTGCCATCAATGACGGGTCCCACAAAGGTACTGGGGTCGGTCGGATCGCCCACATTCAGCGATCGCACCGCCTCAATTAACCGCGAAACAAACGCCTCGTAAACCGGTTCCAAAACCACCGCCCGGGAACAAGCCGAGCACTTCTGGCCGCTGTATCCAAAAGCGGAATAAACCACCCCCGCCACAGCCTGATCCAAGTCCGCACTTTCATCCACAATGATGGCATTTTTGCCGCCCATTTCCGCAATTACCCGTTTCAAATGTTTCTGTCCGGGACGCAAAATCGCGGCTTCGGCGTAAATTTGACAGCCCACTTCCTGGGAACCCGTGAACGCGATCATGTGGACATCCGGATGTTTCACCAAACCGGCGCCCACCGTCGATCCCTTGCTGGGGATGAACTGAAAAACGCCATCCGGAACCCCGGCTTCCACCAAAATTTCGGCGATTTTTGCACCAATGACGGAGGCGGTTTCCGCCGGTTTCAACAGGGTGCAATTTCCCGTCACCAAGGAAGCCACAGTCATCCCCGTGGGGATTGCCAGGGGGAAATTCCAGGGGGAAATCACCAGAGAAATGCCGCGCGGCTGGTAGTGGTAGCGATCGCTTTCTCCGGCGGTGTCGTAAATATACCCTTGGTCCAACCGCTCCATTTCGTCGGCGTAGAACCGGCAAAAATCCATCGCCTCGGACACTTCCGCGTTGCACTGGGACAGGGCTTTTCCAGTCTCAAATACCATCCACCCGCACAACTCGTGGCGGCGTTGTTCCATCAATTCTGCGGCCTTCCGCAACACCCCCGCCCGTTCCCGAACCGGGGTCTTTTTCCAAGCCGGAAATGCCGCTTTTGCCGCCGCGATCGCTTTCTCCGCCTGTTCCCAACTCGCCAACCCCATTTTACCCACCAATTCCGAGGGGTTAGTCGGGTTCACGGAATCGATAAATGTATCGGTATTGTCTGCCTTGCCGGCGATAATTGGAAAGTAGGTTTTTCCCAACTGCGATCGCACCGTTTCCAGCGCCCGCAACGCCTCATCCCGCGTCACCGCATCGGAATAATCGCTGTCGGCGGCATTGGGAAATGGGGGTTTCCAGGTGTCGTGAATCGTGCTTTTTGCGTCGCCCTCGGGGGGTGCGAGAAGTTCTTCCAGCGGGCGTTCTTCGGAACTTTGACGGATGAAAGAAGAGTTGGCGGTATTTTCCAACAATCGCCGGATCAAATAAGACATCCCCGGCAAAAGTTCGCCGTAGGGACAATACATCCGCACCCGATAACCCTTGGTGGCGAGGGTTTTTGCGAGTTGATCTCCCATGCCATATAACACCTGCATCTCGAAGGCGCGGCGGGGCACGTTCAACGTCTCTGCGATCGCGATCGCTTTGGCTTGGGAACGGACATTATGACTGCCAATTGCAGAATAAATATAGGCGTGATTTTCCAACATCAATTGGGTCAGCCGTTCGTAGTTGGCATCCGTTGCGGTTTTGTCGTTGAAAACCGGCTGGGGCCAGTCATTTTGCATGGCTTTGATGGTTTCCTGATCCCAGTAGGCGCCTTTCACCAAGCGAACCGTCACGGGATGTCCGCGCAATTTCGCCCATTCAATAATGCCTTCGAGGTCTTTTTGGCTGTCCCGCAAATAGGCCTGGACCGTCATGCCGATATCGGTGCGATCGCGGAATTCCTCCTCCATCAGCAGGTTTTTCAAAATACTGAATGTGAGGTCTTTGTAGGCATATTGTTCCATGTCGAAGTGAACCGCCGCCCCCACTTCTTTGGCCCGCCGCAGCAGCGTCCGGATGCGATCGCTGACTTTAATTTCACTTCCTTTGGCATCGAGGGGATCGAACTGGGAATAAAACGCCGTCAGCTTCACGGACACTTGAACGCGGGGGATGGAGTTGCCGTCCGCCTCGTCAATTTGGGGGATACTCGACCACCGCTTCGCCGCCTCGGATAGCTTTTCCATCAATTCCAAATAGCGGTTCAAATAGGATTCCGCTTCCGTCTCGGTGATGACGGCTTCCCCTAACAAATCCACGGTGAACGCCAATTTGTCCTTCCGCAACCGTTCCAAAGTTTTAATCATTTGCGGAATGTCCGCCCCCGCGATATATTTGTGGGCGAGGGTTTCCACCGCCGGCGCCACCGTCGTCGCCGCCACTTTTCCCGGCATCGAATCCGGGTTGGCGAAGTTCAACAACTTTTTCAGGGCGTCGGGAAGTTCCACCGATTCATCGGTGAGGTATTCTTGCAGGTGGGCGGCAATTTCGGGTTTGCTTCTCAACGCGGGGAGGCAGTCGATAAAATGAAACAACTGCACCCGCAGGCCGGGGTTGGACATCGCCCAATCCAACAATTTGTCATCCCAGCGCATCTGGTCCTGCAATTTCCCGAATAGGGATTGCTTTTTCTGTTGGGTTGTCGCCAACAGTTCCCGGGCGATTTCCTGGGTTTTGGCTTCGTAGGTGTGATCGGATACTTGTGCAACCACTGCTTCTTGACTCTCCACTTGACGATCAAATTGAAACGGGGAAAATGAGCGATCGCATCATCAAACGCCGGTATTTTATCCGACGTCATAAATACTCAGTCTCATTTCCCACAACCGCTGATTCTATTTTAGTTCAAGCCGTTGTCACCGCTTAAAATTCGGTGATATAGCTTTACATTTTTTTATAATTTTGACAACCGACTTACGATAACGTCCAATCTTCGATATTCAATCCGGGGACTTGACCGAAATCCCGTCGGTTACGAGTGACGACGGTGGCGCCAATTGACAACGCGATCGCGGCAATTCGCATATCTTTTTGTATCTTTGCTTTCCGCAGTGCGCGATTTTCTCTGAGTAGTTGTTTGAGAACTTCGGCGGCTTCCGGTGTGAAATTGAGTATCGTTTGATTTTGATAGAATTGTACGTTTTCCAAAAAATATGTATAAAGTTCGGTCAGGCGAACCATGTCATCAGTATCTCTGACTTGATTGATTTTGGGAACCCAACCATTAAATTGTTCTTGAACCGTGATAATTGTAATGGCAAATCGATGCTGTTCTGCCTGAACTATAATTCTAGGATGGTTACGGAGAATTAGCGACACAGAATCCGTATCCAGAATATATTGACACACCCTCCACGACCTCTTAATTACAAATAAAAGGATGGATCGACTTCCGATTCATCATCAGAATCCCGTTCGGCTTGAATTGAGTGCATAATTTCCTCAAAATCAGCATTATTCTCAAAGATTCCGGCAAATTCCATCCAGGGCGGTTTTGAAGATGTCGCAATGTCTCGCCCTTCTGAAGCCTCGGATTGAATTTCGTATGGTTTGGATTTTAATGGGGTTCTTGAATTGACTTTTTGGCAAATACCATTGTGTCCTTTCAAGTCTTCAACCTTCCCCAACAACTTGTCTTTTAAAATGATTTTCATAACTCTATATCCTCCGTCATTGATTGTTCGATTTCGTCCGAATTCGGAATCGTGTAGTTGGTTTGTTTTTCAAACTTTTCTAAAACTTCATTGAGAGAGTTGACAAAAGATTTTGCGGTCATGTGAGACGCATTGATGATGACTTCTTCTTTTCCGTTTCGTTTTAATAAAATAAAAACGTCGTGCTTGGACACTCCCACGGAAAACTCATTGAAGTAAATGCTCTCGATTTCGCCGGATCGGATCAGATCCTGAAGCTCTCGTTGTCGATTTTCCCGATCTTGAGTCATAAGAATATATATGGTTGTCTGATATTGTTTTAAGTTGACTTTTTTAAATTGATTGAGTATATTGCATTTATCACCTATTAGTATAGCACAATGAGAAATGACTCGCATTCAAAACATTCGGGGAAAAAATCGGGGTTCTGCAATCCGAGTGCGGTCGTATTTTTGAACATTAATCTTTCATTGTAGCAATTTTGAGTGATTTGTCAATAATCGGAACCTCACTCCTTACAATGGGAAAGTTGTTTCACGATCGCAGCACAATGGCACGTTTAGCCCTCCTGAGTGTATCTGACAAAACCGGACTGGTTGACCTGGCCCGATCGCTCGTCGAAGAATTTGGATTCGACCTGATCAGCAGCGGCGGGACCGCCAACGCCATCAAAGAAGCCGGACTCCCCGTCACCAAAGTTTCCGACTACACCGGATTCCCCGAAATCCTCGGCGGACGGGTGAAAACCCTGCACCCCCGCATCCACGGCGGCATCCTCGCCCGCCGCAATTTAGCCGGGGACGTGCAAGAATTGGAAAGCCACGACATCCGCCCCATCGACCTGGTGGTAGTGAACCTCTACCCCTTTGAACAAACCGTCGCCAAAGCAGGTGTCACCCTCCCGGAAGCGATCGAACAGATCGACATCGGCGGGCCCACCCTGCTGCGGGCCTCCGCCAAAAACTTCGCCCATTTGACGGTCCTGTGCGACCCGGGACAATACGGCGATTACCTGCAAGAATTGCGCGATCGCAACGGGGAACCGACCCTGGAATTCCGCCAGGGGTGCAGCTTGCAGGCCTTCCGCCACACCGGCGCCTACGATCGCGCGATCGCGGCCTATTTAGAACGCCAAGACCCCGCCGAACCCTCCCCCCTGCCGAGCACCTACACCCTCGCCGGAAGCGAACGTCAGGCCCTCCGCTACGGCGAGAACCCCCACCAACCCGCCACCTGGTATCAAACCGGGACCGTCCCCAGCGGCTGGTCCGCAGGGGAAATCCTGCAGGGCAAACCCCTCAGCTACAACAATTTAGTCGATCTCGAAGCCGCCAGACGGATCATTTGCGAATTCACAGACGAGCCCGCCGCGGCCGTTCTCAAACACACCAACCCCTGCGGCGCGGCGATCGCCTGTACCCTTTCAGAAGCCTATGAAAAGGCATTCGCGGCCGATTCCTTGTCCGCTTTTGGCGGTATCGTCGCCCTCAACCGCCCCATCGACGCCCCCACCGCCGCGGCGATGACGAAAACCTTTTTAGAGTGTATTGTCGCCCCGGGCTGCGAACCGGAAGCCGAGGAAATTCTCAAGAAAAAATCGAAATTGCGGGTGTTGATTCTCCCCGATTTATTCACCGGGCCGAAAGAGACGGTAAAAGCGATCGCGGGGGGATTTTTGGT
Organism: Lyngbya sp. CCY1209; assembly: GCF_035615495.1. Classification (GTDB taxonomy): domain Bacteria; phylum Cyanobacteriota; class Cyanobacteriia; order Cyanobacteriales; family Microcoleaceae; genus Limnospira. Next base: position 6,137 of record NZ_JAJENU010000314.1, on the reverse strand, counting down.
GCAGACCGCCGACGATGCGGAAGACAATCCCGACCACTGGCAATTGGTGACGGAAAAGAAACCCACCCCCGAACAATTGGCGGAATTGTTATTTGCCTGGAAAATTGCCAAACACGTCAAATCGAATGCGATCGTGGTGACAAAAAACCGGACGACGTTGGGCGTCGGTGCCGGACAGATGAACCGCGTCGGCGCGGCGAAAATCGCCCTGGAACAGGCCGGAGAAAATGCCCGGGGGGGATATTTAGCCAGCGACGGTTTCTTTCCCTTTGACGACTCCGTAAAGACCGCTGCAGCCGCCGGAATTGAAGCGATCGTGCAACCGGGCGGCAGTCTGCGCGACCAAGATTCCATCAATGCGGCGAACGAATTTGGCGTCGTCATGGTGTTGACGGGGATGCGCCATTTCCTGCATTAATTTTTCAGCCTTTCCGCCCTCAATCCGGGGGCGGTTTTAAAAAATTCAAAATTCAAAATTCAAAAGTCATCCGATCGCTGTTCACTTTTCACTCAAAAAAAACCCGTCTCATCAGGGTTGAAAAGAGACGGGCTGTCAAAAGTACCGGCTTTGATAGCGTATATTCAGGGAACGGCGGGCGATCGCACTTCCCCCGGTCGGTTCATCCGGATGGGGGAACTTGACCGGGCTGCGTCGCCCTTTTTTCGACCACAAAAAATCCCCGCCGACCGGTCGGCGGGGATCGCGGAATCGAAATTCAAAACCTTTACGGATTGACGATATATTCCGATTCGATGGGTTCGACTTCGCCGAGTTTCACCAAACTTTGATAAATCATCGCGATCGCCTCGGCTTGGGTCACGGGTTCGTTAGGATTGAAGGTGTCGCGATCGGGATGATCGACCACCAAACCCGCCTGGGTTGCCGCGGCCACCTTGCCGACGGCCCACTCCGGAATTTGGTCGGCATCCGCGTAGGTTTTCAGGACTTCCTGGGGATTTTCCGGCGGAGTCAGGTCGAAACCGCTGGCCAAAGCGACCACCACCTCAACCTGAGTCATCTGCTGGTCGGGACGGAACACTTCCCCGGGATATCCCTTGAGGAAACCCCGTTTGGTGACATCTCGGATGGCGGGATTGGCCCAGTAATCCTCCGGCAGATCCTTGAAATTGATGTCGGGTTGGACATCTTCCCGCTCAAACGAGCGTTGCAGTTGGTTGGCAAACTGGCTCCGGGTTAAGGGTTCGTCGGGTTGAAAAGAACCGTCCTCGACTCCGATGGGCTGATTTTGGTCGGCGAAATAAGTGATAAATCCCCGCGCCCAGTGATCCTCCGGCACGTTAGCCAGGATTGGTGTCGTCTCATCTGGACTCTGTGCGACCTCTGGAGCGGTGGCGGCCGTTTCGGCATCCTCGGCCTCGGCGACATCGGAAGGCGGGGGAGTTGCGGCTGTTTCCGTCTCGGCATCCTCGGCCTCGGCGACATCGGAAGGCGGGGGAGTTGCGGCCGTTTCCGTCTCCGCATCCGGGGTTTCGCCACCGGGCGGGGACTCCAAAGGAACCAGAGGAACGGCGGTGGTTTGAGTCTCGGATGTCGGAGCTTCCGACGCCGCATCTGGAGAAGCCGGGGTCGCGATCGCCCCCTCATCGACCGTTTCAGAATCCGAAGCCGGGGGAGTGGCGGCCGTCTCGGCATCCGGGGTTTCGGCCCCCGGCGGGGACTCCAAAGGAACCAGGGGGACGGCGGCGGTTGGCTCCGGCGACGCTTCCGGAGATTTGGGCACCATCGCCGCTTCAGATGTGGTTTGGGTCTGACGCCCGAATAATAAAGGTGCGGCAGACACGACGGCTCCGGAGGGAGCCACAGACGCCGTTCGGGAGCGATCCGAGACTTCGGGCTCGGAATCGCGATCGGTTTCCAACAAACTGGAGGTTCGGCTCGGGAGTACGTCTTCGATCAAATCGGAGATCTGAGTCGAACCGCCTCCTTCGAGCGTCGGTGTCGGCGTCGCCCGAAATAGATTCAGACTCAGCCGCGGATCGACTTTTCCAAACGACCAAAAGAAAATGAACCCCATCGTCGCGATCGCCAAAATAATGGCAACCCACTCGTCGAACATGGGGGGTAAGTCTTGCCGTTTCGGCAAGTCTGGAGGATTTGATTGTGACATGGTGATTGCTCACATCGCAACATACCCTCAAGATTAACGGTTCAGGATGGGTCTGGCAATTGATATCAGATAGGGAGTCGGTATTAGGGAGTCGGTATTAGGGAAAACCAATTAAGAGATGAGAGGAAATGTCCTGAGCGTCATAGCGACTGCTATACAATTAATTTTCCTTCCCAGTTCCCGATTCTTTACTCCCGACTCCCCAACCGCAGCGCCATAAAAAATCCCCCGGAAGGGGGAAGTTTGAAACCCAATTTTTAGGTATTTTTGCGAATCGATCGCGACCTAGGGATCGAGGGTTTCGCTGACCGCCAGAGGACGGGAGGGATCGCCCAGAATCGCGATCGCCCGCGCGTAGCAGGGATCTTCCCGGGTTCCGATCAGGTTGGGATCGCGGGCGAGTTGCTTTTTCTCCAGGGTACTCATCTCGACTTTGACATCCGGGGTCACGCCCTTGTGGCTGATGTCCGTGCCGTTGGGGGTGTAGTAGTGGGCCACCGTGACCGCCAGACCGGAGCCGTCGGAAAGGGAGAACACCTTCTGCACCAGGGCTTTGCCGAACGTCTGCGTCCCCATCACCACGGCCCGCCGATTGTCCTGCATCGCCCCGGCCAAAATTTCGCTGGCGCTGGCTGAGTTGTCATCCACCAGGACGACGGCCGGCAGGTCCGTCAGAGCCGTGCGGTTGGCGCGAATTTCCTCGCTGTCCCCGTTGCGATCGATGGTGCTGACGATCGCGCCCTTATCCATCCACATCCGCGCGATATCGATGCTGCTCCGCAACAGTCCCCCCGGATTGCCGCGCAGGTCCAACACGAACCCGTCCACATCTTTTTCGAGCAGCGCTTCGATGGCCTCTTCCATCTGTTCGGCGGCGTGGGAGTTGAACTCCTGCAGTTGGATGTAGCCGATCTTGCGATTTCCCTCCGTGTTGAGCCGGTAGCGCACCGTTTCCAGCTCGATGCGGGCGCGGGTCAGGGTGACGTCGAATTCTCCCCGTCCCTCGCGGCCGATTCGCAGGGTGATGTCGGTTCCCACCCGGCCGCGAATTTTCTCCGCCGCCTTTTCCACGCTCATGCCTTCGGTGGACTTGCCGTCGATAGCCAAAATGCGATCGCCCGCTTGAATTCCAGCCTCGATGGCGGGAGAATTTTTGATCGGATTGACGACGGTGATCTCTCGGGTGGCTTCGTCCAACATGAGCTGCATCCCCACCCCGGAGAGTTCCCCGGCGGTCTGGTTGCTCAGGCGCTCGTACTGCTCGGGGTCCATGAAGCGGGTGTAGGGATCTTCGAGCCGTTCGAGGGCATCGCGCAGGGCGGTGTAAGCCTCTTCCCGGGACGTGTACTCTTGCCCCAACAATTCCTCCCGAACTTCCACCCAGTCGAGGCGGTTGAAGCTCGGATCGACGTAGACTTGGTTGACAATTTGCCAAGCTTCGTCAACGATGGCTTTCGGGCTATCTTTCAGGGTCGCGTTGACGGACTCGCTGAATCCGGGGAGTGCGAGGGCGGAAAGGGTTGCGATCGCCCCGCTGTAAAAGGCGGTTCGGATGGGGGAAAATCGTTTTTCGTGATGGTTCATCTAGTCTTCCTCTGGCTCAATTCCGCTCTGAAAAAACTGACTCAAACCTATCCACGCGCCGTCCAAATCTGAGCAGAGTTGGATGGGTTCGGTGTTTTCTTCCTGCTTCGTTCTGGAAGTGTCGGCACTCTCCAGTCCGCAGGCTAACACGAATGAGCTACCCGCTTGATGTGTAGTTCAGAAAAGAAAAAAACCTTTTCTACTGGGTGCGGAGCTTCTAACTTCCCGCTGTCTATGGAGCTTGAACATCCAGTCAAAACTGATGATGTTGTATCCTCTGACGGCACCCGGCAACCTTTTTGAGCCGATTAATTGGATTGTAGCTCACACGGGGCAGGTCATGGTAGATTTTTCGATTCTGTTACGAATTTTAAACGGAGCTTGGATAGGAGTGGGGAATACAATCCCCGATTCGGGGAGTATCAATCATGATCGCTTTACAACCTGCAAACCCGTCTCAATCGGATCGCGGCAAGCTGTCTCCTGCTTCCTCCACGGGTATCAGTGTTCCCGCGTCCGCAGGTTTCATTTCCGACGGCACCGGCTCTGCAACGGGTGCGGCCGGCTCCGTCAGTACCATCCCGGGCGTCTGAAAATGGTAGCATCGGCCCGGAATGTGCGAATGTCTGAGTCTCTGACAACTGGCCATCGCCGTTGACTCGAGGTCACACCCCTTTGCTGATAGTGTAGCTATAATTTCCATTGATGACAAAGCAGCGCGAGTCGTATTTTAATGTGAGAGCAAGCTGAATTCGGCGGGGTTTTCTCTGAAATGTCATCTTTTCTGGTCAGGCGCTCGGATGTTTGGATTCCGGCGGCGATCGCCGTCGTCGCCCTGTTGGGTGCCGTCGGCATCCAGATTTACGCCCCCGGCGGGGCCGAAATTCGCGATCGCCCCTCGGGGGCGGACGGCCCGGAACTGACGGAGGCAGACGCCCGAGAGCAAGAACGGCAACTGGCTACCAATCTGGAACTCCTCAAACGCTCCCCCGGTTTCGGATTCGACAATTTGCTGGCCGACTGGACTTTTCTCAACTTCCTCCAGTATTTCGGAGATGAGCCGGCCCGGGAGCTGACAGGCTACCAGCTCAACGACGACCATTTCGATGTCATCTCCAAGTTCGATCCCAAATGGGTCGATATGTACCTGTTCTTATCGACGTCAGTTGCTTATTACCAGGGCGAACCGGAACTTTCCGTAAAGCTGATGAATCGCGGCACCGATGCTCTCTCCCCGGACTACCCCGACGCCTGGCGGCTGTGGCGACTCAAGGCGATCGACCAGTTGCTCCTCGTCGGCGACACCGAGGCCGCGATCGCGTCCCTGGAAATGGCGGCAAAATGGGCCGCAGGCACCCCCTCCGAGGCCCTCGCCGCCAGATTTCGGGAGGTGGCGGCTACCCTGCGGGAAAATCCCGACAACAAAATGATCCGTATCAACGCTTGGCTGACCGTGTACTCCCAAACCACTGACCCCGTGGTGCGAAAACGGGCGATCGCGGAACTCGAAGCCCTCGGCGTCCAAATTGAACAGGGGGAAGATGGACAGTTGAGATTTTTCGTGCCGCCGGAGGAAACGGAGGAAATCAATCGATAATTATCAATTATCAATTATCAAGATTCGTCCTCAAACTTGTAACCCACCCCCGTCACAGTTTTGACGAAGGTGGGGTGGGAGGGGTCGGGTTCGATTTTTTTTCGCAGTCGGGCGACGTGGGTATCCACCACCCGCTCGTCCCCGAAAAAGTCGTCCCCCCACAATTTATCAATCAGTTGGCTGCGACTCCACACCCGCCCCGGGTAACTGATGAAGGTCGCCAATAAGTTGAACTCCAGGGTCGTCAGATCCAGGGGTTCCGAATGGGCGTCCCGCCGAAAGTTGGCCGTCCGCCGGTCGAGGTCGAGGGTGAAGTGGGCGGTTTGGTAGGTTTGGGTCTGTCCCCCCTGGCGGAGGCTGCGGCGCAACAGGGCCCGCACCCGCGCCACCAGTTCTCTGGGGCTGAAGGGTTTGACCAGATAATCGTCCGCCCCCGTGGACAGGCCGACGATGCGATCGATTTCTTCCCCCTTGGCGGTCAACATCAGGATGTAGGGGTCTTTTTGTCCCGGTTGCTGTCGGATGCGGGCGCACACTTCCAACCCGTCCAAACCGGGCAGCATCAGGTCGAGAACGATGACGTCGGGCTGTTGTTCTTGAAACATTTCGAGGGCACTGAGGCCGTTTTCGGCGATGCGACAGGAGAACCCTTCCCCTTCCAGAGTGCGCCGGATCAGGCGGGCAATTTCGGGTTCATCCTCGACAATCAAGATATTCATGGGTGCGATCGCACGTTGAGATCGGATGGTTATTAGGGGTCGAGAGAGAAGTCGCCTTCTCCCCCTCCCATTCAGAACCGTGCATGAGACTTTCACCTCACACGGCTC
>NZ_JAJENU010000313.1:0-2764 GCF_035615495.1 Lyngbya sp. CCY1209 | reverse complement strand
CTAGAGGGCAATAGGCAATAGGCAACAGGCAATAGGAAACTGAAATGACCTTTACATCGATGTTTCAAGGTTTCTAGGCCGATTGAAACTGTTGATACACGAGCGCGATACTTGCGATATCAGGATCTTCTGAAGAGAAACTCGAAGCTTATAAGCTCATTGTTTCAATCCCTAAGAGGTATTACTGATTATATCAGGGCTTATCGAATTGATCCCCGAATTCCGTGCGGCCTTTGTTTCAATCCCTAAGAGGTATTACTGATTATATCAGGGAGATAGAAAAACTTACAGAAAATTGGCAACTGCTGTTTCAATCCCTAAGAGGTATTACTGATTATATCAGGCAAAGCCCAGGTGGACGGGCTTTGGAGTATGTTGTTTCAATCCCTAAGAGGTATTACTGATTATATCAGGGAGGAGTTTTCTCGCAAGGGAATCCACCCCCTCGTTTCAATCCCTAAGAGGTATTACTGATTATATCAGGAGGATGCTTGGAAATGGGCATCAGCACTGGCAAGCGTTTCAATCCCTAAGAGGTATTACTGATTATATCAGGATCGCTGGCTACCGCCTGCCTTTGGCTAGTCGAAGTTTCAATCCCTAAGAGGTATTACTGATTATATCAGGTTTTTACAGTTACATCGCTAATGATTGCACTTTGCTGGTTTCAATCCCTAAGAGGTATTACTGATTATATCAGGGATGGATGCGGAAATTTTGGAAGCGAGATCGCTGGAGTTTCAATCCCTAAGAGGTATTACTGATTATATCAGGCCGGTGGGGCTGATCGTTCCGTCGCTGATCCCTCTGTTTCAATCCCTAAGAGGTATTACTGATTATATCAGGGCTGATTTTCCTGAATATGTGGCGTGGTTTGCCCGGTTTCAATCCCTAAGAGGTATTACTGATTATATCAGGTGGATTTTGAAGTTACTGAGGCGCGATCGCTCGAGTTTCAATCCCTAAGAGGTATTACTGATTATATCAGGAATGCTGATTTTCCTCAATATCTGGAGTGGTTTGCCGTTTCAATCCCTAAGAGGTATTACTGATTATATCAGGGGCCTCGTCAGGACGTCAAGCCCAGAGCGGATTTTAGAGCCCATTTGCGCGACGATCGCCCGCAGGAGAACCATTCTCACACCCGCAGACCCCCAAAAACGCTGAAACCCCTGCTGTGTAAGGTGCGCGACGGGTTCGAGTCGGCGATCGCATTCAAAGTCATTCCCAGTCAGCAATTCAGCCATTTCGTCCCGTCGCCTCATTTCTACACCTACCCCTCCGCGCAGTCCACAAAAAAGATGGTGGTGTCCCGGGGAGGGGGACAGCCGATCCGTTCGATCTCCCCTCGGCGGTGTCCCCGCAGGAAATAGAAGCAGACGCTATCGGTTTCGGCATCAATTTGTTTGTTCAGGCGCGATCGCAACCGGGCGTATTGCGTTTCCGTCAGTTCGCACTCGAAAACGCTGTACTGCTTCCATTCCCCATAGGATTTGAGGATGGAGTGAATTTTGGTTCGGCGTTTATTTTCCGAAATATCGTAACTGACAACAATATACATCATCACGGCAAAAAAAGCAACAAAAACGGCAAAATTATTTCAAAACCAGCGGCGGATATTTGTCCGTTTCTCCCATCAGGAATTTCGCCATCAGCCGCGCCTGAATTTCAAACGATTCCCGGTAAGTACACTGACGCTTGAGCACCGGATGCTTGAATTTCGACTGTTTCTTTTCCTCATACAACCGCAGAAAAACTTTCAACCCATCCTTGGTGAGATGTACCGCCCCGCTGACGGGTTCGGTGGTGAAATCTTCCGGCTTCAATTTTTGGGTATTGAGGGCATTCAAAACCACCGCATCCACGACAATGGGGCGAAATTCCTCCATCAAATCCAACGCCAAAGACGGGCGCCCGTAACGGTTGGTGTGCAGGTATCCCAAATAGGGATCGAACCCGACAATATTGACGGCACTTTTGATGTCATTCGTCAACAAAGAATAACCAAAACTCAGCAGGGAATTAACCGGATCGGTGGGGGGACGGCGGCGGCGAAACTCGAAACCGAATCGGGGGTTTTGAATCAGATCGTCAAAACAACCGAAATAAGCCGCACTTCCCGCCCCTTCGTATCCCCGCAGGCAATTGATATCCGAGATATTTTCTAAGGAAGCGATCGCATCCTTCAACTGCTGAATTCCTGCCTCCAAATCCAGTTCGCAATTTTCCCGCCGCCGACGCAACAAAAGATTGCGATAATTCTTCAGTTTACCCCGCACTAATCCTCGCACCAAATGCACCGCATTATCCGACTCACCCGCCACCTTCCACTGTGCCGATCGCACGAAAATATTTTTGGTAAATTCCGGTTCGATCCGCCCCCGATAGCGTCCGCTGGCGGTAACAAAACTGAGAGGAATGTTGCGATCCAAAAGTTCATCCACAACCGCCGGAGAAACCGTCGCCCGCCCGACAACCACGACTCCTTCAATTTTGATGAATGGAACATCCATCAGCTTAGTTTTGTTAGATTTGACAATTATCCGTTCATCCGTTTTGCCGATAAAAGCATCTTCGTGAATGATGTAAAGCGTTCCCATTTTTTCTGTCTCCTAATTTTCAAAAATTCTCCGAAGAAGATTGCGAAACGATTCGTTCAAAAGTTCCACCGCTTGGGAATCAATTCATAACAGCGAAAATCCTCTAAAGAGGATTGCGGAAAGATCTATTCCACAATTTCAGATCGCTTGGGAATCAATTCCCA
>NZ_JAJENU010000312.1:0-11828 GCF_035615495.1 Lyngbya sp. CCY1209 | reverse complement strand
TACAACGCCTCCAAGACGTTTGATATTGTTGGCTCCATTAAAATCAGCGTCGCCTTCCCATCCGCAATACCCACACTCGAAAGTTTTGCCAGAGCGGTGAATCCCCCTGCTTCCCCTGCCTTCTCCGCCCCCCCACCGAGCACCGAGCACCGAGCACACCCTAATTCAAAAATTCCAGATAGGAACGGCTGAGATCTTTGACGGCCAATTCGTACAACTGTCGGCCGTGGTCGGGGGTGGCCAGAGACGGGTCGGAACCCATGCGGCCGTCGGGGTAGTGGCGGCGGAAGTCGGCGGCACCGTAGATGGGATGGCCTTTGGCGACGTTGGCATCGAGGGGGGCGGTTTTGATGGAGTCGGGGTAAATATATTGGGTGAGGGCGACTTCGCTGGGGGTGGCGTGGGAGCCTTCCCGGGCGCCGTAGAGTTGTTTGGCGAGTCGGTAGACGGATTCGCACTGGTACCAGTTGGCGACCCGACAGCGGACGCGATCGCTATTCGGTAAATTCAGATCGGCCAAATGCGCGTAGGTTTCGGAAAAGGCGGCTTTGAGGGTGGCGATATTTCCCCCGTGGCCGTTGATGAAGAAGAAGGTCGAGAATCCACTTTTGGATAAAAATGTGATATAATCTTTGATTACCCTTATAAGAGTGCTGGGTCGCAAGCTGATGCTGCCGGGAAAGGCGGTGTGATGCAGGGCCATCCCCACGTTGATCGTCGGTCCCACCAAAGCGCCGGTCGCCTCTCCCACCCCCTTGGCGATCGCTTCGGCGCAGATGGCGTCCGTGCCGATCAATCCCGTCGGCCCGTGTTGTTCGGTGGACCCGATGGGGAGGATGATTCCGGTGGAGCGATCGAGGTAGGACTCGACTTCGGGCCAGGTGCAAAGATGTAGCAACATTTATTGATGTTCGGTTAAAAATGTTAAAGAAAATCTGAATGTTATCTTAAGATCGATCGCAGGGGAGTGGCAGGGAATTCAAGGGGCGGATCGGCGATCGTTTCAATTCTCCCCGGCGAGCCCCGACACGGTTCGTTATCGGACGTTAACGCGAGATGCGGAACTTAACCAAAAGATTACTTTTTCTTTACCTAACGTTAACCTATCTCAAATAGGATAGGTAACAGCTCCACTATGATCCACGAAAATTCAACAATAGCGGGCAGATTGGGGGTGGAAACCAATGTTTAACAACCTGGCCATCAAGCCAGAGGACGGGCGAGGTGAAGGTCTCCCGGGTCGTCGAGTCGATCCGGGCAATCAGCCGGTGATCGCCGTGCGATCGCAACTATTGGAACGAATCAATAACGGAGAACATACCTTTGTCGGATGGGTGGTGCTGGGTTGATTTTCCCTGCATGAGAGCGCAATGCCTTGCATTTGAGCCGGTAAGCGACTGCAATCCCACACCATCCACAATTAGGAATCAATACTTATGTTTTCTCCGGATTTGAGCAAAAATTCCTACCGTCCCGAGGTCAGACACACCGGACAGATTCTTTTGCTTGAAAATGAAGAACCCTGGCGGGATATGCTATCTCTCGCCCTGGAAGAACAGGGTTACAAGGTGATTCTCGCCCTGGACAGCCGGGATGCTTTACCTTCGGTACAGAACCCCACATCCGGAGCCGGGGAGTTTCCATTCAACCTACTGATTATGGACTCGACCAACGGTCTCGATCTGTGTCGTATGTTACGGCATCACGGAAATTCCGTCCCCATTTTGATCGTCGGCAGCCGGGAGACGGCCAACAACTGTGCATTTTATCTGGAAGCCGGGGCCGACGATTATCTGACCAAACCCTTCGGTATCCGCGAGTTTATCGCTCGCTGCCGCGCCTTGATGCGCCGCCAACGACTCGGACAAGTGCCAGGACCCGTGATGCTCCAGTACAAAAGTATTACCCTCTATCAAGAAGAATGTCGGGTGGTCGTCCGGGGTGAAGAGGTGAAACTGTCCCCGAAACAATTTCGCCTGCTGGAGTTGTTCATGAGCTACCCCCGCCGGGTCTGGTCCCGCGAACAGCTTCTCGATTTGATTTGGGGTCCGGATTTTATCGGCGACAGCAAGACCGTTGACGTTCACATCCGCTGGCTGCGGGAAAAATTGGAGATCGACCCGAGCAAGCCGGAGTATATCATCACCGTGCGCGGGTTCGGCTATCGGTTCGGCTAAGGGAATAGGGATTCCGAAATTTTTCACTTCTCGACAGCCGACACTGGAGATCCTTAACCATCTTAGAGATTCGGTTGATTTTTGGTAAAAAACGAGTTATTATTTGCTTCCCTGATTGACTCTTATTGCCGATTTTTTTCAAACCTTTTATGAGCTTTAAACGTCGAGAATTTTTGCTGTTTATGAGTGCGGGTTTGGGGTCGATCGCCCTCAACTCCTGCGGGGACTCCGGCGATCGCAACCTCCTCAGTTCCCCCCCCTCCGAAACCCCGCCGGTTTCGCCCGGTTTTCAACCCGTCCGAGGGCCGATGCCCCTGCCGACGGACAGTCCGGGAGTCGAACCGACGGCGCAGTTATTGCCCGTCTCGACCCGAACGGCTTCCCGACCCATTGAGCCCTATCTCCGTTATGAGGTCGTCGATGATTTGGTAGTTCCCGAGGGGTTTACTTACGACACGATCGCCGCCTGGGGCGACCCGGTGGGGGACTCCCGCTTCGGTTATAACAACGATTATTTATCTTTTATTGAAACGGGAAAAAACGAGGGTTTTTTGACCGTCAATTTTGAGTACATCAGCCCCCGCCCCTGGTTGGAAGCTTACGAAGGAACCATCGGGCGATCGCTGCCGGTGGAGGCCGTCCGGGATGCCCTGAAAGCGCAGAAAAACGGGGCGATCGATGCCTTTTCTTTGCCCGCCGACGACCCGCTGCGGAAGGCGATTTTGGAGATTTCTGAGGCGGGGCTGACCGACATGGGCATCGGGGTGATTTCGGTGCGCCGGGAGGCTGACGGACGCTGGGTGCGGACTTATTCCTCCACCGACCGCCGCATCACGGGGATTTCCGGTTGGATCGACGGACGCCATTTGAAATCCACGGGGCCGGCTGCGGCCGTCTTCCGCAAGGGGGGGCGGGGTTACGACGATCGCCTGGGCGATCGCATCATCGGCACCTTCGCCAACTGTGCGGGGGGGACGAGTCCTTGGGGGACGGTGTTCAGTGCGGAGGAGAATTTCCAAAGTTTTGTCCCCGAAGCGGTTTACCCGGATGGAACGTCCGTTTCCCCCTCCGAAACGCCCTTTTCCGGGCCCAACGGGGGGTTGGGCAACGTTTTGGGACTGGCGGGTAATAAATATGGATGGATGGTGGAAGTGAATCCAGCCGACCCCGAAGATTACGGCACCAAACACACTTGGTTGGGACGCTACCGCCATGAGGCAGTGGGGATTCGGGCGGTCGCCGGGAAACCGCTGGCCGTCTATTCCGGGTGCGATCGCCGGGGGGGGCACTTATATAAGTTTGTCAGTCGCGATCGGGTGGCCGATCCGGGCGATCGCGAAAATTCCCGTTTGTTGGAAGCGGGGATGCTCTACGGTGCCAAATTCTACCCCGACGGCACGGGCCGCTGGATTCCCCTCAAAGCCGATACCCCCGTCGATCCCGACCCGGCCGGCGTCCACGTGGGGGGCGTCATTGCCCTGCCGCTGCGCCCGGACGGGGGGAGTTTCGTCGCCACGAGCGATCGGGAGGTGGACATTTTTAAAGGTCAGTATAAGACCTTGGGAGACCTGTATCTCGGAGAGGGGGAAACTCAGCAGGGGGCGATCCTGATTGACGCCCACCTGGCTGCCAGCGCGGCGGGAGTCACCTGCACGGCCCGCCCCGAAGATACGGATATCGCCCCGGACGGTTCCTTATATATTGCCTTCACCTCCGGATCTCCGAGCGGCAATGGGGAAGGCCCGGACGGGCGGATTTTTAAAGGACCCGGGGAGGCCATGCCCTACGAGGCGGGTTGGATCGTCCGCCTGATCGAATCGAATGATGATCCGGGTGCGATGGGATTTCGCTGGGAAATGTTTGCGACGGGGGGCGAGGTCGCTGAGGGGGGCTCGGGATTTGCCAACCCCGACAACCTCGCCTTCGACAGTCTGGGCAACCTGTGGATGGTGACGGACATGAGTACGGGGACCCACAATCGCCCGGTTCCCGCCGGCCGGGTCGATCCGTCCGGAAAACCGTTGGAACCCACGGATTTATTGGGCATCTACGGCAACAACTCGGTGTGGTTTTTGCCCACCACCGGGCCGGCGGCGGGGAACGCTTACCTGTTCGCGATCGGACCGATGGAATGCGAGATGTGCGGGCCGTTTTTGACCGCCGACCGACAGACCCTATTTCTGGCCGCGCAGCATCCGGGAGAGTATAATGGGATGCGTCAAAATATGGCTTCAGAAATCCGGGAATTTGCCATGACGACCCCGGAGGGTGAGGAGTTTATTCAAACTCGCGAGGTTCCCGTCGGCTCGAACTGGCCCGGTCGAACCCCGGACGATCCCCCCAAACCGGCCGTCGTGGCGATCCGTCGGAAACACGTTCAGGCGATCGTGTAATTGCCCGCACCAGGAGTGTACTGCTCACCTTCCAAACGAGGACAGACTGGATGATTCAGCCCTGTTCTCACCCCCACTTGACTCGGCGCGAACTACTGTTAACATATGGTACTATTGGTTCAGTCGAGCTGGGGACTCCCTTGCTTAGGTCTTTTTAAGTCGGTGTGAGATTTGAGATGATGAACAAGATCCTATGGAATACTCTGAAGCAGAGTCCAGGCGTTCTGGGTACTGCTCTTCTATTAAGCACAAGCGCTGCCTTAGCCACAGAAAGCCCTTCAGCCAAGCTAGAACCCACTTCTGAAGTGGCTCCCCTGGCTTCCGATGCAAACGAAGGTGCCAACTCCAACATTTTCACGGCAGTCCCGCCAGAGGGTGAGCCTCCAGCTCCGATGGCAACCTCTCCCGAACTGCAATCTCCGGACGGGGTGGAATTCGGACTCGAACCCGCCACAGAACCCCTGCAACTGGCGCAAGTGCAACCCGAGGCGGAAAACGAAGTCAACATTTCCGATCTCGAGCAGATCAACGAGTACAGCGAAGTCACTGACTCGATGGATTTTGTGACTTCCGTTTCCCAGTTGTCCGACGTGCAGCCCACGGACTGGGCTTTCCAAGCCCTGCAATCCTTGGTTGAGCGCTACGGCTGTATCGCCGGTTATCCCGACGGCACCTACAAGGGCAACCGGGCTATGACCCGCTACGAGTTCGCCGCCGGTCTGAACGCCTGTTTGGAGCGGGTTAACGAACTGATCGCGGCTTCCGTCGCCAACCTGGTGACTCGGGAAGATTTGGCGGTCTTGCAGCGCCTTCAGGAAGAATTTGCGGCCGAATTGGCAACCCTGCGCGGCCGGGTGTACGCCCTGGAAGCCCGGACGGCCGAATTGGAGGCTAACCAGTTCTCCACTACCACCAAGCTGCGCGGGGAAGTGGTGTTCTGGCCCGGTGACAGCTTCGGCGAACGCAGCAACTATAACGTCGTCGGCGGACCCTTTGGGGAGGAGAGCGACGATCCCACCCAGACCTACTTCGGCTACCGGGTGCGTCTGAACTTCGATACCAGCTTCACCGGGGAAGACTTGCTGAGAACTCGTTTGCAAGCCGTAGACGTCCCCAACCTCAACGACTTCGACCTCAACAATACCCTGATGGCGCGGACGGCGATCGGCGGCAACTCGGACGGGGTGGAAATCGATGACTTGTACTACCGTTTCCCCGCTTTCAACGGCAGGGCGCAGTTCTACATCGGCGCCAACAGCCTCGACCTGGATGACACGATGGATGTCGTCACCCCCTTCAATAGCTCCGGGGGGGCTTCGATTTCCCGGTTCGGACAGCGCAACCCCACCATCTTCCGAGGTCCGGAAGGGACGGGCGCGGCCGCGAAATTTGCCTTTGGCGGTGACGGTCAGTTCAAGCTGAACCTGGGTTATGTGGCCGGCAACGCGGCGGATGCCACCGAGGGCAATGGTCTGTTTAACGGGGGCAATACCGGCTCGGCTCAGTTCGTCTTCGAGCCGACCGACGAGCTGGCATTTGGGTTGGAATACGCCCGCAAATACTTTACTAACGGAGATGTCAATATTTCGGGGGGAACGGGTAGCTGGATCGCCGATCGCCCCTTCGGAGACAACTCCACCACCAGCGACAACCTGGGCTTCCAATTCAACTGGCGGGTCGTCGAGAAGGTGGAACTGGGCGGCTGGTTCGGTGCCACCTGGGCGAATCAGAAAAACAACGGCGATGACGATGCCACCATCCTCAACTGGGCTTTGACTCTCGGGTTCCCGGATGCCTTCAGCGAAGGCGACCTGGGCGGGATCGTCTTCGGTATGCCCCCGAAAGTGACCTCCCACAGCACCGAGCGCCTGGAAGATGGGGATACCTCTTTGCACATCGAGGCCTTCTACCGGTATGCGTTCAACGACTATATCTCGATCACTCCGGGCTTCTATGTGGTGACCAACCCTGACCACAGCGACATCAACGATACCATCGTTGTCGGAACCCTGCGGACGACGTTCCGCTTCTAAAATTCGCTCGGAATTTAATTCGACGGGGAGGGGAAAGCTGGGCGCTTTTTCCTCCCTTTTTCGATCGCCTAGGGTTCGAGTTGCAGTGCCCAAATTTTGATGGTTTTATCCTCGCTGCCGCTGGCGAGGGTTTTCCCGTCCGGGCTGACGGCCAGGGCGGTGACCGGCCGGGAATGGCCCCACAGGGTGGCCAACTTCTGGCCCGTCTCCAGATCCCAGAGGATGATGCGATCGCCCCCCCCGATCAGGGTCTGACCATCGGGGGTGATGGCGAGGGCCTTCACGCCGCCCTCGTGTCCCCGCAACACCCGCACCGGGTCGCCCGTGGCGGCGTTCCACAGTCGCACGCTGCCATCGTCGCTGGCGCTGGCGATGGTTTGGCCGTCGGGGGTGTAGGCGATCGCGTTCACGCCCCCCGAGTGCCCGCCGATCGTCAGTCGCCGGATGCCGTCGCCGATGTTCCACAGCTTGATCGTCCCGTCGGTGCTGCCGCTGGCGATCACCCGGCCGTCCGGGCTGAAGGCTAGGGCGTTGATGGGGGCATCGTGGGCTGGGATCGTCCGGATTCGCACGCCACTGGCATCCCAGAGGCGGATCGTCCGGTCGTCGCTGCCGCTGGCCAGGATTTGACCGTCGGGGCTGAACTCCAAAGCGTTGACGCTGCCCGTATGGCCCTCGATGGTGCGCTGGCGGATGCCCTGTTGGAGGTTCCAGAGGCGGATCGTCTTGTCATTGCTGCCGCTGGCGACAATTTCTCCGTCGGGGGCGATCGCCAGGGACTTGACCCAACTGGAATGGGCGGCGATGGGGGGGTCGATGAACTGCCCCGAGTTCAGATTCCAGCGGCGGATGGTGCCGAAGGTTCCCGCCACCAGGGTTTGACCGTCCGGGGCGATGGTGAGGGCGTAAACTTGGCCGAGCGCCCGCTCATACCCCTGCAACCACAGGCTATTCGGCAATCCCTTCAACACCAGGGCGGGATTGGTGGGGATGAACCCGTAGCGGAGATAGCCGTCAACCTGGGTGTAAATCAGAGTCGAAGTCGCCAGCACCGCGCTCATGATGCCCATCGCCTTGAGGGGTATCCGAAAGTTGAACGGACGTTTCTCCCCATCTTTGGGTTTGGGCTTCTTTTTTTTCGGATCTTTCGGCTCGTCTTTGTCGGATTCCTCTTCTTCCGGTTCCGGACGGTGCAGTTCCACTTCCGCCAGACATTGCAGGATCACCTGGGGGTTTTGGGGCCGGTTGCCCGGAAAGGGGGCCATCAGGTAATCCATCACGTCGGCGAGCTGCTTGGACAGGTTGGGCGCTCCCTTGCGCCACAGCAGCTTCCCGGTGCGGGGATTTTCCGGGTAGGCGGTGGGGGGTTTCCCCGTCAGCAAATAGACGAACGTGCGGCCGAGGGCGAAAAAGTCCGACTGGGGGACGGCTTTGCCGTTGGTTTGTTCGGGGGGCGTGTAGCCCGGGGAAACGATGCCGGTGGCGTGTTTTTTTTCGTTCTCCGGGTCCGACAGGTCGCCGGCGAATCCCATGATGGTTTCCGTGACTTCCCGGGCTGTCCCAAAATCGATCAGTACGAGCTGCCCGTCGGGCTTTCGCATGATATTTTGGGGCTTGATATCCCGGTGGAAATACTGCAAACTGTGGACGCGATCGAGGATGTCGGCCAGTTGTCGCAACCATTCCAGGGCTTGCTCCGGATCGATGGGTTCCTTCTTGCGCTCTTTCATCCATTCCTGAAGGTTCAACCCCTCGATTTTTTCCATCACCAAACAGTGCAGCGGCTCGCCCTCTTTGGGCATGAACGTGAAGTAACCGTCCGCATCGACCCGGGGAATGCCGGGATGGTTGAGCTGACTCAAAACCTTCGCTTCTTGCTTGAATAAAGCGATCGCTTTCGGATGCTCTTTGAGGAGAACTTTTAAGACTTTTCGGGTGTTGTCTTTTTTGTCGAGGATCTCGAAGGTTTGACCGAATCCCCCGCCCCCCATTTTTTTTAAGACACGATAACGCCCCTGCAGCAAGAGATCCGAGCCACATTGACAGCAAATGCGTCGTTTTGCATTTGACTCGTCGTCCGGTTTGGGGCAATTGGGATTGAGGCAATAACTCACAGAAGCCAGAACCCAGGTCGAGGTTGCCAGTTTAACTCCACTATAGCTCAGGGGGCTACACTCTGTCTCAAAAGTCGGTTTTTGAGCCGCACGGAGGGGCGGAGGCGACAACGGTCAAGCAACGGTCAAGCGGAGGGACACAGGGGCAAAGATGAGAAGAATCTAAAATTCCCCATTCCCTACTCCCCATTCCCTACTCCCTATTGCCCTCTCACGCCAAGCCTTCGACGACGGGATGGAAGAAAAAGGCCAGTCCCAACACCGCGTAGGCCGCCAGCAGCAGCGCCCCCTCCAGCCAGTCGGAACGGCCGTCGGAACTGACCGAGTTGGCGATCAGGACGGCGACGGCGACGGCGATCAGTTCAAAGGGGTTGAAGTCCAAATCCATCGGCTGGCCCAGCAGCCACCCCGCCAGCACCAGGACCGGCGCCACGAACAGGGCGATTTGCAGGCTCGAACCGACGGCGACGGACACCGACAGATCCATTTTATTCTTCATGGCGACGGTGACGGCCGTGGCGTGTTCGGCGGCGTTGCCGATGATGGGGACCAGGATCACCCCGGTAAATAGGGCCGTCAGGCCGAGGCTTTCGGTGGCCTCCTCCAGGCTGTCCACCAGCAACTCGGACTCCACTGCAACCGTTATCGTAGCGACCAGCAGCACCCCCACCCACAGCCACAAATTGACCTCGTGGGGCTCGCTCTGTTCTTCCCCCTCCGCGGCGCCTTCCGGTTCATTTTCGGCGAGTCCCACTTCGTAAAGGTAGGTGTGGGTTTTCATCGAAAACAATAGCGTCAGGATGTACACCCCGATCAATACGATCGCCACGGCGGCCGAGAGGCGCTGCATGGTGATTTCTTCGATGCCGGCGGAGGTGACATCGACGGCCGTCGGCACCAGGATCGCGATCACGGCTAAATTCATCGCCGAGGCGTTCAGGCGGGCCACCACGGACGGAAATTCTTGCTCTTTGAAGCGCAACCCCCCGAGGAACATCGCCAAACCCATCACCAGCAACAGGTTGCCGATAATTGATCCCGTGATGCTGGCTTTGACGACATCGATCAATCCCGCCTTTAAAGCGACGATCCCGATAATTAATTCCGTCGCATTTCCGAAGGTGGCGTTCATCAACCCCCCCAGATTGGGACCGAGGACGACGGCGATTTCCTCGGTGGCTGTCCCCATCCAACCGGCCAGGGGGATGATGGCGAGGGCGGAGGTGACGAAAATCACCGTCGATCCCCAGCCCTGAAAGGTGGCGGCGACGGAAATGGGGATGAAAATCAGCAGTAACGAAAGGATCGTTTTGGCATTAATCATGAGGTTGAAGAAAATACTTGAGGTTTTGATCGCAGGTGCTAGATACAACCCGAATTGTAGCGGATTGAATTTCACCTCAAACGGGGCGATCGGGCAATGTTAAGTTTTGCGTCCAATTTTTGCAACAATTTATCTCCGAACATTAACTTTCTTAACCACCTCCTTGCCCAAAAGTCGGATAAAATATACCATGCTATTGGGTGACAGAAAGCGCCGACCGAATAATTTTTTAAAACCGTTATCTTCAGTGTTGTTCGCCCGTCTGGCGGAGGTCGCACGGTTTCCCGCCGTTGGAGAGGTGTAATGAGCGGCTGCGACAGCTCCGAATTCAGACTTCAAGTATTTTGCCCATCCGAATAGCCCTCGACGAGGAACGAGACGATCCGCGTCCCGTTCCGTGGGGGTTGCCCGTCACAACTTATGGAAAGGAAGGAATTACATGGTTTCCTCAACTGAGATCCGAGTCAGCCTCGGAACCGAAGCCGCGATCGCCCCGTCACTCCCCGACACCGGGGCCGATCGCCACCCCCAAAAAGTGGCGACGGGGGTTTATATTACGATCCACGGCCACTTCTACCAGCCGCCCCGGGAAAACCCCGACCTGGACGCGATCGAGCGCCAACCCTCGGCCGATCCCTTCCACAACTGGAACGAACGCATCCACCACGAATGTTACCGCCCCAACGCCTTCGCCCGCATCCTCAACGATCGCGGCGAAGTGGTGGGGATCGTCAATAACTACGAATACCTCAGCTTCAACATCGGACCGACCCTAATGAGCTGGTTGGAGCGGTACGACATGGAAGTTTACCAAAAAATCCTGGAAGCCGATC
This sequence comes from Lyngbya sp. CCY1209, assembly GCF_035615495.1. GTDB lineage: Bacteria > Cyanobacteriota > Cyanobacteriia > Cyanobacteriales > Microcoleaceae > Limnospira. Next base: position 954 of record NZ_JAJENU010000312.1, on the reverse strand, counting down.
GCAACAGCGCCCGACGCCTCGACGGCCACGGAAATGCGATCGCCCAAGTCTACAACCACATCATCCTCCCCCTCGCCAACGAACGGGACAAAATCACCCAAATTCGCTGGGGGATCGAAGACTTCCGATCCCGATTCCGGCGCGATCCCGAGGGCATCTGGCTGGCCGAAACCGCCGTCGATTACCCCACCCTAGAAGCCTTAGTTGCCGAAGGCATCCGCTTCACCATCCTCGCCCCCTCCCAGGCCCAGCGGTGCCGAGTCCTGCCTTCAGAAGATTCCCCCGATCCCGACTGGATCGAAGTGGGGGGCGGTCAAATCGACCCCACCCGCCCCTACCGCTGCTATCTCAAAGATAGTGATGGCAACCGGGACGAAAGCCGATTTATCGATATTTTCTTCTACGACGGCCCCATCTCCCGCGACATGGGCTTCAACGAAGTCCTCAACAGTTCCGGGAACCTGGCCGGACGCCTGGGGTTAGCCGTGCATGGCGACCACCGCCCCTCCCAACTGATCTCCGTCGCCACCGACGGGGAAACCTTCGGACACCACAAAAATGGCACCGAAAAGTGCATCGCCTATACCTTCGTGGAAGAATGCCCGCAGCGGGGTTGGACGGTGACGAACTTCGCCCACTATTTGAGCATCTGCCCCCCCGCCTGGGAAGTGGAACTCAAACCCGTCACCGCCTGGAGTTGCTTCCACGGTGTGGACCGCTGGCAGGATGAGTGCGGCTGTGGAGGTGGGGGCATCTGGCATCAAAAATGGCGGCGCCCCCTGCGGGATGCCCTGAATTGGCTGCGGGATCAATTGGCGGATTTGTACGAAGATCGGGGGCGGCAGTTTTTCAACGATCCCTGGGCGGCGAGGGACGGTTACGAGAAAAGGACGAGAGCTTGAAAGCCGTGTCTTTTTAAAGCACGGATGAAAAGCGAACGGCGACTTCAGTCGC
>NZ_JAJENU010000311.1:0-524 GCF_035615495.1 Lyngbya sp. CCY1209 | reverse complement strand
CCTCAAGCCGCCCTGATTAAACATCTCAATCCCATCATCACAGGATGGTCAAGATATTACTCAGGGGTAGTCTCCTCAGAGATTTTCGGAAAGCTAGATGAGATACTCTGGCAGCAACTAAGGGCATGGGTAGTGTCACGATGCAGAAACGCCAAATACAAAACGCTCAGAAAATACTTCCGAACTGGAAAAGTGATACTGAGTAATGGGAAGGAAAGGAATGAAAAGTGGATTTTCCAAACCCAGGGTGGTCTACGACTCCAACAACATAACTGGACTCCCATTGTCTACCACACGTTGGTAAAATCGAACGCATCGACGTATGACGGAAACTGGGTCTACTGGGCAACAAGAAGAGGGAAATCAGCAGAAATCCCAAACCGAGAAGCCAAACTGCTGAAAAACCAGAAAGGCAAATGCAAATGGTGCGGACAGCACTTCACCATTGAAGACCAAGTGGAGACCGACCACATCATCCCTAGATGCCTCGGCGGAAAGGATGATTACAAGAACCTCCAACTGCT
>NZ_JAJENU010000310.1:0-232 GCF_035615495.1 Lyngbya sp. CCY1209 | reverse complement strand
GAATTAGCGGGGACGTGGATGTGACATCCAATGGAAAAGGCAGCGTGGTGCAACTGCCTCGGTTGACGGCTTTTGACGGCACAGACAGTTCCTCCCCCTCGTTTATTTGGGCGGTCAATCAAGGCACGGTGAAGGCTCAAAAACTCGCCAGTCTTAAAGAGGTAGATTTATATGCCACAAACAGCCAATTAAATTTGTCAGGAATCAAAACTTTTAGTGGCACAACTGATAC
>NZ_JAJENU010000309.1:0-215 GCF_035615495.1 Lyngbya sp. CCY1209 | reverse complement strand
AAAATCCATTTCTCATTCCTTTCTTTCCCATTACTCAGTATCACTTTTCCTGTTCGGAAGTATTTCCTGAGCGTTTTATCTTTGGCGTTTCCGCATCGTGATACTACCCATGCCCGCAGTTGTTGCCAGAGTATGTTATCTAGCTTGCTGAGAATCTCCTTGGAGACTACCCCCGAGTAATACCTTGCCCATCCGGTGATGATGGGGTTGAGTCT
>NZ_JAJENU010000308.1:0-563 GCF_035615495.1 Lyngbya sp. CCY1209 | reverse complement strand
AAGAGAGGAGGCGATAGCCACCCCCAGTTTTAGGATTCACAACCCTAGGATTGAAGCGGGGAACGGAAGGCGGTGAGATGGAATCTACCATCAATAGTCCGACCACTGCCAACCATCTATGAATAACCGAAAGGTGAACATCTGCCATGAACCCTCGAAACCATTAGGTATCGAAAATAGGTTGATTACGGTGCTGCTCGAATGAGCATGTGGAAAAGTGGAAGGTTTCATGCACTATCCACACAGACCCTTAAAAGTACACCGGGGGATAGGATGAGTCTAAGGATGGAATACCCATACAGATGGAACGAATTAACCCCATATTGGCTCTTGCTCAATGGTCGATTAAGCAAAGTAGTGAAGGCAATAGCCGCAAGTGTAAGCGTAAGCCACATGGGGGTGAGATGTGACCAGAAGCCAAAGCTCGGATGTAATGTTCGAGATATGCAGACAGGTCACGGTTCAGACGTAAGATGGAGACTTGAGTAGCAATAATGGCGAGGTCTAGTCAAACTAAAGGATTCGGCAAACCGAAACCAATGGTCACTAAGAATGCATGGAGA
>NZ_JAJENU010000307.1:0-17953 GCF_035615495.1 Lyngbya sp. CCY1209 | reverse complement strand
TACACCCTACACCCTACACCCTACACCCTACACCCTACACCCTACACCCTACACCCTACACCCTACACCCTACACCCTATCTGCATTGCAAGAGTGCGACGGCGTAGGCGGCAATCCCTTCTTCCCGCCCCACCGGCCCGAGTTTCTCGTTGGTGGTGGCTTTGATGCCCACCCGATCCGGTTCCAATTGTAGGACACTGGCGATGCGATCGCGCATTTTGGAGATGTGGGGTTTGAGTTTGGGACGTTCGGCCACCACCACCGAATCGATATTGCCGATTTCCCACCCCCGCTCCCGCACCAGACCGTTGACCTGTTCGAGGAGTACCAAACTATCCGCACCGGCCCATTTTTCATCGGAGGGGGGGAAGTACAACCCGATGTCCCCCAAGCTGAGGGCGCCGAGCATGGCGTCCATGATGGCGTGGGTTAATACGTCCGCGTCGCTGTGGCCGAGCAGTCCCAACCGGTGTTCGATGCGGACGCCGCCCAAAATCAGAGGGCGGTTTTCCACCAACTGGTGAATGTCGTATCCGTTGCCGATGCGAATGTCCATCTATATCTGTGCGCCTCTACAGATTTCCATTATCGGGCAAGTTGTGCTTCGGGTGCGATCGTTCCCCATTTCCCCCGCCAGAGGGGCAAATGGAATATTTTCTCAACAAATTGTAAACAAACGTTGCAATTTTGCCGGCGGGTATGTTAACTTTTGTGTAGTTGACTCAAGCAGACGGATTCAGGAGTAGTTCGCTATGGAAACTCAAGATACTAAGTTTGGTTTTACCGCCTTCGCAGAAACCTGGAACGGACGCCTCGCCATGCTCGGGTTCATCATCGGTGTCGCCACCGAGTACCTGACCGGCCAAGGCATCCTGTCTCAACTCGGCCTGATGTAATCGGCCTGAGTCTCGGGACTCAACTTGTGCCAGTCGTACCGATCCGGTTCAATATCGATATGTGACGGACTCTGAAACTGTGGTTTCGGAGTCCTTTTGTAACCAATCCCCGCGAAGACAGCGACGGGGCTTTCTAGCCCTAACCTGTGATTGGGGGAGTCGGGAGTCGGAAAATCTGTCCTAACCGCCTTGGCGGTTGCTATAACACACAAGCGCGATACTTGCGATATTACCGAGTCGCTGAGAAACCCGGTGTCTCATATCATCTAGACGTGAGAAACGAAAAACTCTCATAGAAACCCGGTTTATTCTTACCCAAAAGACGCTATATCATCTCAATCTCACCTTTTTCTTCTAGCGTCACTATTTCCTGTAGTCGCAACAGCTTGGTATGAACCTTTGGTAGCGGCATTCAAAATTAGTGGTTGCGCGGTATTGCTACGGCGCTTACTATACATTTCGCCCATTTCATCAACTGCTACTGTGGATACATTTGATTCCCAATCTGCGAAAATCTGCGAAATCTGCGGACTGATAACAGTAATGGACTGACTAAAAGTTCAGCGGGAAATGGTAGGTTACGGCACTACGGTTGATTTTAAGGTCAAAAAAACAACCCCTTCCAACGTGGTGGCGGAAAGGGGGGTTTCGTATTGATTTCTAAACGGAGAATTTCAAAATCTTGTTCTTATCGAAGGCTGGTTCCTTCGGGAATGGAAACTTTGTATAGCCGCAGCAAGCCCAAAACGATCAAAATTTGCAGGCTCCAGTGGGCGAAGGCGAAACCCCAGATGAAGCAAACGATTCCAGTTAATCCGGCGAGAACGAAGGGAATGTCTTCCGAAGTTTGTAGATAGACCCAGATCGAGCCGAGGGCGAAGGTTAGTAAAATCAGGTAGACTGAGGGCATAATTGCCACCTCCTAGGGATTTCGTGGGTAGCCGTTGGGGGGTGGGGGCTACATTTATAAAGGTAGGGAAGAAACATGAAGAACTTGTGAAGAGCTAAAAGTTCTTCACAAAAGTTGACACGATCGCCTCAAAATATGCAATTCAAAACCCCAGAAGTCTTGCCAGGTCGGGAACAGGGGGAATCAGTCGGGAAAAAAAGAATGTATCGACGAACCGACTTCAATCAGGTTTAACACAAAAAAAAGGTATTGTCAACTCCAGCCGAGAATGTGGGCGACTTCTTCAGCCAGGGACATGGGCTCGAAGGGTTTGGAGATCACGCCGCTGACGCCGAGGCGGTCGAATTTTTGGCGGTCGGCCGACTGCACTTTGGCGGTCAACAGAATCACGGGAATTTCGCGGGTTTGGGGGTCGGCCTGCAATTTTTGGAAGGTGGCGAACCCGTCCAAACCGGGCATCATCACGTCGAGGAGGATGGCGTCGGGTCGTTGGGCGCGGGCCGTTTCCAGGCCCCGGTTGCCGGAGTCGGCGGTCGCCACCGTCCAGCCCCCGATCATTTCCAGACTGAGTTGGGCAATTTCCCGAATGTCGTCTTCGTCGTCGATGAGCAAAATCCGCTTGGTTGCCATGCCCGAAAGGTTCCACAGACAGAACACTGACTTCAGGATACAAGTTTAACCGCCGGACTGCACGACCCAGGCCGTGGCCGGGGCGATCGCATCCGGATTGGGGAGGGGCAAGCTGACAAAAAACGTGCTGCCTTCCCCCAGGATACTCTCGGCCCAAATTTTGCCGCCGTGCTGCCGGACGATGCTGCGGCAGATCGCCAGTCCCAGGCCGGTGCCCCCATTTTGCCGGGAATCGGAGGCGTCCACCTGCTGGAAGCGGCCGAAAATACTCTCCAACTTGTCGGCCGGAATCCCCCGGCCGCGATCGCGCACCGAAATCAACACCCCATTTTCCCGCCGTTGGGCGGAGAAGTGTACTTCGCCGCCAGCCTCCGAAAACCGGATGGCATTGCTGATCAAGTTCGTCAACATCTGGATGATGCGATCGCCCGCGGCCCAAAGCTCCAACTCCAGGGGCGCCACCTCCAGGTTGACCCCCGCCTTCTCAGCCATCGCCAGCATTTCGTCCGTCGCCTGGGTCATTAAAGCCGCCAGGTTCACCGATCGCATCTCCATCGCCATCTGACCCGAGTGCATCCGCTCCAAATCGAGGATATCGTTGATCAGTCGCATCAGGCGATCGGAATTCGAGACGGCGATATCGAGCATCCGCCGCGCCTTTTCGGGTTGGGTCATCAACAATCCGCTCGATAGCAACCCCAAGGACCCCCGAATCGACGTCAGGGGGGTGCGGAGTTCGTGGCTGACGACGGAAATAAATTCCTCCTTCATCCGCTCCATCGCCTGCCGCTCCGTAATATCCTTGAACGTGACCACCGCCCCCACGATCGCCTCCCCCTGCCGCATCGGCGTGCTGACGTACTCCACCGGAAAACTCGTCCCGTCCCGCCGCCAAAACATCTCGTCCGTGACGTGGCGGGTCGTCCCGTCTTCCAAGGTGGCGAAAATGGGCGAGAGGGAGCCTTTGGCCGCCGCCCGGTCGCCCCGGGTGATCTGGCGCAGGTCGCTGGCGATCAATTCCCGCGTCTCGTACCCCGTCATCCGCGCCGCCGCCGGGTTGACGAAGGTAATTTTACCCTCCCGGTTCAACCCGCAGATCCCCTCCCCGGCCGAATTCAAGATCAACTCGTTTTGGTGGCGGAGTTGTTCGAGAGTGCGCTCGATGCGCTTGCGGTAGCTGATATCCCGGGCGATGGTGGAAATCCCCGCGATCTGTCCCAGGGCGTCTTTGATGGGGGAAATGGTCAGGGACACGTCGATGGTGCGGCCGTCCCGGCGGACGTGGACGGTTTCGTAGTGGTCGATCCCCCCCTCGGCGGTGATGGCGGTGAGAATTTGGGGCATTTCGTGGGGGCGCTCCGGCAGGGCCAGCATGGAGATGGGACGGCCGATCGCCTCGGAGGCACTGTAACCATAAATCTGTTCGGCCCCGGCATTCCAACTGACGATGGTGCCGTCGAGGGTTTTGCCGATGATGGCATCTTCTGAAGATTCCACCATTGAAGCCAGACGGATGTAGGCGATTTCGGCCTGCTTGCGCTCCGTGATGTCCCGCCCCAAAATCACCAATCCCCGCCGTTCCCCGCCGACGTCGAACAGCGGCACCTTGATCACGTCGTAAATTCGCATCGTGCCGTCGGGTTGGGGGATGCGCTCTTCGGCCCGGGAGAGTTGTTGGGAGGTCCACGCCTGGCGATCGGTTTCCTGGCAGGTCAACAGGGCCTCTCGATACAGGGAGATGTCGCCCTCCACTTCCAGGGCGTCAGCCAGTTCGGCGTCCGTTTTCCCCCGGTAATCGACGCGATCGAGTTGGAACACGTCTAACATCGCCCGGTTGGCTTCCAGCCAGCGGCCTTCGCCGTCTTTGAAACACACCAGATCGGGCATGGTGTCGATCAGAGTCCGCAGCCGTTCCGAACTTTCCCGCAGGGCTTCCTCGACCCGGCGGCGCTCGGCAATTTCCCGCTGCAGCCGTTGGTTGGCGGATTTGAGAGAGGCGATCAGTTGCGTTTTTTTGGGTGTTTTTTTTTTCGACATTGTGATTTCAACCTGATTCAATTAATAATTAATAATTAATAATTAATAATTTTGAGTCGGATTTCGTCTCCCGGATGGTGGGCAATGGGCGATCGGACATGGGGGATGGGGGATGGGCGAATGCCATTCGCCCCTACTTTTTCATTTTCCCCACACCCCACACCCCACACCCCGACATGAAGATCGCGTCACGCTTCAAATTTGAGCAGGGTCTGAGTCCGTTTCAATCGATTCACAATTCGCGTCGCGAGTTCCGAGCCGGTGATGGGTTTCGTCAGATAATCGTCGGCCCCGGCCGCAAACACCTGATGTTGAATTTTGACATCGGTGTGGGCGGTCAGGAATAAAACTGGCACGCTTTGCCAGCGGGGATCGGTGCGGACGATCTGACAGAGTTCGATGCCGTTGAGATGGGGCATTTCTATATCTAAAACTAACAAATGGGGGACCGTCGATTCTAAGGTTTCCCAAAATTGGCGCGGGTCGTCCAGGGTGACGGTTTGGATGCCCCAGGGTTGCAGGAAGGCCTGGATGGTGGCTAACATGGCGGGGTCGTCATCGACGATCATGACGCGGGTATCGGTGGCGTAGTGTTGGCGGAGGAGGTCCGCCACGACGGCGATCGCGCGATCGGCGGCGACGGGTTTTTCCAGAAAGGCGCTCCCCCCCAGGCGGACGATTTCCACCCGTTTGGCGATGTCCCCCCGGGTGGCGAGGACGATCGCGGGCACCGGGGGGGTCTGGCGGTTGAGCTCGGCGAGGAGGTCCGGGCAGGGGTGGCGATCGAAGTCCAGGAGGACGACCCGGGGAAATTCGCCGGGGGGAAGGGACGTATCGGCCCGGATGCAGAGTCGGCGGAGGGCGGCTTCGTCGGGGACGATTTCGGGTTCGATGTTGTGATGTTTGGCTTCGGCCGCCAGTTCTCCCAGGAAGGGGTCGCCGGAGTCGATCGCCACCAGGCGGGGGCCGGGAATTTCCGGCGGGCCGGGAGGTTCCGGGATGGCGGGTTTCGGGGTTTCGACGCTGCGACGCAGGTTCCGGGTCAGTTCGGGGAGGGCGGCGATGCGATCGCCACTCCAGGGGGTATCATCCTGCAAGAGCGCCTCGATTTGGCGGGCGATGGCCGACCCCTCCGCCCGCCCGAAGGTGCCGAGGGACCCGGCGAGTTTGTGGGCTTCCTGTCGGGCCTCCTGTCGGAGTTGGGGGTCGAGCTGCCCGGCCTGGGCGGCGACACCGGCCCGCTCGATGACGGCAATGCGATCGCCGAAGTTGGCCCGAAATCGCTCCCAAATTTTGTTGACCGATTGGTCGAGTTGGGATTTGAGCAGGGCGGACGCCTCGGAATCGGGGGATTTGGGGGGTTGGGGGGGGCGTTCGAGTTTCTGATTCAGGCGGTATCCGAGTCCGTAGACGGTTTCGATGAAGTCCGAACAGGCGCCGGAGGCTTTCAGTTTTTGGCGCAGGCCTTTGATGTGGGCGCGGACGGTGTTTTCGGTGGGCGGGTCCTCGAAGGACCACAACCGGTCCAGGATGTTGTCGATGCTGAAGGTGCGCTGGCGGTTGCCCATGAACAGTTCGAGCAGACCGTATTCTTTGGGGGTGAGTTTGAGGGGGTTGCCGTCGTAGTGGACTTCGCAGGTGTTGCGGTCGAGTACCATTTTTTCCCAGGTCAGAACCCCGGAGGCGACCTCGCTCTGGCGGCGCAGCACGGCCCGGATGCGGGCGGCGAGCTCTTCAAAATCGAGGGGTTTGACCATGTAGTCGTCGGCCCCGGAGTCGAGGCCCTTGACTTTATCCCGTTGGTTGTCCCGGGAGGTCAGCAGCAGGATCGGAACTTGGAAATCGTGCGATCGCAGTTTTTGGCACAGGCTGATGCCGTCGAGTTTGGGCAGTCCCACGTCGAGCAAAATTAGGTCGTAGTCGGTTCCTTGGGTTGACTCCCAACCCGCCTGTCCGTCGTGGACGACATCCACCTCGTACTTCTGGCCCGTCAGCATGGCGACCAGAACATCCGCCAGGTGGCGATCGTCTTCAACTAAGAGAATATGCATGGAGACACTCAGAGCTGGAATTCGGGAGGGCGCGGAGATGGGAGAAATTTCTGACCCTTTCCCGGCGAGCGGGGTGAAATCCGATTCAATTTTGCCGACAATCAACCGACGGGTCGGCTCGCCCAATGTCTAGAATATTTTCTTGATCCCCGTCTATTTTTCCTCCTAATTAATCAATTATAGGACGAATGGGGGACGCGAACGGCGATCGCTCCATGACCGACTCACTTTTTTTGGGGACTCCGAGATTCCGCGGCGACACCTTCCCGAGTCCGCCGTTTTCTACCTCGGGGGCAGCTCCCCGGCGGGAACTCCCCCCGACCGGAACGAGGTCCCTACATCACCGCTTCAACTTCCGCAATTTCGGGGATTTTTTCCCGCAGGCGGCGTTCGATCCCCATTTTCAGGGTCATGGTGGAACTGGGGCAGGAACCGCAGGCCCCCTGGAGCCGCAGCCGGACGATGGGGCCGTCGAGTTCGACAACTTCCACGTTGCCGCCGTCGGCCATCAGGTAGGGACGCAGTTCGTCCAAAACGGTTTCGACGTTTTCCGGAGTCAGTGTTAACGTTGCCATAATCGTTCAGATCCGTGGTTTGATTAAAATGTCCGACAAATTGAATACTTCTCGATCCTAACGCCATAGCGCCACGCGCGGGAGTCGGGAGTCGGGAATCGGGAGTCGGAGGAATGAAAACCCCCCCGAGAATCGAGCGTCAATACACGGGCGCCATACTGGCGATATTTGGAAGACGGAAATACCCGGAGAAGGGTCGCCCACTTGCGACCCCCTCCCCGCCGCCTTCAGACCGCCACCGGTTCGAGCAATTTGATATTGGAGTAGTTGAACTCGGTGGTCGTCACCTGGCCCTTATCCTTGGAGCGGACGACCTGGCGGGTCATGATGTAGTAATTTCCCACCTTCTCGAAAATATCCTCGAATTCCAATTCCCGCATGATTTCGTCGGTTTGCGGGTTGCGGAAAACGGCGTCGTAGCGTTTGGAGATGTACCCTTCGCCGGTGTCGAGACTTTCGTGGGTGTCGATGACGAAGGCCATCCGGCCCATGACCCGGCTCACCAGACAGATCTCGTCGCCGCGGACTTTGTAGTTCGACCCCATCGAGTCCCCTTCCACCAGGATTTCCACCGCGCCGGACCCGTCCGTTTCTCCCAGGCTGAATTTGTTTTTGCCGTGGGAGTCCTCGAAAGCGGTGCGCTTGCGGTGGGTGACGACATCCCGAAGTTGGGTGTAGACGCTCTGCTGCACCTCTTCATTCTCGATGCCGGTGACTTCTACGCTCAGGTCGGGGTTAATCCGAATGTGACCGTTGTAAGTTTCATCTCCCTGCTTCAATTCGATGTCGGCGCTGTAACCGGGAAAGTCGGTGTCCCAGGTGTAGCGGTTTTCGTAGGCGTTGCGAAATAGATCGCGGGCGTTGCTTGTCAATTCTGTCATGGAAGATTGCGAGTTTTAAAAACGGACACGATCTAGTATAATCTTTTAGAGACCGATCGCTCGAAATTCGAGATATAAATTGACCGCCCTCGCTCCGACGGCGAGATGGAAATTGATGGTAATTTTCCGAATCTCGACCCATCCAGTGATGAAAAGCGCACCGCGATCGCCGTCATTCATCTATCCGTAAAAACTCAAATTTTAGCCCCCCAAATGAGTATGTCCGATCGCCCCATTTACCTCGACGCCAACGCCACCACCCCCCTCGATCGCCGCGTTTTGGAGGCGATGCTGCCCTATTTGACCGAACAGTTCGGCAACCCGGCTAGTATCAACCACGTCTACGGCTGGGAGGCGGAAGCGGCCGTGCAGCAGGCCCGGAAAATCATCGCCGAAGCGATCGGCGCTAGACCCGAGGAAATCATCTTCACCAGCGGCGCCACCGAGTCGGACAATTTGGCGGTCAAGGGCGTGGCCGAAGCCTATTTTGCCAAGGGTCGCCATTTGATTACCGTGGAGACGGAACACAATGCCGTCCTCGACCCCTGCCACTATTTGAAAGAACTGGGATTTGAGGTGACATTTCTCCCCGTCGAACCGGATGGACTTATCAATTTAGAAACCCTCGAAAAAGCATTTCGCCCCGACACGATTTTGGTGTCCGTAATGGCGGCAAACAACGAAATTGGAGTATTGCAACCCCTGGCGGAAATCGGCGAACTCTGTCGCGATCGCGGGGTTTTATTTCACACCGACGCCGCCCAAGCTCTGGGAAAAATTCCCCTCGACGTGGATGAAATGAACGTCGATTTAATGTCCCTCACCGCCCATAAAATATACGGCCCCAAAGGCATCGGCGCCCTCTACGTCCGCCGTCGCGATCCCCGGGTGAAATTGGCGGCCCAAATCCACGGCGGCGGACACGAACGGGGGATGCGATCGGGGACTCTCTCCACCCCCCTGATCGTGGGGTTCGGCGCGGCGGTGAAACTGGCGTTATCGGAGATGGAGGCGGAGGGAAAACGCCAGGAAAAATTGCGCGATCGCCTCTGGGACAAGCTCTCCACCCTCGGCGACGTCCGCCTCAACGGCCACCCCACCCGCCGCCTGCCGGGAAATTTAAACGTGAGTGTGGCGGGGGTGGACGGTCAGGCTTTATTGTTGGGATTGCAACCCGCGATCGCCGTGTCCTCGGGCTCGGCCTGCACCTCCGCCAAAATCGAACCGTCCCACGTCTTGCGAGCCCTGGGACTGCCGGAAACCCTCGCCTATGCGTCGTTGCGATTCGGCATCGGCCGGTTCAATACGGAGGCGGAAATCGATCGCGCGGCGGAACAGGCGATCGCCACGATCGAAGCACTGAGAAAAGTTAAGGGTCAGACCTCCTAATTGTCGGCGGATTTATGGGAAAACGAGAGTATCAAATCGTGATTTTCAGCCTGATTTGCGCGATCGCATCGTTGGCGATCGGGATGAGTCGAAATGCCACCCGCCCCACCCCGACTTCCCCAGTTTTGGACTCCGACCGCCTCGCCAATTTGATCGCCTCCGGCGCCCTACAAAAAGCCGACCGCCAGACCTACCGCATGATGCTGTCAGTCCTGCACAAAAAAAACCGGCGGCTGACGCGGCGAGATATCGCCCGCTTTCCCTGCGGTGCCCTGGCGGAACTCGATCACACTTGGCACCAGTCTAGCAATGGACAATTGAGTTTTATCGAACCCTATCAACGGTGGAAAACCGCTCGGGGAGGCGGACGATACCAGGGGCCGACCGCGCCCCTTTCATGGAATGTTGTCCGCTCTTCCCAACCGTCACAAAATAATTGTTTGGGCGATCGGGAGATAGGCCGAAGTGCGACTCCCTGTCTGTCCGGTATCAGTTTGAATATATTCGAGCGTATTGAAAGTTGTAAGATGGCACCCTATCCGAGTCGCAAAGCCTCGAATCTCCAAAATCAATAATTTCATTGAAGTAGAGAGGGTTGGGAGTTAGACCAATTGAGAATCCGATACCAGGAAATTTTTTTCCACCCAATTAAGCGCTAATTTTGGGAGAGCGTCTGGGCTGAGTGTCTCGGATATGTGCCCTCCGATCGCTCTGAGCGCTCTGATTTTTGCCTACTTTTTTTTTTTGATGTTCAGGATTGAACGAATCGGGTAAATCAGTGGGAGACTGACGTTCTTTTTCGCGATCGCCGTCCTCGGCTTTCATCTTTTCGAGCAACATTTCCACCTGCTTCAACAGCTCGTCCACGTCGATGGGCTTGTGGATCAAGGCATCCGCCTCGACGTTTGTCTCTTCGAGCCATTCCAAACGATGGCAGGCTGTCATGATCAATACGGGAATGTAGGGGAAGCGATCGTCGTATCTCAACACTTGCATCACTTCGTAACCGTTGATTCCCGGCATCATCAAATCCAAAACCATCAAATCGGGTGGAGATTCTTCGACTCTGGCTAAAGCGGAATAACCGTTTTCTGCGCTTTGAATCTGATATCCGGCATCCTCGAGGATGATTTCCACCAAAAAGCGGCTGTCCGTCGAATCATCGACGACGAGAATATTGGGAGCCGATCTAGAACTAGGGTTGGAAGAAGAGTTCATGGAACATTATGTTTCCGCTAACAACATGATTAAAAGCGTCAGAATGAGGGTTTTTGTTCACTTAATTCTGATTGTGGAGTTGGGAGAGTTTGGCGATCGCCTGCAGGTCGAGTTTCCCCGGCCGCACGTCGTCGAAAAATTTCGGAGTCGAACGCGCGGTTGAGGTTCGCCTCTGCTAGGGTGATATTTGCGGTTCCCCGGGCGCTCCGGGACAATTGTAAATCGCCGCCGAGGGCCGTGAGGGGTTCGACCGCCAAAATTTCGCACCCGGACTTCAAAAGACTCCATCCGCACATCAGATCGGATCACCAGTCCCGACCCGTTCACGAAAAACGAATCGAGTTGGCCGGACACGAGTTTTCCCGGGTCGGTTTGGACGCGGACGTCGAGTTCTTCGGCCCGATCAAGTTGACTGGAGAGGGCAACTTTGGCAATTTGATTGAGTGTTTGTTCTCCAAATTCGCTGGCATTCATGAAAACAGCCTGACTACACCTCGGACCGATCGGATTTCGGACACTTACGCTTTACATCATATCGGAGCGATCGTTTTCGGCGTCTCTATCCAACGAAATAGATAAAAGCCCGACTCCGTGGCGGTTTGCGGGATTGGGACGATCAAGGTGATAACAGGTGATATCGAATGCGATCGCTTAGAATCCCTCCGAAGGTAGATGCTCGCGGCGACTTTTTGCTGGAGTATGAGGGGTGGAGTCCTACAAATTCGCCAAATTTGACAGTCTACGGGTCTAATTCTGCAATTGGATTTTGTTTGAGCTGTTTTCGGATGAATTCATCTAATTTTTATGCCGATCGCCATTCTAGACGACATCGTTTATACCATTCTCCAAAAAATTGACGAGACGGACAAAAATGGCAAACACCCCGTCAATTTTGTCCAATCCGACTTCTCGGGAAGGACACCGAATCAAGCGGACCGGCTCGGGCATTTGGATTATTTGAATCAAAATCACTATATCGAAGCGGATTTTAGCGGGAATGCCTATGCCAAACAGGAAGATGTCCCCAACTTAGTCAACCCCGACGAAATCGATATTCGGATCGCCAATACCCTCGGAGCCTCCGACGGGCCGCTCCCCCACCTGATCGATTTGGAACGCGCCAAATTGACCGAAAAAGGAGCAAAAATGTTAGAGGAGATGAATATGAATCCCCCCCAAATGCCCCAATCCCAAAGTCAAGAAAACATTGCCCCCGAAAACCTGCAATTTTTGGAAAAAATTAAGGTCAAAGGTCAGCTCGAAGACATCTACGATGCCCGGGACGTGACGGAGGTCGTTTTCCGGACAATGCGGGATATGATGACCACGGAATCGGCCGATCGCGTCGCCTCGGAACTGCACGAAGAATCGGTGCAGGCGAAGGACAAATCTTTGCAAAATGAAATTTCCGATCTTTGGCAAGATACCAACCCGCTGGTGGCTTGGCTGAGTCGGCTGCGTCCGCCCCTAAAAATAGACGAAAAGAACTTTATTTTTCGGATCGAGCAGGAAGGGGGAATTCCGAGAAGTACGGATGCAGAAACGGTCATCAAAGCGGTCTTTTCTGCAACGAAAGACGAGCTTTCCCAAGAGCGAATTTCGGAAATTTCCGGCTACCTCCCCGGCCGAGTTAAAGAAATGTGGGATGTCGCCTGATTTTTCCCTTGTCTGAATCGGAAAGTTAAGAATAAAGACGACTGATACCTGTCCCGTTAGGGCCAGGTTTTTTTATTCGTAAATGTCGGCTGGTGTGGCTGACATTTTTTCCGAAAGACGGGTCGATCAATTATTCGATCCACCCCGATCGCAGAGCCCTGACGGCGGCTTGGGTGCGGTCGTCTGCACACAGCTTATTTAAAATGCTGCGGACGTGGGTTTTCACCGTTCCCACCGTGATGTACAGTTTTTCGGCAATTTCGGCGTTGCTACGGCCGCCGACGATCAATTCCAAAACTTCGAGTTCCCGCTCCGTCAAAGGACAGCTCGCCAGAAATTCTTTGTACTCGGGTTCGACGGCGTGGATGGTGACAGTTTCGCCGGCGTTTTTGGCGATCGCTTCCGCCGGCTGATGTTGGGCCTGTTGGAGGACGGTGCGGGCGATGACCGGATCGATCCAAGAGTGTCCTTCGCTGGTGGTCAGGATCGCTTCCATCAGGCGATCGAGGCTGACATCTTTGACGCTGTAGGAGTCGGCACCGGCCGCAAAAGCCCCCATCACCGCATCTTTGTTGTCGTGCATGGTCAAAATCAGAACTTTCGTGGGTTTTTCGCCGCGATCGCCCATGAATTCTTTGAATTGCTGGGTCAATTCGATCCCGTCGATATCGGGCAAACCGATATCGACGATCGCCACGTCGGGGAGGGTCGTTTTCAAAACCTCCAACCCCTTCCGTCCGGTCGCGGCTTCCCCCACCACCTCGACCTGTTTGCTCTGCTCCAATGCGGTTCTCAAACCCACCCGGGTCAGATCATGATCTTCGATCAAAACGACGCGAATATTTTTCATATTTAGTCTCCTTGTCTGGGGATATATTGTACCATTTCTTTTCGGGTAATTCACTGATAAAATTGACGGGTAGAAGTCTTTTGAGACTGACACCATCCGCACCAACCATTTTTGCCGATCAGATCGCGTATCATGTTTTCTTCCACCCAGCCACCAACCGGTCCGAGCGATTCCATCCTCGCCGTCGATGACTCCCCCGACAATCTATTTTTAATTGATGCCATCTTGGGTGAAGCCGGATATCGGGTCTGCTGCCAAGCGGACGGGGCTTCGGCCTTGAAAAGCCTGGAGAGCAACCCTCCAAAACTCATCCTCCTCGACGTGATGATGCCGGGGATCGACGGCTACGAAGTCACCCGCCGCATCCGCAACAACCCCCACCTCCCCTTCATCCCCATCCTGCTGATCAC
This sequence comes from Lyngbya sp. CCY1209, assembly GCF_035615495.1. Taxonomy (GTDB): domain Bacteria; phylum Cyanobacteriota; class Cyanobacteriia; order Cyanobacteriales; family Microcoleaceae; genus Limnospira. Next base: position 4,450 of record NZ_JAJENU010000307.1, on the reverse strand, counting down.
CGCCTATGACCAGTCCAGCGTGGTCGAGGGCCTCGACGCCGGGGCCGACGACTTCATCCGCAAACCCGTGGAGGTGGACGAACTCCTGGCCCGGGTGCGATCGCTCCTGCGACTCAAACACAGCATCGACGAACAAACCAAAATGTCCCGCCAGCGGGAGGATTTCGTCTCCCGCCTCACCCACGACCTCCGCACCCCCCTGGTAGCCGCAGACCGGATGCTGCAACTGTTCCGGCAGGGGGCCCTGGGGGAACTTACCCCCCCTATGCAGGAGGCAGTCCGCACCATGATCGGCAGCAACCAAAACCTGCTGCGGATGGTGAACACCCTCCTGGAGGTGTACCGCTACGAAGCGGGCCGCAAGACCCTCGCCTTCTCCACCGTCGATCTCAGCGAACTGATCCGGGAGGTGGTGGAAGAACTCACTCCCCTGGCTCAGGAAAAGGGATTGAAAATGGCACCCGATCGCATCGAACCCGCGATCGCAGTGGTCGGCGACCCCCTGGAACTGCGGCGAGTGGCCATGAATCTGGTGGGCAACGCCATCAAATTCACCGACGCCGGCCACATCGACGTCCGCCTCCGGATGCGCTCCAGCGAGGCAATCCTGGAGGTTGAAGATACCGGGGAAGGCATGAGCGAGGCCGATCGCGCCATCATTTTCCAGCGGTTCCGCCAGGGCAAACACAAGCGATCGGGCAGCGGTCTGGGGCTCCACCTGGCCGCGCGGATCGTCGCCGCCCACGACGGCAGCATCGACGTGCAGTCCGAACCGGGCCGCGGCAGCCATTTCACCGTCCGGTTGCCCCTCAAGTCTCCATAGGCCGTGCCAACTGAACCCAATTCTTCTATACTGGGAGACTGCCAGTTTGAAATGTGAATTCAGAAAGTATCATCAAAGCCATGCGAACTGATTACTGCGGTCAACTCCGAAGCGGCAATATCGGCGAAACCGTCACCCTCTGCGGTTGGGTAGACCGCCGCCGAGATCATGGCGGCGTGGTCTTTCTGGATTTGCGCGATCGCACCGGCATCGTCCAAATTGTCAGCGATCCCGAACGCACCCCCGAGTCCTACAAAATCGCCGACACCATCCGCAACGAATTTGTCGTCCGCATCACCGGCCGGGTGTCCCGGCGCCCCGAGGAATCCCTCAACCCCAAACTCCCCACCGGAGAGGTGGAAATCTACGCGGATAACATTGAATTGCTCAACGGACTCGGGAAACAACTTCCCTTCCAGGTGTCCACCGCCGAAAGCGAACCCGTCCGGGAGGAATTGCGGCTCAAATATCGCTATTTGGACCTGCGGCGCGATCGCATGACCCGCAATTTGCAACTACGACACGAAGTCGTCAAGGCGATGCGGCGGTTCCTCGAAGATCAGGAAAAATTCATCGAAGTCGAAACCCCAATTTTGACGCGATCGACCCCCGAGGGCGCCCGGGATTACCTCGTCCCCAGCCGCGTCAACCCGGGCGAGTGGTTCGCCCTGCCCCAGTCCCCCCAACTGTTCAAACAACTGTTGATGGTTTCGGGATTCGATCGCTACTACCAGATCGCCCGCTGTTTCCGGGACGAAGATTTGCGGGCCGATCGCCAGCCGGAATTTACCCAACTGGACATGGAAATGAGCTTCATGTCCCAGGAAGAAATCTTAGATCTCAACGAACGCTTAATCGCCCACATTTTCAAAACCATAAAAGGCATCGATTTGCCCCGCCCCTTCCCCCGCCTCACCTACCAAGAAGCGATGGACCGGTACGGGAGCGATCGGCCCGACACCCGCTTCGGCATGGAACTCGCCGACGTCTCCGATGTCGTCAAAGACTGCGGCTTCAAAGTCTTTTCCGGGGCGGTAAAATCCGGGGGCATCGTCAAAATCCTGCCCGTTCCGGGGGGCAACGAAGCCATCTCCAACGTGCAGATCAAACCCGGCGGCGACCTGTTTAAAGAAGCCAGCGAAGCCGGGGCGAAAGGACTCGCCTACATCCGCGTCAAAGAGAACGGAAAAATCGACACCATCGGCGCGATCAAAGATAATTTGAACGACGAACAAAAGGCGGAAATTCTGAAGCGGACGGATGCAAAAGCCGGGGATTTGCTGCTGTTTGGTGCCGGAGATATTGCAACCGTTAATAAAACCCTCGATCGCCTGCGTTTAGTCATCGGAGAGCGGCTGGGACTCATCGATCGCGATCAAATAAACCTGCTGTGGATCACCGACTTTCCGATGTTCGAGTGGAACGCCGACGAGAAGCGGCTCGAAGCCCTGCACCACCCCTTCACCGCCCCCCACCCCGACGATATCGAAGATGTCAAAACCGCCCGAGCCCAAGCCTATGACATGGTGTTAAACGGGACGGAAATTGGCGGGGGAAGTTTGAGGATTTACCAGCGCGATATTCAGGAAAAAGTCTTCGACGCGATCGGTTTATCCAGTGAAGAAGCCTACGGAAAATTCGGCTTTTTGTTGGAGGCATTTGAATACGGAACACCCCCCCACGGCGGCATCGCCTACGGCTTAGATCGCCTCGTAATGCTGCTGTCCGGGGAAGAATCCATCCGAGACGTGATCGCCTTCCCGAAGACGCAGCAGGCCCGCTGTCTGCTCACCAACGCCCCCTCCGGCGTCGATGGAAAGCAGTTGAAGGAATTGCAGGTAGCCTCAACCTACAAACCGAAAAAATCCCAATCTTAATTGATGAGAAATCTGGAAAACCTGACCATTCATCAGTTCAGAGGATTGCGGGATTTTTCCCTGCAATCCTTGGGACAAATCAACCTTTTGGCAAAAATTTATCCCCCGTTATCCAAGGAAAGGCAACTTGTAAACTTAATCAATTTGGAGGAATAACCCATGCAACTCGAAAATTACTTTGAATTTCTTACCCCCTATGATATTCGACTCAAAGGGACAAGAATCGGGATAGAAACCATTTTATATGAATATATCTATCATCACCAATCCCCCGAAACAATTGCCAACATTTATACAAATCTAACCTTAGAACAAATCTATGCAACTATTCTTTATTTCTTGCAAAACCAAGAAGAAATCACTCAATACATGACAGATTGGTTAAACTATTGCAAAGAATCAGAAAAACAGCAAAATGAAAATCCCCCGGAATATATTCTTCGCCTTCGCCAAATCAAAGCAGAACGAGAGAAAATTTTATGAGTATTCAATATCTGATTGATGAAAACTTGCCTCCGCTTTATCAAGAACAGTTAAGGCGGTATCTGCCTCAATCAACTATTTTAATGGTAGGCGATCCTAACGTTCCCCCTAAAGGAACACTAGACCCTGAAATTTTGCTTTGGTGTGAACAACATGACTTTATTCTGGTAACAAATAATCGGCGTTCAATGCCTGTTCATCTAGCCGAACATCTAGAAAAAAATCGTCAAAGTCATGGTATCTTCGTACTGCGTAAAAAATTTACTATCGGAGAAATCATCAACGATCTTGTTTTCATTGCCCAAGCTGGCGACAAGAACGACTATCAAAACCGTATTACTCACATACCCTTATAATAATTTAATCTAAAAATGTCTGTAAAATACGCCTCTCAGATGGGGTGGGACTACCTTAGCCCAAAAGAAGCCTTACAATGAGTTGAGGATTGAGGATTGGGAAATCGTGGGAGGATAAATTATGTTTGAACTCGCGAGACGACTCAACCGGCTGGAAAAACTGCTCGATCGCGCCCAATTATCTGCAATAGATTCCGATCAAATTGTGCTAATAAATGGCGTAAACTGGCAAATCTACGAAGGCTTATTGGAGAGTTTGCAAGACAGTTCAGAATTCAGAGTTTCATATTTAGACGGAATCCTCAGAATCATGTCCCCCAGCCGCCGCCACGAGTCGGAAAAAAAACGGATTGCGATGCTATTGGAAACCTATTTTATAGAAATGGGTGTTGATTTCTATCCTCTCGGATCGACGACATTCCGAGAACAGTCCGTCGCCCGGGGGATCGAACCGGATGAGTGCTACTGCATCGACTCGGAAAAAGCCGTTCCCGATCTCGCCATCGAAGTCGTCGTCACCAGCGGGGGTATCGATTCTTTAGATATTTATCGGGGGTTAAACGTTCCCGAAGTTTGGTTTTGGCAAGACGGTTCACTTTCCCTCTATTTGTTGCAAGAGAACGGCTATCAAAAGCGCGATCGCAGCCAGTTTTTACCCGACTTAAATTTAGAGCTTTTGGCGAGGTACGTCCTCTCACCCGCCAAACCAAAGGATATTCTGTTTGAGTTTCGCCAGCAATTTAAAAGCCTTTAAATGCGATTTTCAACTGATCGCGTATTCGGTAAATTGCCTCATGAACGGCGTTTGAAATCCCAATCAGAAAGTAAAACCTAATATAACAATGTGAAATAATGAGTGAAAAATCGTTCTTCTCAAAGCCCCCAGAATTGGGGGTTTGGGGGCGGGACTA
>NZ_JAJENU010000306.1:0-789 GCF_035615495.1 Lyngbya sp. CCY1209 | reverse complement strand
CCAAAAGGAAAACATACATCCGGGAAGAAATCGGGGGGAAGAGGTCTACTCGGCTTCAAGACCCACATAAAACCGGACAAGGAAGCAATCAAAGCCCACATCGAAAAGGTGAAAGAGGTGATTAGGAAACATAAAACAGCACCTCAAGCCGCCCTGATTAAACATCTTAATCCCATCATCACAGGATGGGCAAGATACTATTCAGGGGTAGTCTCCTCAGAGATTTTCAACAAGCTAGATAATATACTCCGGCAACAATTGCGGGCATGGATAGTATCACGATGCGGAAACGCCAAATACAAAACGCTTAGAAAATACTACCGAACAGGTATGGCAAAACTGAGCAATGGGGACGAAAGGAAGGACAAGTGGATTTTCCAAACTAAGGATGGTTTACGACTCCAAAAACACGCCTGGACTCCTATTGTCTACCACACGCTGGTCAGACCGAACGCATCGATGTATGACGGAAATTGGGTCTACTGGGCAACGAGGAGAGGGAAATCGCCAGAAATCTCGAACCGAGAAGCCAAACTACTAAAAGACCAGAAAGGCAAATGCAAATGGTGCGGGCAACACTTCACTATTGAAGACCAATTGGAAACCGACCACATCATCCCTAGATGCCTAGGTGGAAAGGATGATTACAAAAACCTCCAATTGTTGCACCGCCACTGTCACGATGCCAAGACTGCTGTAGATGGCAGTCAAGGCAAGAGTCGTACTCATGACAACGAGACGGCTGAACTAGGAGCCGTGTGAGGTGAAAATCTCATGCACGGTTCTGAA
>NZ_JAJENU010000305.1:0-413 GCF_035615495.1 Lyngbya sp. CCY1209 | reverse complement strand
GACATTGCCAAATGCTTTGACCAAATTGACCATGACTACCTGCTATCCAAACTTCATTGTCCAACGACCATAAGGCGAGATATCAAACAATGGTTGAAAGCTGGGGTCATTGACAATGGTGTATTTGACGACACAAAAGCAGGGACACCTCAAGGAGGGGTAATAAGTCCACTCCTCGCCAACATCGCACTGGATGGAATGGTGAGACATATAGAAAAACTCTTTCCAAAGAAAGGAAATAGAGTACAAGCAACGGTCGTCAGATATGCTGATGATTTCGTAGTTATATCACCAAAGCTCGAAATCATTGAACAGTGCAAGATTGCCATCTCCGACTGGTTAAAGCCCATTGGACTCCAACTCAAGCCGGAAAAGACAAGAATCTGTCATACACTAAGAGAAATCGAAGTTGA
>NZ_JAJENU010000304.1:0-276 GCF_035615495.1 Lyngbya sp. CCY1209 | reverse complement strand
AACCCTCGACGCAATTGGCAGAATATTTGTCGCGATTAATCAAGGGGAATACTACGTCCTCGATGCCGACATTGCCAAATGTTTTGACCAAATTGACCATGAATACCTACTATCCAAACTTCATTGTCCAACGACCATAAGGCGAAATGCCAAACAATGGCTAAAAGCCGGGGTCATTGACAATGGTGTATTTGACGACACAAAAGCCGGGACACCACAAGGAAGGGTAATAAGTCCACTCCTCGCCAACATCGCACTGGATGGAATGGTGAGGCA
>NZ_JAJENU010000303.1:0-27487 GCF_035615495.1 Lyngbya sp. CCY1209 | reverse complement strand
TCTTAAAGGCATAGTCAATGTGCCTCTACCAACTCCTTTAAGAGAAAATCCTAAAGTTGTTGCTACTTTTGTAAAAAAACCAAGTTTCAATATTTCGGGCCGGCACGAAAATCGCAACCCGCTCGGTCGGCGATCGCGAATCTCGGTTCAAATTACCGACCGTTTCATCAAATGCTGTATGTAAAGAACGCAAGATATGATGTTCGGACCGTTCGTCGGCATCAATCATCACGACAACGGCAATATTTCTAGAGTTACAACTTCTTCTGTAACTTCTCACAATGTCCGGATAATTTTTGACCACCCAAGCATTGTTATTTTGAATGATTCTTCCTTTGGGATTGCCAAAGTCTTTAATTTTGCGATCGTCCCATCCCCGACATTTCAAATATTCCCTGATAAATCGCTCTTGGGCCAGATCCTCGCAGAGGATCGTAACTTCCGGCAAATTATCTCTACTCGTCATAAATCCATCCCAGTTCTATCAGGTGACTCAATGATAAGCCGTCTTCTTTTTTACCGTCTTCTGTTTGCATCTCGGTCATCTGACTGATGGGTTTGACCCGGACGGCTTGATTATTGCTTCGTTCAAACCAATAGCCCAAATTGCCAGCCAAATAATTGATCAACGATGGATGATGAGAAATTAAGATGACTTGTCCTTGATTTTCGATGCAAGAGTCCATCACTTTATTCCACCAAGGTCGTATTTCTGGCAAAGCCAGGAAATTTTCGGGTTCGTCAATACACAACGTAAAATCTTCGTCGGAGGAACAATAAATTAAGGTATAGAGTGCGATCAAGACTTTTTGTCCCTCCGACAATTCATCGAGCTGATATGTAACTTTGCTGGGATGATTGAAAGATGCCGACAAAATCCTGACATCGCCAGATTTAGAATTTTGGAACGAATCAAATCCCGGAATTATATTTTGCAATTCCAATGTTAGTTTGAGTATATTTCCTTGATTTTCTTGAGATAAGTAGCTGTACCAAGCCGCGTAATTTGAAAGATTCCAGTCGGGCAAACTTGCCTCCTGACTGCTTTTAGATGTCATTGAAAAAGGGTCGATCTGTACGATCGAAAAGTTTGCCATCCGTTTTTTGAACCAGGTCAGCTTTTGATTGTCGGGTCTTTCATAAATAAAACCGATGCCAGAACGCGACCAATCAAAGAATGGTAAAAATGCACCTTCACGATTCGGATCGTCATTGTACAGTCTGGCTTGACCGACGGGCATACCTCGATCCCCCGCATCGATCCAGAACTCGAACAGCGGTTGACTGTCAAAAGTTAATCTTTCTAAACGCATTCTGGGCGGTGAATACTCTCCTTGATGTTGGATCTCCAGAGTATATTTGTACAAACCACCATTCCCTTGAATGTCCAATTCAAATTTTTGAACGTCCGATGTTTGCCACCTCGTCAAATCCCGGGATTTAAATAAATCTGAGACTTTGTAATATTGCTGAAATATTGGATCGCCCAAAATAAATAGCTGCAGTTTTCTTAAGGCATCAAAAATGGTCGTTTTCCCCGAACCATTGGAACCCAAAAAGAGGTTGATGCTATCCACTCTCAATTCAAAGTTAACCATGCATCTAAAATTATCGATATAAATTCTTTTCAGCATAATTTTTTTTGATAGAGATCGGGTGGCATCGTCAGATGATGCTGTCATCATGAAAAATCACAGCATTACGATTGTATTTTATAATTGTCCGATTCGATGTGTCAATTGTATCGCCCCCGATGCCCCCAATTCTGGGCTCGGCCGTTTCATTCTCGGTTAAAAATTGTCGGGGGTGAGGATGAAAACGGTTGAGGGGAGACAGGAGCAAGGGAATATCCGGTTGAAAATACCTTTTCATTCCGAAAAATCTCCCGGTCGCTCCCGATCGCTCCCCCTGCCATTTTTCGGGGAGAATGAAACGGCCGGGCCATTCTGGGGGCTTTGAAGGGATTCAGTTGTCGGGATCATTTCGCACTGCTATAGTCGGCGAAACTTGCGGCCCGATCAGTCATCGTCTGGATCGCCCCAGTCGGCGGGTACGTCCCCGGTTTTGACCCGTCTGAGCACTTTTTTATCCAGGTAAAACCGCTTCGGTTTGGGGGCGGGTTTGGGGGGGTCTTCGGGATGCCAAATCAACGCCAACAAGACGAGAGCAATCAGAACGGCTTCCATATTCAAATAGTCCTCAAAAATGGTTCGGGAACGCTCCGCGAAGCGCACCCATCGCCGGCCGGACGGGTTGACCCGGGGCGCGGGAACGTCTCATTGATCTAACTTTTGATACGGCCAGTTTAACCGGACGATCGCGATGATGTCAAGGAAAAATCTCATTAAAGTGAGAAAAAAGTCCGGGATTGGGAAAGATGGGGAGAGGGGAGGCGGGAATTGAAACCGGTCTCGCCCCGATGATAAGGGAATTTGAGTCGGACTGCCCCGCGATCGCCACTTCGACGGTCGGGGGGGTTGTGACTCACTCAAATGAGATAACAGACGGTATAATCAGGGGCAGTGTCCGAAACCCTCCCCCGAAGGCGGTGAAGCCATGATCCCCAGAGACTTTTTGATCCACCTGGCCCGACGGGCCGGAATCTCCGACAACGAACTTGAGGTTTTGTCCCGGGCGATCGCCGGAGAACCCCTGGCCGCGATCGCCCGCGATCTCGACATCCGCAAAGATGCCCTCCAGAAGCGACTCGGGGAAGTGTACAAAAAATTTGACATCGCCGGTTCCGGCCCCGGAAAACTCGCCAAATTGCAGCAATTCCTGGTGGCAGAATATCAAAGTCAGGTCGCCGCCAAACCCGCCGTCCCCCGGGGGGAGGCACCAGAAGGCGATCGCTTCTTCGATCGCACCCCCGAACTCGACACCCTCAAAAGCTGGCTGATGGCAGATCCGGCCCCGGTGGTGATGCTGTGGGGGGCCGGGGGCATCGGCAAAACCGCCCTCGCCGCCCGAACCGTCCGCGAGATCGCCCCCCACTTCGATCGCGTCATTTGGCGATCGCTCCGCCGGACGCCGACTTGGGACGACTTATTCCCGACGGGCGATCGCGCCCTGCTGGTGGTGGACGACCTGGAAACCCTCTCCCCGTCGGAAATCGGCGAAAACTGGGGGCGCCACCTGCAAGCCCGGGCCGACTCCGGGACCCCCACCCTCTTGATCGGGTGGGAACCCCCCGCCGCCCTGATCTCACTTATCGAAGATCAAGCGACCCTTCAAATGTTGGAATTGAACGGACTCCCCGACTCGGAGGCCGAAAAACTGCTTGCCAACGGGAAGCTGACCCCCGTCGATGCCCATTTCCGCACCGAATTGATTCACCTTTACGGCGGAAATCCCCGGTTACTCCAACTGATTTCCACCCAATTTTTCAATCGGTTTCTGGAAACGCCGCTGCAATTGATCCAGCAAACCACTTTGAACGTCGAAAAAATTATCCGCCAATACCGGGACGACTGGAACGATCTGGAACCGCAATTGTTGTGTTGGTTGGCACTCCACAACCGCCCCGTCGCCCGGGAAGAATTGACGGAAAATTTGATGGTTACCGAAGACGCGATCGCCCTGACACCAATTTTAGAATCCCTGGAGGCGCGATCGCTCATCGAGTCCGTCGCCGGCGATCGATTCATCCTCAGCCCTGCCGTCCGCCGCCTCATCTCCCACCATTTACTAGCGAAATACCTCAACCAATTGGGCTACCAACATTATCTCGACGGCGAATTTCAAAGCGCCCGTTCCGCCCTGACGGACGCCATCCGCTACAACCCGAACCTGGCGCCGGCCCACTACAATTTGGGTTCGACGGACGAACGGTTGCAACAGTTTGCATCCGCCCGGAACCACTACGAAATTGCGGCGAAAGGCGGTGGCAGGGCCGCCCACGCCGCCGTCAGCAACTTGGCGCGGCTGGCGCTTTTAGAGGGGGATGCCGAAGCCGCGATCGCATCGATTCAAAAGATATCAGACCGGGTGAGCGATCCCGATGTCAAAGTCGCCCTCCAAAAAAATTTGGGTTGGGCTTATTTTCTCAAAAACGACCCCGATCAAGCCGAACAGCATTTGCGAAATGCCCTAGATATTGGCAATAAAAACTCGGCGGTTTTCTACCTGTTGGCGCAGGTTTTGGAAGTCAAAGGGGAACGTCAGCAAGCCCTGCCATTTTGGGAAAGCGGACTCGCCGCCGACGATCGCGATCGCGCCAGTTCGACAACCCCTTGGCGACAGCCGGAGTTGGAGGGGTGGCGGGCGATCGCGCGGCAGCGGGTGAATGCCGGGACTCCCCAAAAAGCCTGATGTTTCAATCCCGGGGGAACGATGGGATCGTCTTCGTCTGAAACCATAATCATAATTGGAGATGGGTGGGAGTGTACTGTTGTTGATAGCTCCAATTCATCCCTCACCCATTCCGGAAGGGGGGAGCGATCGTGCGAGAGGGGAAAGGCGACGAAGAGGTTGCGGTTGGGTTGGGTCTGGGCTGGAATTAATTTCAATATAGCCGTTCAAAATTATTCGTCAATAGTCGAATCCTCAAGCACCCAACCCGACCCGGCTGCGGTGGGGGTGAAAAGGGAAAGGAGGAACCGAATTGAGAGCGGAGAGTCGGGCGTTTCTGACGGTCGGCGATCGCTTTGACATCGGCTCAAATTTGACTGTCATTCAGAATGTCAGTTCGCCCAAAGTTGCAATTTTTGTAGTTATTTTAACAATTTTTACAAAAGCTAAATGATCCTTAAGAATTCTATCGATTTGGGAAGCGGGCGTTATAACACTCGACAGGTAGGACAAACTAAAATAGTGAGATCGATCCACCCGAGCTGCGCCCATGAGCTACTGCCTAAATCCCCTCTGTCCGACCCCTCAAAATTCCCCGAAAAGCCACGTCTGCTCGAACTGCGGCTCATCTTTGCTGCTCGATCGCCAATATCGGGCCGTACAGAATCTCGGGGGCGGGGGCATGAGCCGGACTTTTTTGGGCATCGATGAAAAGCGATCGCGAACCTCCTGCATCCTCAAACAATTCTCCCCCCAACAGCAGAATTTCGCCGCCGTCCAAAAAGCCACAGACCTGTTTCACCAGGAGGCGATGCGGCTGCAGGAGTTGGGCAATCATCCCCAAATCCCGCACCTGTACGCCAGTTTGGAATCCGAGGGGCGATTGTACTTGGTGCAGGAATATATCGAGGGAGAAAATCTCCTGCAGGAGTTGGATCTCGGGAAACCTTTCGGCGAAGAAACCGTGCGGGAACTGCTCTGGGACCTGTTGCCCATCCTGCAATTCATCCACCATCACCAAGTCGTCCACCGGGATATCAAACCCGAAAATATCATCCGCCGCCGCCAAGACGGCCATTTGGTGCTCGTCGATTTCGGTGTCGCCAAACATGAAATCGACCTGTTCCACCCCAAAACCGGGACGATGACGGGAACCATCGGCTACGCGCCTCTGGAGCAAATTCGCGGGGGAAAGGCCTACCCGGCCAGCGACCTCTACAGTTTGGGCGTCACCTGCATCCACCTGCTGACGGGGATTCCCCCCGGCGAGCTGTTCGACCCGTTCACGGGGGAATCGACCTGGCGATCGCACCTGGAACGAACCGACCGCAGCATCAGCCCCCCATTGAACCGCATCCTCGACAAACTCCTCGCCGACTGGGTGAAAGACCGCTACCAGTGCGCTGAGGACGTTTTGCGCGACCTCCGACCCGAGCTTCACCCGAGCCACCCCCTACAAGTCCGGGTCGCCGTCGAACTGGCGACCCGACAGGCGGAGTTCGCCCACCAGCAGCCGATCTGGGGCGTTCCGCCACCGCAATCCTTCGGTGTGGGGATCTTTTCCGGTTCCCCATCTCCCCCGCCAATCTCCATCCCCCTGTTAAATTGCGACTGCGGCGGACAACTGGGTTTCGAGGAAACCGCACCGCCAAAATCCCCGGAAACCTGGCGGTGTGGGGTCGTCCTCAAAGGGCACTCGGCCCCCGTGCGGGCGATCGCGATCGGGCCGAACGGGTATCTGTTGATCAGCAGCAGCGCCGACCGCACCATTCGACTCTGGAACCTCTGCACCGGCCAACTGCTGCACCGCTTTTGCGGCCATGCGGCGGCGGTGAATGCGATCGCCGTCAGTCCCAACGGGCGACGCCTGGTCAGCGGCAGTTGCGATCGCACCCTGCTGGCTTGGAACCTGAAAACCCGCGCCATGACCGACCGATTTTTCAGCCACTCCGGTTCCCCCTACAGCCACCGCAGCGGCCCCATCAATGCCGTCGCCTACAGCCCCGACGGCCGCATCGTCGCCAGTTGCGGCGCCGACCACACCATCAAACTCTGGAACCAGCGCAACGGGGAACTGCTCTACCGCCTCCGGGAACACTGCGGTCCGGTCTTTTGCGTCACCTTCGTGGGACGCACCCCCCCCACTGCCGCCACCCCCCACTCTTGGGACGACCATCCCCAGTCCAGTTGGTTTGCCAGCGGCGGCGCGGACGGACAGATCAAAATCTGGCGATTCGGACTGTTTAACAGCCTCTACACCCTCGCCGGACATTCCGGCGCCGTCGGGTCCGTGGCGTTCGGTCCCGACCCGAACCTCCTGGCCAGCGCCGGCGAAGATGGCACCGTGAAATTGTGGGATTTCCAACGGGAAAATTTACTCGCCACCCTTTCCGCCACCGAGGGAACGAAGCCCAGCATTTCCATCAGTCCGGACGGGAAAATGTTGGCTTGGGGCGGCGGTGACGGGACGGTGCGCCTGTGGAAACTCGACCCGCCCGAACTCTCCACAAATCCGACGTTTCAGTTGGCCGGATACGGCCCCGTCGCCTTCGGTGCGGACGGCCGGACGCTGATTTGCAATGGCGGAAATAATGAAATTTGGGTTTGGCATTTGGGGGAGGATTAGGGGGCGATCGCGATTCCTCAAAATCTGACTTTCGGTAGGTGACAGAAATCGAAGCACAAGTTATGATGCGATCGCAATTCATCATCCGAGATTAAGGAGAGTTTAAATGATGACGGATAAAGCGACAGAGAAAAAAGCTTACTCAGACAAATTTCAGGCGAAACTCGACAAGATGAACGCCCAAATTGACGAACTCAAAGCCAAAGCCAAACAGGCTAAAGCAGATGCCGCGATTAACTATCACGAGCGGATCGAGGAGCTGGAAGTCAAGCGGAATCAAACCCAGGACAAGCTGAAAGAATTGCAGCAAGCCAGCGGGGAGGCTTGGGAAGATATTAAAGATGGTTTTGAAAGCGCTTGGGGCGAACTTCAAGGTTCATGGGAAAAGGCGATGGAGAAGTTCAAATCTTAATTTTTGAGATCGGCGATCGCCGGGATTTTTGAGTCTAAAAAATCTCCGCAATTCCGACTAACCGAAATGTTTCGTTTAGTCGGAAGTGAGCAGTTCTTCGAGTTGGGTGAGCAGGTGTTGCAGCCGTTCCCACTTCGCCGGATTTTCCCAAATTCTGGCGGCTTTCAAGTGCTGATAAGTTGTCTCGATCCGAGCTTGGGGAGAGGCAGAGCGATCGCCCGAATTTGGCAATTCTTGAATGCGTTTCCGAATGGTTTTCAGGGAAAGATTTTGCGCGATCGCCTCTTGAAGCAGTTTTTTTCGCTCTCCCTCATTCGGAATTTTGGCGATCGCCATCGCTTTCGTGTAGGTGATTTTTCCCTGTCGCACCGCATCGAGAAGGTGCGGCGGTTTATTTAGCAGGCTCAACCGCGTTTCGACGAAGGATTTCCAGGACAAACCCAGGGGGGCGAAAATCTCTTCGACCGCCGCCATTTCTTTTTGAGCCGAAACGTTTCGGCTCACCCCCCGCTTGAAGCCGTTCCGCATCCGGTAAAGCAGGGAAATGACGCGATCGCGATCGAGTTTCAACCGCACCGACAGCAGCTTCTCAAAAATTGTACCGATCCGTTAGGTCGATGGTAACGCCGTCCCGTTGAAAAAGAGTAACGCTTGGATGGCGGCGATGACGCGCTCCAACTTGAGTTGCGTGAGTGATAACCGAGAGATCTCATCAATAACTGCCGTAATTTCTTGGCACTCGCGATCGCGCTCCGGCTCCAAGTATTGCAGTTGTTCGAGGGGATGGCGGTTCAACAAAAAGTCGAGTTCTTGACAGAGGTTCTGGTAGCGAGAACAGGCCCACTTGAAATCGGATACGACGCATTCCAACTGGATTTGAGCCTCGATCCAGTCCCGCATTAATTGGAATCGCGGGTGGACCGCGGCGACGGGCGACACGGGACTGGGTTGCCAAGAATAAGTGTCAGCAAGGTTTCCCAACATAATAGCACCCTCAAAATTTACCCTTCACTTTCTCTCTCAGGTAACATAGCCCGATTTTACGGGAAATGGCAAAAAAAAATTTTTCGTTCTATTTTTGCCTGTTACAAATGGCGATCAAACCTTTGCCAGTTGGAAGTTATGGCGTTTTTAGCTGTCGGCATTTTTCCATCAAATCGCACAATTTCAAGAGTCAGGCCGGGGGAAATTATGAAGTTTTGTAAAAATAATCTCGGGCAATTTTGAAAGTTTTATTAAGGGGTTAAAATTCCGGATCTTTCGATTGTAGAATGGCTGACATTCCCCGGCAAGCTGTTTGAAACTGTGCGATCGCATCTTGGGGGTGGTGGAAACGATCTAATTTCCGGCGATAAAGGCATCGATTTTCTCTGGGGAGTCGAAATCGATCCGTCTTTCCCGAATCCGGGTCTGGGAGAACAAGATACATTGATTGGGGGGTCAGAAGCAGATGACTTTGTACTCGGAGATGAATTACAGTCTTATTATATCGGTTCCGGAGATTTAGATTTTGCATTAATCACCGACTTTCAACCCTCAGAAGATGCGATCGATGTCAGCGGAGCAGATGCCGTCATATTTTCTGACTTTACCTTCGGAGATTTCGGAGTTGGCGTGGGGATTTGGAGTCAAACCAACGATTTAATTGCTTTTGTACAAGGCATCAATGCCACTGATCTTATTGCCGATTTTAATTTGTTTCGCATCGGTTTTATGGAGGCAAACTGAAAATGCAAAATTTTAAAATCAGTTCGGTTGCCACAATTTTACCCCTCGCCTATTTGACGACTTGGTGTTGTGCGCCCACATTTGCTCAAGTGATCCCCGATCGCACTCTGGGCGATGAAAACTCGGTCGTCACGCCCAATGTTACGATCAATGGGATAGAGAGCGATCGCATCGACGGCGGCGCGATTCGCGGTTCCAACCTGTTCCACAGTTTTGAAGAATTCAACGTCCAATCCGGGCGCGGCGTTTACTTTTCCAACCCCGACGGCATCGCCAACATCCTCAGCCGCGTCACCGGGGGCAACGCTTCAAACATTCTGGGAACTTTGGGGGTTTTGGGAGATGCAAATTTATTTTTAATCAACCCCAATGGCATCATTTTCGGCCCCGACGCCCAACTGGATATCAACGGTTCCTTCTACGGTTCCACCGCCGACAGTCTCTTATTTGAAAATAACTTCGAGTTTTCCAGTTCCGACCCCCAAGCACCGCCACTGTTGACGGTGAACGTACCCATCGGGTTACGATTGCCCGAAAATCCGGCCAGCATTATTAACCGCGCCGCCGTTGCGGATGCCGAGGGCAGAATTCTCGGCTTGGAAGTCCCGGCGGGAAACAGTTTGTTATTGGTGGGCGGGGATATCATTATTGATGGCGGGGGATTGAATGCACCCGGAGGATATATTGAACTGGGAGGACTCACAGAAGCCGGAATTATCGGCTTGAGTGGCAGTGGAAATAAACTGGAATTGAGTTTTCCTGAAAATGCCCTTTTAAGCGATATCACCCTCGCCAATGATGCCTGGGTTAGCGTGCGCGGCACTGGAGGGGGAGATATTGCCGTAACCGCCGGCACTTTGACGGCGACGGACGGCGGGTTTTTATTGGCGGGAACGGAAGGCGCGGGGGATGGCGGAAATATTGCGATCGCGACTAACAGCATTCAAATTTCTGGGGAAAGCGGTTTCTACAATCAAGCCACGCCGGAAAGTACGGGAAATGCCGGTGATATTGTCATCCAAACGAATAGTTTTAGCGCCACATCGGGGGGTGAGGTGCAGTCATTAACTGGAGGAAACGGCAATGCTGGAAATATCGATTTGACCGCCACCAATTCCGTCGAATTGATCGACAGTTTCATTGAAACTCTAGCTCTCGAAGGAGCTTCTGGCAATGCTGGAAATATTGCCGTTACAACCGGGACTTATTTATCATCGGGTGAAAATGGCTATCTGTGGACGGGAACCCTCGAAGGAGGCAGAAATGCCGGAAATGTTACAGTTAATGCTGATGCCGTCACTCTTTTAAATGAAAGTAGTATTGATACGGCAAATCGCTTTGGACTTGGCAATGCCGGAAATATTGAGATTAACGCCACAAACGACATCCGTTTATCTGGAGAAAGTTATCTCGGTGCCGGATCTGTCGGCCAGGGAAATGCGGGTGATGTCACCTTGAGAGCGGGGGGAGCGATTGAGTTTGACAATAGCGATATTTTTAACGCCGTATCGACGAGTTCATTCGGTGAAGGTGGAGAACTCAATATTACGGCGCGATCGCTCTTTCTGGATAACAATTCTACTCTGGGAAGTTTCTCGGGATCTGAAGAAGGGGGAGCCGGTGATGTGACGATCCGAACGACGGAGTTTGTCACCTTGGATAATGATAGCAGTGTGTCAGCATTTTCCAGCAACAATGGACGGGGCGGAAATATTTTCATTCAAACCGGTCGCTTGAACGTGCTGGGCGGGTCTAATTTGCTTGCCAATGTGGTGGGAAATCAGCCCGCCGGAAGTTTGACAATTAATGCTTCGGAATCGGTGGAAGTTGGCGGTTTTGAGGGTGAAAGTATTCCCGGTATATTTTCCGGAAGCTTTGTTTCCATTGATACCAGCGGTGACGGAAATGCGGGTAATTTGACGATTAATACCAAAAGGCTTGTCGTCCGAGATGGAGCCAGAATATCAGCAGAAACATTTGAAGGTTTGGGTTTTGGGGGAACCATAGTTATTAACGCTTCCGAGTCGATCGCACTTCTGGGAAATACCCCAGATGGGTTAAATGCCAGCCAAATTAATGTTCGCACTGGTGGGGAAGGCTCGGCGGGAAATATCAGGATTACTACAGGACAGTTGACCGTTCAGGATGGTGGAAGTATTTCTGCTTTGACAATCGATCGCGGTTCCGGTGGAACCATAGACATTAATGCTTCTGATTTCGTAGATGTGAGGGGTCGGCGATTTTTTGGCGAGTTTTCAAGTGTGATCGATACGGAAACGATCGGAACGGGAAATGCAGGAAGTATCAATATTACAACGGGTCAATTATTCGTGCAAGAGGGAGGCGAAATTAATGCTTCAACTGTAGGGGAAGGGGAAGGCGGGAACCTACAAATTCGAGCCTTGGAATCGCTGGAAGTGGTTGGAGATGACAGCCAAATGACAACCGAAACTAGAGGAGAAAAACGGGCGGGTAACATTGAAATCGACACACCTAATTTGAGGATCTGGGAGGGGGGAGAAATTTCGACTGCGACTTCGGGAGCCGGTGCGGGGGGGACTCTCAATATCAATGCACGAGATTCGATTCTGTTGGTCGGAACTGATGGGTTGGATAGTGAAATTTCCACCGAAAGTAATGATGTGGGAAATGCGGGAAATTTGACCATTCAAACTCGCCAATTGACCGTCCGAGATGGAGCGGGTATTTCGGCGGCAACTGCGGGAGAGGGTCCGGGGGGAACGTTAAATGTCAATGTTTCCGAGTCGGTGACGTTGACGGGAGTATCCGGGGAGAGTCTAATTCCGAGTCGGTTATCGACGAGTACATTGGGAAATCAACCCGCCGGAAATCTGAATATTAATACCCCCTATTTGAGAGTTGAAAATGGCGCGATCGCGGAAACGAGTACCAGCGGCGGGGGTGCGGCGGGGACGTTGCGGGTGAATGCGCCCGATGTGGAGGTCCTGGGAACGTCCGCGAGCGGCAGTCCCAGCGGTCTGCGGGCTTCGGTCGATCGCCGGAGTGCAACCGGGTCTGGAGGCAATATCATTCTGAATGCGGAACGTCTGGGCGTCAGAAATGGGGGGCAAATTTCGACGGCAACCGAAGGAATTGGCAGGGCGGGAGATGTGGCGATCACGGCTTCTCAGGTGGAAGTGACGGGAATTGCGGCTAACGGAGTCAACCGCAGTCGCATCTCCGCCGAAACTTTCCAAAACTCCATCGGAGACGGGGGAAATTTGAGATTGTCGGGCGATCGATTAACCGTTGAAAATCAAGGTCAAATTACTGTCAGCAGTACCGGGGAAGGAGTCGCCGGAAATTTAGAAATTAACGTTCCATCTATCACTTTAGAAAACCGAGCCAGCCTCGACGCCGAAACCACCGGAGGTCAAGGCAACATTGTCATTAATGCCGAAGATCTCATCCTCCGCCACCAAAGCGACATCACCACCAACGCCACCGGAGAAGCCACGGGGGGCAACATCACCATCGATACAGAAAACCTTGTCGCATTAGAAAATAGCGACATTTCCGCCAATGCTGAAGATGCCTTCGGCGGTCGAATTACGATTAATGCTTTGGGCATTTTTGGCACCGAATTCAGAGACAGAGAAACCGACAGAAGCGACATCACCGCTACCTCGGAACTCGGGCCGGCTTTCAGCGGCGAAGTCAATTTGAATACCCCCGACGTTGACCCCAGTGCCGGACTGGTGGAATTTGACGATTCTATTCAAGATATCTCTTCTTTGATCGACCAAAATCTTTGTCAAGAAGGACAGGGCAGCGAATTCACCATCACCGGACAGGGCGGCTTGCCTCCCACCCCCCGAGATCCTCTCAGTCCCAGTCGTTTGTGGGAAGATTCGCGAGTTCCGACGACTCCAGAAACCGTCACCCCAACTGAATCGGAATTTGTCGAAGCTCAGGGTTGGGTGAAAACTCCGGAGGGCATTCAATTAATTGTCAATCCCGATCGCGCTACCCCCGCCCGCCCCTGGCTGATTCCGCCCAATTGCGAACAGTTGAACTCGCAAAATTCGCCATCTTATTTAATTGCAAGTACCGCTTTTGTCGCCCAAGCTACCGCACCGGAACCGCTCCAAGTTACGATTGAAGACTTTGACTTTGAGGGCAACACGGCTTTCAGCGATGAGGAATTAAAACAACAACTGAAACCCTATTTAGGGAAACCCATCACTTTCGCCGAATTGATCGCGGCTCGCACCGCCATCACCCAACTTTACACCGACCATAATTATATCACATCCGGCGCTTTTATTCCACCCCAAACTATCCCAAATGATGGGACTGTAACTTTGATAGTTGTCGAGGGAAAAGTTGATGAAATCAACGTCAAGATTGAAGGGAGATTAAATGAAAATTATATCAGAAGTCGTCTGGAACGGGCGACATCTGCCCCGTTGAATCAAGAGAAACTGTTGGAAGCGTTGCAGCTATTGCAACTCGATCCGCTGGTGGAAAAGATCTCCGCCGAACTGTCGGCGGGGGTGCGGCCGGATACGAGTATTTTGGATGTGGAAGTGGTGACGGATGATGACTGGGAAATCGAGGCGATCGCGAACAACGGAAGAGTCCCCAGCGTGGGCAGTTTTCGGCGGGGGGTGGGGCTCGGCTACGGCAATTTGACGGGAATGGGCGATCGCTTCCATCTCGCCTACGCCAACACCGACGGCAGCAACACCGTAGACGCATTTTATTCGATTCCGGTCAATTCTCGCGACGGCCGCATCGAATTGTCCTACCGCCGCCAAGATAACCGGGTGGTGGAGTGGCCGTTTGAAAGACTCGATATCGAATCGGATTCCAACACCTACGAAATCGCTTTCCGACAACCGATTGTACGGACGCCCCGCCAAGAGTTCAGTTTGGGTTTGGCGGCGACGATAAGGGACAGTCAGACCTCGATTTTGGGGACGAATTATCCCCTCTCTGAAGGGGCGAATGATGACGGAGAAACGAACCTGTCAATTTTGCGTTTTTTCCAGGAATATCAGCGCCGGGGTGACGATCAGGTTTTCGCGGCTTATTCCGAGTTTAATTTGGGGTTGGGAATTTTCGGGGCGACGGTGAATGATAACGAACCGGACGGACGGTTTTTCTACTGGCGGGGACAGGGACAGTGGGTGCGGCGGTTGGCTGAGGATACCTTGTTTGTGGTGGGTGCGGACGTGCAGTTGTCGGCGTCGAATTTGGTGCCGATGGAACGGTTCAGTTTGGGGGGATATCGCAGCGTCAGGGGTTATCGCCAGGATACTCGTTTAAGCGATAGCGGTGCCTTCGGGACGGTGGAGGTGCGGTTGCCGATTCCGTGGATTTCCGGGGAGGATACGCTATTTCAAATTGTGCCCTTTGTGGATGCCGGTATCGGGTGGAATAGTGACGGGGAAGAGGTTCCGGGTCCGAATGGTTTGGCGTCGGTGGGGTTGGGTTTGCAGGCGAGTTTGTGGGATACAATTAATCTGCGGTTGGATTATGGGATTCCGCTGGTTGATGTGAATTCCCGCGATCGCACTTGGCAGGAAGGCGGGTTTTATTTTTCGGTGTTTTCTGCACCGTTTTAAGGAGGTATGGACATGAAATTTATCAGGAGATATCTTTACCCCCCTCAGTCCCCCCTTGGTAAGGGAAGAATAATCAAATGGATGGCGATCGCACTCTTGGCCTTTTGTCTCAGTCTCGGACTGCATTTTATGTCTCCGGTTTTGGCGACATCCTCCCCGGCGAATTTAGTCCAGCAGGGCAATCAATTGTTGCGGCAGGGGAAAGCCGAGGCTGCTTTGGAAGTGTGGCAAAAAGCGGAGGAGATTTATCGCAAAAATAATGATATAATTGGGGCGATCGGCAGTCAAGTGAATCAGGCGCAGGCGTTGACCGATTTGGGATTTTATCGGCGTTCCTGCGATACCGTTTTGGAAGCGTTTGGGAATAATTTGCAGTGCGATCGCCTGACGGATACTTTGCTAAATGAGGTTCTGGAAACTTTCGATACTGCCAACAATAACTTGAATTTCCAGGGCTTGCAAAGTCTGGGAAACGGACTGCGGGCGATCGGGAAGTTGGATCTATCTCAACGGGTATTGGAAGCGAGTTTGGAATTGGCAGAAGATGCCAATACCGAAGGGCAAGCATTGCTCAATTTGGGCAATACAACCCGCTCTCAATCCGGACGTGCAGCCAATTTTAAGCCGAAAAAAAAATCTGAGAGAGAAGCACTTCAAAATCTGATTTTAAAAGGATTATCTGACTATCAACAGGCGGCGACTATTTCTCCCGATCGCTTGATACAGATTCAGTCAACCATCAATCATCTCAGTTTTTTGATCCAATTTAATCAATGGTTGAGAGAGGGCGATCGCGACAACTTACTGGAACCTCACGTCCAGTTTCAGGGGGAAAAATTGCCGGAAATTATCGGGAGTATCAACCGAATCGAACCCGAACCGCAATCCATTAAAGCAGCAATTAAATTGGCGGAATTATTGACCGATCTCGAACGTCAAGAAACCAATCCAATCGTCGAAAAACTGACCGCCAATTTGGCAGAATTGATCCGATCCGGTTTCGTCGAAGGAGAATTGCTCGAACCCGCGATTAAACGGGCAGAAACAATCAACAATTATCGCCTGGAAGCCTACGGTATGGGAGTCCGGGCGACACTCTATCAAACCCGTGGAGAACTGGAAACGGCGCTGAATTTGAGCGATGCAGCTTTGGCGATCGCGCAAAAGGTTTCGGCTTCGGATATCGCCTATCAGCTTCAGGAACAGGTGGGGGATATTTACAACCAAAAAGGTAACTCGAAAGCGGCACTGGAGGCGTACACATCCGCCTTCAATACCCTGCAAGTTTTGCGGCGAAATTTGGTGGCGTTAAATCGAGATCTTCAGTTCGATTTCCGCGATCGCATCGAACCCCTGTATCGAAAATTGGTGGCGTTGCTGCTGCAACCGGAACCGGGTTCGACTCAACCCAGCCTGTCCCATCTGAAAGCCGCCCGCGAGGTGATCGAATCTTTGCAACTGGCGGAATTGGACAACTTTTTTCAGGACGCCTGCGTGAGTGCGGAGAATATCAATATCGACGAAATTGACGAACATTCTGCGGTGATTTATCCTGTGATAGCACCCGATCAATTGGGGGTGATTGTTAAGTTGCCGGGGGCCGATAATTTTCGTTACAGTTCGGTGAGCGATCGCGACTTTGAAACCCAATTTAATGAACGTCTCTCCCAACTCAAAAGAACGATGATGACCGCGCGACTGCCGGTCGGCGAAACCAAGTCGTTATCCGGTCAAATTTATCGGTGGTTGATCGAGCCGTTTGAAGCCGATTTAGAAGCAGATTTAGAGCGGGATGAAAGTCAGATCAAAACGTTGGTTTTCGTGTTGGATGGGTTGCTCCGAAATATTCCCATGTCCGTATTATATGACGGCGATCGCGATCGCTATTTGGTGGAACGGTACGCGATCGCGGTGGTACCCGGTTTGCAGTTGATCGATCCGAATCCTTTGTTAAAAGAGCAGGTGCAGGCGTTGACGGCGGGAATCGCTCAAGAAGCCCCGAGTTTTGCCGTGGAAGGGTTCGCCGCTTTGCAATATGTCGAACCGGAACTGAAAGCCATCCGGGAAACCGTACCGGAATCCGAAAAGTTAGCCGACGACCAATTCACAAAAATGAACGTTCAAATTCAGATCAATTCCGAACCGTTTACCATCGTCCATATTGCCACCCACGGACAGTTTAGTTCCAACCCCGACGACACTTTTATTTTGGATTGGAACGAGCGCATTAATGTGCGAGATTTAGATCGACTGCTGCAAACTCAGGAGGTGCAGGAATCGGACCGGCCGATCGAATTGCTCATTTTAAGTGCCTGCCAAACTGCCACCGGGGACACGCGGGCCGCCTTGGGTTTGGCGGGGGTTTCGATTCGAGCCGGTGCCCGCAGCGTGTTGGCGAGTTTGTGGAGTGTCAATGATGCCTCGACGGCTGAATTTATGAAACAATTTTATCGGCAGTTGTTGCAGTCCGGCAGTTCGCAACTGAGAAAAGCCGAGGCTCTCCGGGAAGTGCAAATTGGCTTTATCCGGCGACAAATTAAACCGAATAGCGATTACTACAAACCCTATTATTGGTCGCCATTTATTCTGGTTGGAAATTGGCTGTAGTTAAGGTTGTGGGACGGCACGACCCGCGATCGGCTCCCGCGAAATGTCTTCCAAACCGGCCTCTTCATCGCCCAACAGTTGCGTCCAAAGCTCCCGAATTTGGGCGTTTTGAGGGTCTTCTAAAAGTAGACTTCCCAATGCTGTTACCGCGTCATACCACAGTCCATTTCGAGCGTAAATCCTCGCCCGTTCCGGGGCCGTTTGAGCAGATTTCAACTCCGTTTCGATGGCGGGGTCGGAAACTCGCGTGACGACCCCTTTCAGCGAAACCGTCGGCGGCGAGGCGGGGTCGATAGAGTCCCCAGCACAATCCATTTCAAAATACCAGCGGTAGGTGCGGCTTACTTCCAAAGGGGGAACCGTTTCCGGAGGGGAAATGGCGACAATTCCGGGGGTGTTTTTAAGTTGTAGTTGTGTCCCCCAAATTTCAACTTCTCCGGCTTCATCTTGAAGGGAAAATATTGCCGAATTGACATCGGATGAACTGTAAGGAATGTAAATCCAAAATGTGGGGCGATCGCCGAGCGTTAAATCGAGCAAATTCTGGCGACCTACCACGGCAGTCAGGGGAATTTCCGTTGGGACACAGATCCCCCGCGTTCCCGGCCCGCTGTCGGATTCGGGGGGTTCTCGGTTGGCTTGCGGTATAAATTGGATGGGTTCCTCGGAAGAGTCTGATTGGGCAATTGACGGGAAAGTTGAACTCAGAAGGACGATCGCGATCGACGATAGTATGGACTTGGTAAATGCCATGAAGATCAGATTAGGAATTAGAACGCCCAATTATTATAGCTAAACCCGTGCCGGTGACCAATAGTGTCAGGGCAGCCGGGACGAAGGGAATCCATCCCCCCTGCACAAATAGGACGGCGCAAACCCCATATAAAACGATCAGCGCGACACCATTTCCGACGATCAAAAATAGGGGCGATCGCGAATATAAAAAGAGTGCCGATCCGACGGCAGACCACAAACCGATCCAGAGGAATTCGACGGGCGACGGCCACCACCAAATCAGGGGGCGATCGTCGAGAACCGCACTGATAATTTGACTGACCATGTGGGCTTCAATTTCGACACCCGTGAGGCGTTTATTCCCCCACTTCCCCGCCCCGATGGGAGCCAACCAGCGGTTGTCTTTGAAGCTGGGATCGACGGTTCCGATGATCACGATGCGATCGCGGAATTTGTCGGGATCGACTTGTTGCTTCAAAACATTTTCTAAGGTGACGGCGGAGGCAATTTGATCGGTGGCGCGATAATTTAACATCACTTGATAACCCCGGGAATCGATATCGTGGTAGCCAGCGGTATGTTGGCGGAGGGTTTTAAAAACGGTGTCGCCGAATTGGGGATAATCGCGGGAATTAATTTGAAAATTTAACTTTTTATTTGCGAGATAAAAACGCGCCAATTGCAAACTAAAAGACTCTCGGGTGGGACAATTTAAACCAGCCGGATTGACGGCGAGTAGATGGCGACGGAGTACATAATCCGGGTCGGATACGACATTGTTAAATCCCAAGCGATCGCGGGGAATATTCGGCGGTGGCGGGACTCCCGGCCGTTCCGGCTGTCCGTATTCGCAGATGGCGACGAGGCGATCGCTCGTTGCGAACAAATTTTTCAGTTGTTCAAATTCCGCCGGGATGGGATTTTCTCGGTAAACTAACAGTCCGATCGCCCTCGGTTGATACCGTTCTAAGGTTTGCAATAATAACTCCAAACTCCGATTGGAAAGGGAGGCTCCTTGCCGTTCCGCCGCCGGTTGAGATTGAACATCTTCAGCGGTAATCGTCACCAATGCGAGGCGCGGGTCGGGATTTTCCTCGGGTCGAATTTGCATGAAATGGTCGTAGGCTCGGAGTTCCCATTGCTGTAAAAAACCCAGCGATCGCATCCCCCAAACCAAACCCGTCGCCGCAGCGACGACCGATAAAATAATCAAAAATTGTCGCCATTTCGGTCGCTTTATTTTTTCGATTTTAGACGTTTCTCGAATCCAATTTAGAAAATCAACGGGTTGATTTTGGAGGATCAGATCGTTCCAGGTGGGAGGAATATAGCCCGGATTTTGACATAAAACGGGCAGCCAACTCGCGCAGGGAAACTCCCGCTCAAAATCGTCGTGAAGGCGCTCTCTCGCCCGTCGGACGGCGATATAAAGGGACTCGCCCCCAGCAAATTCCTTCAGGAAATGTTTGAGAAATTCTTGGGCGATGCGATCGGGAACCACTTCCCGCATCACGATCATTTGGGGAATATTCAAGTCGTCCAATTGGCGGGCCAAACCCAACCCGTCGCAGGAATTAAAAATCGCCAATTTTAACCCCCGCTCCACGGATTTTCGCAACCCGTACCACAACTCTTCCACGGTCAAACTGTCGTGGGGATTGATATAAATTCTGCCCGTCTCTCCCTCGGTTTCGCTGTGTCCGGCAAAAAAGATAATATCCCAGGATTGCTCCCAGAGGCGATCGTTAATGTGCCGGTGTTCGGGTTCGATTAAAATCGTCGGGTCGGCTTGGGGTAAACTTTTAATAATGTTTAAATCTGCTTCCGTATCGATCCCGTCCCGATGGCCGATGATGACCAGAATTTTAACCCTTGATGCCCTCGGATAATTGTCGTCGTATTTCGGCGATTCGATTTCCACTGGACTGAGGGCTAATTCGGCTTTGGGATAGCTGGCAAAAAAGTCCCACAGGTGCAGCGGCAATTTTTTCAAGTTCGCGTCATTCGTGCGGAGCAAAACTTGAATTTCTTCATCTCGGTTCAACTCCTCACGCAACCGCTTGTCGAGGGGCCGAAAATCCTCGTCATCTAACCAAGAACCGAGTCGCTTTTCCAACTCCCGTGCGGAAACCTGACAGGCTTGAATGCGTTCCCGAGTCGAGCCTCTGACGATCCGTTTCGGCTTGATCCGGGCCGGAGAATTGAGATTTCGATATTGATGTTGCCAATGTTGATTTAGGTGTGCCAATAATTCCGGATTTGCCGGCAAATGCCCCCGTTTTTCGACCAGCGTTTTTCCGTTCGGTGTCCGGACTTCCAAGTTGACATTGAAGCCGCTTTCTGCCCAGCTTCCATCGAATCGGATGGCGACAATTTTAGCCATATTGCCAATCCCCTCAGATCGAAAATTTTTCGGTCAGGATCGTCTCTTTCCAGATGATTTGTACGCCAAAAAACTCTCCCGACTCCCCGCCAAACTCGAATCTCAAACTTTCGCTCCCGCAGGCTTCGGCTTGCATCACAGATTTGCCCCCTTCATCGACGATCGCCAATTGTAATTCTTGGGGTAATTTCAACTCCGGATCTTGGGGAAATAATTCCACGTAAACTTGCACTTCCGAAGCGGTTTCCTGGCCGATGCCGACGCACAAGCAGACTTTTTCTCCCGTCGGTTTCAACTCGATCCACTTGCCCCGCTCGATCGCGGGAATTTCGACCGGCGATCGCCGATTTCTAAAGCTGAACCTCAATTCGTCTCGGGGAGGATTGAGATGCCGTTCCAGGGTGTCGATCGCTTCCCAACCCGCCTCACAAACTCCTCCGATCCAATTGCTCAACTGGGATACCATTTCGGCGACGGGAGCCCGTTCGAGTTCGCCGATGCGTTCCAAAAAATCGTCGAGCGGCTGCAAATTTTGCAGCAAAATGGCATCGGAATCGACGCTTTCGACGAACCCCAGCAACTCCGCGCGATCGCCCGATTCGCTCAATTTTACGGCCAGATAACCGACGCGATCGCCCCACACTTCCGGCGGAATTTCCACCGCCGAAGCATCCGAAAAAACCGGGCGACATTCGACCTTTCCGATCTGAGCGAGGCACAAATCCGCCACGTCTGCAAGGGTTTGCATCACCGGATTCCAGCTTTCACTGGCTTGCAAATCGGTGTCAATTCCCATGCACTTGCAATAATAGTTGACCGCCAGAATCGCCAACGTATTATGATAAACTTTTTCCGCTTTAGCTTCCGCGACGTGACGGCTCCCGAATTGTCGGGCAATGTCGCGATCGCGGGCGGTGAGCGGAATGGTAAATTTCAGAGATGTCAAGTTTTCCATTGTCAGCATTGTTACTCTAATCTAGATTTGCACGTCCCCTTTGATTTGCTCCGAAAATTGTTTCAGGCAACGTTGATAAAAATCTGAAAGCGTCGAAATCTTGACTCCCAAATCCGTCGAAATCTGTTCCCAACTGTCTCCCGCCATGCGGCGTTTGACCAGCACCTTAAAATTCGCCTCCGGATGCCCCCGAATGTGTTTTTGCTCGAACCTCCCTTCGGGATCTTCCTCGATATACTGTCGGACCAGCTCGGACAAAGACGGATTCGATTCTCGGGAATTTTCAACGGTAACTTCCTCATTAATTTCGACCGTTTTTATTGCAGTTTTCTTGCCCATCACCTCCGCGATCGCATCCACAAAAAACCGTTTTTCTAACAAAAAGTTGACCCACCGCATCACCGGACCGCTCTCCGGTTTGTAGCGGTCGATCTGTCCGCAGACGTAGAGCATCAGGTTCTGAACCGCTATTTGGTAAATCTCCTCATAGCGATCGACAAATTGACCCTGACGAGGACGACACAAGCGGCCGGAGTTCAAAATCTCCTGAACCAGGCGAGTCAGGGCTTTCCGCCGTTCCCGAGAGCGGTCGGGGTGCCCTCGGGCCGCGATCGCCAGTTCCCGCAGGCGTTCATCTTGCAGATGCGTCTCTGGTGAGTTCACGTTCTCCTACAGCCCTCGCACTACCGTTCTATTGTTTCTCTCAGATTTGTTAGCCAAATTTTACGGTAAATTTGAATTTTTTTCAGTCGGGACATCCGACTCCCGGCATCCGCAACAATCCTAAATTTTTTTTAAACAAGTGTCACTCGAATTCCTACGCCCATTTTTAATAAGGTGAAAAAAATCAGATTTTAGCTCAAAATTTATACGGTAATATCCCATCAATTATCCTCCGATTTAATGAAATTATCGATATTTTTTTCCTGGTGCAACCACAGATTTTGTTGGGGAATTCCGATCGCGATCCCGTCCCGTTCAAAGGCTTGCTTGACTCGGTAGCGAAATTCGCGCCCCACCGCCCACTGCTGGCTCGGCTTGGTCTTGATCAACCCCCGAATGACAACACCCGTGTGGGCGACTTCCTCCACCCCCAAAATGCTCAAAGGTTCCAGAAACAAATCTTCCCACTCGGACTCCTCTTGCATTTCCTTCGCCACCTCTTGCATCACTTCGATCGCCTTTTCGATGTCGGCGGCATAGCCGACGGATATGGTAAAATTCACCCGCGACCAATTTTTGGTCATGTTCCGGACGACCCCCACCAAACCGTTGGGAATGGTGATCAATTCCCCGTCTAAATTCCGCAATTCGGTGATGTAGAGATTCATGCTTTCCACCGCCCCCGCATACTCGTTCATCGCGATCACGTCCCCCACCGCATAGCGATCGTTGAACAAAATTAAGATGCCGTTCAATACGTCTTTGATCGTATTTTGAGAAAAATAAGTGATCGCCAAACCCACCACCCCCGCACTCGCTAGAAAAGCCGTTGAAATGCCGAGCACCTGAATCGTCCACAAAATTCCCAACGCCCAAAATAATATCGTCGTCATCCCTTTTATAGCTCGGGAAGAAGTGTTGGCTCGCAGGGCGTAACGCTGAGAAGTGGGATCGTAAAGTTGCTGTGCTTTCGCCCACCGATTCAGATAATAATCCGTCAAAAAGTCGCTGACGCGATCGGCGAGGCTGACAAACAACCAAACCAGCAAAATAAACACATATTGAGTTTCAATAATTTCGCTGTAATTGCGGGTTTCCGGATAAAGATATAAAATATGCGAGACCCCAAAAAAAACGATAAAAATTTCCCCCCACATTAAAATTCTGCGGAGCAAACGGATCAAGTTTCGCTGCTGTTTTAGGAGGCTCTGTTGTTTCAGTGAAATGGTGGGGATCTGCGACAAAAAAGATTCCGAAATTAGGCTGATAGCCAGAGCTTGTAAAGCCGGATTTTTGACGCTGTTATCCTCGGGATGTCTGCCATTTTTGGAGGGGTGGGATTGGGAATCCTCGCCGCCCCCCTTCGCGCCTTCGGACTCAGCTTTGTTGTGCCTTCCCGAACCCACGGACTCGGGATTGACTGCCATCGACTTTTCGAGGGTTTGGAGTTCCTTTTTCAAAGAGCGATCGAGTTTTCTGAGGCGCCTTTGCAGCAGCCAAATTAGTACGGTAAAGGCGACGATCAAGATCGCAATTTTCAGAGATTTTAGCAACTTGTCTTCGTACCAGGAGCGCGTATTTTCCGCCCGTTCGATAAATTCCCCGAGCGAGTCGATCAGAGCCCTTCTAATTTTCTCCTTCCAAATCGATGCCAACTCTTCGGAAGATAGCATATTATTGGCGATCGCATCCAATTCCGTCACGGTGACAATTACCTGCTGTTGCAATCCGTGTTGGGCTGGAAATGCGATCACCTCCTGATCGTTCAGCTTCCCAATTTGGAGCTCTAAGTTGTCCGGCGAAATGGGTGGCAAGCCGTGGGAAAAAAGAACTCGTTTATTAATTTCACTTTTCAAATTTTCGGTCACTTTACTAACGCCATCGAGCGGGTTCGATGCTTCCGCAGAATTATTTTCCTCTGTCAATTTTTCGGAAGACTGTGATGTTTCCTCGGTGTATTTAATCCAAGCCAAGATGATCCGTTCGAGAATTCCCTGAACCCGTCTTGCCCGCTGTTCGGCCGTCAATTCGACGGTGGCACCGACATTGGCATCCACCTCCGGATAAGTCGCCACCGTCAGCACTTTTTGACCGTGCAACCAAACGTCCGCGCACTTCAATTCACCGCACAAATAAGAGCGGTTGACATTCCAAAAAGAACTGCTCATGCCACGATTGCCGCGGGTGTTTGTTCCGTCCGAACCGCCGAACAGCGAAAGTTGCGCTTCAGAAATGCCGGGGATCAGAAACGTCAGCCCCAAACTCAAAAGGGCGATCGCGACAAATTTTTTAACGGGTTTCGATTGCAGCATTGTTGAGAACTGGTAACGGCAAATTAATCGTCTAAATTGGGACTCAAAGTTTCGACCTAACTTTCTGTCCGCCTCCAATTGCTAATATCCCAAGTGTTCGCATCCCAGGGAGTCGGATCGATCCCCGTCAAAGTATTGCTAACCCCCGTCGTCGTGGCGCGATCGACGATGGGAATCACCGCAAAATCCTCCCGCAACAATTCATCCATCTGCCGAAATAATGCCGCCCGCTTTTCCGGGTCGAGTTCCGTCATCGCCCGCTTCCACAATTCGTCATATTCCGGATTACAATAGCGGGCATAATTCGGTTTTTGCCAGCTATTTTCCTTTTGGGCAATTTCCTCGCACGTCCACCATTTCATGTGCGGCCCCGGATCGGGGCTGTCATTTCCGGTGGTAAATTCCTGCAAATCCGCATAAAAATGATTGAGAGTATCCGTATTCCCCGGATCGCCCGAAAAGAAAATACTCGGGTCGATACTCTTCAATTCCACCCCCACGCCGATCGCCTCCAAAGACTGCTTCACGATCTCCTGGGTTTTCTGCCGCACCGGGTTCACCGACGTTTGAAAAACCACCTGCATCTCCACCCCATCTTTATCCCGAATGCCGTCCCCATTGCTATCTTTCCATCCCGCCTCATCCAACAACGCCGCCGCTTTTTCCAAATTAAATTCATAGTCAATTTGATCGGAACTGTACTGCTGAGGGACGACGATCAGTTGGGCGGTAGGCCGTCCGGTGGGGCCGTAAAGTTGGTTGGAAATCGTGTCGCGATCGACCGCCAGATCGAACGCCTGCCGAACCTTTTTATCGGTAAAAAACGGGTGGGGAAACTCCACACTCGATCGCTCCCCGTCCGCCGTCGCTTGGTTCGGATCGGTAAAATTGAACATGATCCGCTCGACATAAGACCCGAAATTCGCCAAAACTTTCCCCCGTCCCGCCGCTTCCAACTGTTTGAGAATATTCGCCTCCACCTGCAAATTAAAAGCGTAGTCCGCATCCCCCGTCTGCAACACCGCCCGCGCCGCCGAAGTCGCATCGCCGCCCCCCTTCAATTCCACCCGTTCAAAATAGGGTTTTCCCGCATCCCAATAGTTGGGATTCGCCGTGTAAACGACGATATCTCCCGGCTTGAATTCTTCCACCAAAAATGGCCCCGTTCCGACGGGTTGATTGTTGGCTTCGGCTTCCCGAATGTTGGCACCGTTGTAGGGTGAAAAAATATGTTCGGGAAGGATCGCCCCCGTCTGTCCGGTAAAGGGAACCGCCCAGCCCGGAGTCACATCTTTGAAGGTAATTTTAACCGTATGATCGTCGATCGCTTCCACCGTTTCGATGCCCGAAAACGCCTCCAAATTGGAAGAGGCGACGTCGGGGTTGCTGATAAAATTGTAGGTAAAAACGACATCCTCGGCGGTGAAAGGTTCGCCGTCGGACCAGGTGACATCCGGCTTCAATTTCCACGTCACGGAACGCCCGTCCGCCGCCACGCCGCCATTTTCTTTGCTGGGAATTTCCGCCGCCAGGAAGGGCACCAGGCGATCGCTATTATCGTAACTCGCCAGGGGTTCGTACACCAACCGGGCGGCGTCGAAGTCCTTGAACCCGCTGGCGAGGTGGGGGTTGAGGATGGTGGGCGCCTGCCAGTAGAGGAGTTTGAGGGTTTTGCCGTCCGCCACGGTGGGGGCGTCCTGGGAGGTGCAGGCGGCGAAGGTGAGGGAGAGGATGCAGGAGAGGATGACGAGAGGGAGGAATAGACGCCGGATCATGATTGGGAATTGCTCAAAGTGTCCGCCTTTAGTGTT
Source organism: Lyngbya sp. CCY1209 (assembly GCF_035615495.1). Classification (GTDB taxonomy): domain Bacteria; phylum Cyanobacteriota; class Cyanobacteriia; order Cyanobacteriales; family Microcoleaceae; genus Limnospira. The sequence goes on along the minus strand of NZ_JAJENU010000303.1, from coordinate 1,374 downwards.
TTAGCAGAGATCGGCGCATTTTGGGAAATGTTGGTTTTGGAGGCGATCGCGTCATTAGTCAAGAAACCGGGTTTCTTTGGGAGAGTTAGGTGAGAATTGAGAGAGACTCGTAGAAACCCGGTTTCTAAATCGCTATTCCCTTCGCCGTAACTGCCAATAATCCGGTTTCCGTCTGCCATGCATGACCGCCAAAATCAAAATATACTCTGACTCAACCGTGTAGAGTATCGCATAGGGGAAACGTTGCACCAAACAGCGTCTCACTCCCGCCTCAAGCATTAGATACCGCTGAGGAGTTTCCCGGAGACGACAGACGGCATCCTCAATAGCATCAATGAACGACTGGGCAAGAGTTACATTTCTTTCGGCGTAATAGCGGACGGCTTCCGCATACTCCGCGAGGGCATCAGGATGAAAAACGTATCGCATCAATCCAGTATGGCTTTCACCTGTGCCAGGGCTGTCTCCCCTTCAATGACTTGAACCGTACCATTAAGAATTTCATCCCGCCGCCGTTTCGCTTCCACCAGCCATAAGGATTGAGTCGTTTCATCAATTTCTTGTTCGAGACTGGCGAGCAAATCGTTTACCAATTGCAGCCGCCAATCCGGGGGGAGAGCCAAAACTTCTTGTCGAATTTGTTCAAGAGACATCGTTCATTTCACGCGATCGCCTCTCTATATTATGACAGATTCCTCAATCTTTTCAATCAAAATCTTCATGATGCACTCAAAGCCACTTCGATTTCCTCAACCCGCCAAGCCGCATAAGCCAAGGATTCCCGTAAATCTTCCGGTTCCAAATAAGGATAAGCTTGCAAAATTTATTCCGTCGAACGACCGGCAGCCATCAACCCTAAAATCATGCCGACCGTCACCCTCAAACCCCGAATACAAGGTTTGCCACCCATCACTTCCGGATCGACTGTAATGCGTGTGAGTTGCTTCATGATTCTTGTTTTTAAATTTTACTTTTAATGTCGCCAATCGATATGATAACAGATTTTCCAACTTTTCAAAATCCGAACGCGATCGCTTTTGATTTTGCCGGATGGGTTGGGTTTTTGAGGGTGGCTGGTGGGGGGTAAGAAACCGGGTTTCTTTGCCAGCCGGAGATTTTGGTAAAAATCTTTGCTAATATCAGATCCGGTTTTATAACCGTACAATCTTCCCAATCCTCTTGAGAGGATTTTTGCTATTAGCTTGGGAATTGATTCCCAAGCAGTCTTGCATATCCAACTCATTTTGTTCCGAGCATTCAACCGGATTTGATATAAAATGTAACTGCGATCGCCAATTGCTCCCCCTTATCTCCCCCCTTACAAAGGGGGGTAGGGGGGGATGGGGGCGGGGGGGGATCGAAGGGGGATAATGG
>NZ_JAJENU010000302.1:0-333 GCF_035615495.1 Lyngbya sp. CCY1209 | reverse complement strand
GGTAGTATTTTCTGAGCGTTTTGTATTTGGCGTTTCCGCATCGTGACACTACCCATGCCCGTAGTTGTTGCCAGAGTGTGTTATCCAGCTTTCCGAAAATCTCTGAGGAGACTACCCCTGAGTAATATCTTGACCATCCTGTAATGATGGGGTTGAGTTCTTTAATCAGGGCGGCTTGAGGTGATTTTTTATGTTTCTTAATCACCTCTTTAACCTTTTCGATGTGGGCTTTGATTGCTTCCTTATCCGGTTTGACGTGGGTCTTGAAGCCGAGTAGACCTCTTCCCCCCGATTTCTTCCCGGATGTATGTTTTCCTTTTGGATATTGCCTGA
>NZ_JAJENU010000301.1:0-290 GCF_035615495.1 Lyngbya sp. CCY1209 | reverse complement strand
GTAGTGTCACGATGCGGAAACGCCAAATACAAAACGCTCAGAAAATACTACCGAACAGGTATGGCAAAACTGAGCAACGGGGACGAAAGGAAGGACAAGTGGATTTTCCAAACTAAGGACGGTCTACGACTCCAAAAACACGCCTGGACTCCCATTGTCTACCACACGTTGGTCAGACCAAACGCATCGACGTATGATGGAAATTGGATCTATTGGGCAACAAGGAGAGGGAAATCAGCAGAAATCCCAAACCGAGAAGCCAAACTGCTGAAATACCAGAAAGGCAAATG
>NZ_JAJENU010000300.1:0-309 GCF_035615495.1 Lyngbya sp. CCY1209 | reverse complement strand
CCCCCAGTTTTGGAATTCACAACTCCAGGATTGAAGCGGGGAACGGAAGGCGATGAGGGAGAATCTGCTCCCAATAATTCGACCACTGCCAACCATCTATGACTAACCGAAAGGTGAACGTCCGTCATGAACCCTCGTTACCATGTGGTATCGAAAACAGGTTGATTACGATGCTGCTCGAACGAGTAAGTGGAAAAGTGGAAGTTTATTAATACTATCTACACAGACCCTTAAAGTACACCGGGGGACAGGATGAGTCTAAGGATGGAATACCCATACAGATGGAACGAATTAACCCCATACTGGCTC
>NZ_JAJENU010000299.1:0-547 GCF_035615495.1 Lyngbya sp. CCY1209 | reverse complement strand
GGGGATATCGCTACCACACCGTCAACTCCGGCTGTCTTCTTGCCTTGGTTGTCTTGGGTTACTCGCCTTACCGCTAGTAGCCTTGCATAGTATGACTTTAACAAGAGTCTCTGCAACCTTCTAGCTTTTGCATTCTGTCCCGATTGAGCCGCTTGATAGATACGCTTTTGCAACTTGAAAACCATCCGCTGAACTTTCGCCCAGTTGATGGCTCTCCATGCATTCTTAGTGACCGTTGGTTTCGGCTTGCCGAATCCTTTGGTTTGACTAGATTTCGCCATTATTGCTACTCAAGTCTCCATCTTACGTCTGAACCGTGACCCGTCTGCATATCCCAGATTTTACGTCCGGGCGTTGGCTTCTGGTCACATCTCACTCCCATATGGCTTGCGCTTACACTTTCGGTTTTATTGCCTTTCACTACTTGCCTAATCGACCATTGGACAAGAGCCAATATGGGGTTATTTCGTTCCGTCTGTATGGGTATTCCATCCTTAGACTCATCCTCTCCCCCGGTGTACTTTGAGGGTCTGTGTAGGTAACTGCA
>NZ_JAJENU010000298.1:0-299 GCF_035615495.1 Lyngbya sp. CCY1209 | reverse complement strand
TTGGCTCTGTCTCGGATTGTCGGGATTCCCAGAGGGCGTTTTTCATCCCGTCCGGGTTTTGGTATCCAGACTCTCCGCAACGGCTTGGCTTTGAAGTTTCTTTTGATTTCCTCAACAAGTTCAAACCTTTGTTTCGGGGATATCGCTATCATTCCATCCACTCCGGCTGTCTTCTTGCCTTGGTTGTCTTGGGTTACTCGCCTTACCGCTAGTAGCCTTGCATAGTATGACTTCAAAAGGAGTCTCTGCAACCTTCTAGCTTTTGCATCCTGTCCCGATTGAGCCGCTTGATAGATACG
>NZ_JAJENU010000297.1:0-646 GCF_035615495.1 Lyngbya sp. CCY1209 | reverse complement strand
CGATCGCCTGTTATTCTCCCCCCCTGGACGCGGCGGGAAATTCCGTGGCGGGATTATTTTTGATCGAGGAAATGGCGTGATCGCTCGTTCTCAGCCTGTTTGACTGACGGAAGGAATCGTCCGGGGCGATCGATGCGGACGAAAGGACTTGAACCTGCTAATTAGGTTTAAACCCCCATTCTACCGTTGCTAAAATCTACTCATACTGCACAACGAGTCAAGAGTGAGTAAAAAATGAGTATTAACTCAAAGCCTCCAACTGTAGGGGGGGACGGACTCTATGACGAGTCCTATCAGAAGTTCCTGGCAGCATACCATACTCACCGAGAGGATTGTCCCCGGGGGGTGAGGCTTAAGCTCCAAAAGGAAAAAGGGGGACGATACCACCTCTACCTGCAATTCAAGCAGCCGGGGACGGGCAAGCGCTCTCCTAAACCTTGTGGAGTGGATTGCACCCCTATGGGAGTCATCCAAGCCGTAGAGAAGGCTCACAAGGTCAGGGAAGCATTAGACCGTATTCCTACCGTCTCCGAGTTTTGGCAATGGTACGACACCGAAATACTAGGCAAGAATACGTGAATAGGTCGGGAGCTTGATAGCCCTGCTGCTTTAGCGCGGGGTGGAAAAGCGACTCGTGCGGCTTTAG
>NZ_JAJENU010000296.1:0-11439 GCF_035615495.1 Lyngbya sp. CCY1209 | reverse complement strand
CCAAGGGGATGGAAGCCTTACCAGGAGGTTATTTCAGGCATTTCAGCCTTATTTCACTCCCGAACGAATCGCACATTCAACACCACTGTACCGCGATCGCGACGCTTACAGTAGGTTGACCTGAGACGGAAGTGGAATCCATCCCACTCCGTCACTCGACCCGAACCCATTCAGACGTTTACACCGATATGAGCAGAATCGAAACTCGCACCGAACCCATGGTCATCAACATGGGACCCCACCACCCCTCCATGCACGGGGTACTGCGGTTGATTGTCACCCTCGACGGGGAAGACGTGGTGGACTGCGAACCCGTCATCGGCTACCTGCACCGGGGAATGGAAAAAATCGCCGAAAACCGCACCAACATCATGTACGTCCCCTACGTCAGCCGTTGGGACTACGCCGCCGGAATGTTCAACGAAGCGGTGACGGTGAACGCCCCGGAAATGTTGGCCGACATCGAAGTTCCCAAACGCGCCCAGTACATCCGGGTGATCATGCTGGAACTCAACCGCATCGCTAACCACCTATTATGGCTCGGCCCCTTCCTCGCCGACGTCGGCGCCCAGACCCCCTTCTTCTACATCTTCCGGGAACGGGAAATGATCTACGACCTCTGGGAAGCCGCCACCGGTTATCGGATGGTCAACAATAACTACTTCCGCATCGGCGGCGTGGCGGCGGACCTGCCCTATGGCTGGGTGGACAAGTGCCACGACTTCTGCGACTACTTCCTCCCCAAAGTGGACGAGTACGAAAAGCTGATCACCAACAACCCGATTTTCCGCCGCCGCATCGAAGGACTCGGAACCATCACCCGGGAACAGGCGATCAACTGGGGGCTCTCCGGCCCGATGTTGCGGGCGTCCGGCGTCAAGTGGGATCTGCGGAAAGTGGATCACTATGAATGCTATGACGATTTCGATTGGGATGTCCACTGGGAAACGGCGGGAGACTGCATGGCTCGGTATTTAGTCCGAATTCGGGAAATGCGGGAGTCGGTTAAAATTCTTCGCCAAGCCCTGGACGGACTGCCGGGGGGCCCCTACGAGAACTTGGAAGCCAAGCGGATGATGGAAGGACCCAAATCTGAGTGGAACGGTTTCGACTACCAATTTATCGGCAAGAAAATCGCCCCCACGTTCAAAATTCCCGAAGGCGAACATTACGCCCGGGTCGAAAGCGGCAAGGGCGAATTGGGGATTTATATTATCGGCGACAACAACGTTTTCCCCTGGCGGTTCAAGATTCGGGCGGCGGATTTCAACAATTTGCAGATTTTCCCGGACTTGGTGAAGGGTGCGAAAGTTGCCGATGTCGTGGCAATTTTGGGAAGCATCGATATTATTATGGGGTCGGTCGATCGCTGATCGTTGTTTTTCCAAAAGGCGACCGCCCTAAATCCCCCTTCGTAGATAAGGGGGACTTTGAGATCCCTTTAAGGGGGGCCGGAACGGAGGGCGCGGGGATGCGATCGCCGTTTACCGCAGTTTGCAGTTGCAGATCGTACCGCCCAGGTTTCTGTTGGCCTTTCAGCATTGACGAAGAAACCGCGTTGGAGTCCGAAACCGGGTTTCTAGGAGCGTGTTGGGTTCCCCGCTCAGATGTTGGTAGAAACCCGGTTTCTAGGTTGAAGCAAGCATCACTCAAATCGCTATCTTTTAAAAAGCAATTCGTCAGGACGAAATGACTCAAATCCAACCCGCGCAAATTCACATTGATCGCACCCCAGCCGTTGGCGGATACTAACATTTTTGGTCGAGTTGCGGTAGGATGAATATTGATCGGCTTTCGGGTCGGTATGCGATCGGTGAATTGGACGATTGGAGGCGCGATGGTCAGCTTGCATCCCGAGCAATCTTATATTACGATTAACGGTGTCGATCACTATTACGAGTGGGTGGGAACGCCGCACAGTCCCGAGAGCTCCAAGCCGGTGATGGTGTTCGTGCACGGCTGGGGGGGCTCGTCCCGCTACTGGGAAAGCACGGCGCGATCGCTCGGCGATCGCTTTCACTGCCTCCTCTACGATATGCGCGGCTTCGGACGTTCCAACCGCCTCCCGGAAGGGGAAGATCGCAGCTACGAATTGATCGAATATGCCGAAGATTTAGCCATCCTTTTGGATACCCTAAATCTCGATAAAATTTATCTGAACGCCCACTCGATGGGCGCCTCCGTCGCCGCCATTTTCCTCAACCGCTATCCGGAACGGGTGGAACGGGCGATTTTGACTTGCAGCGGTATTTTTGAATACGATGAAAAATCATTCAACACCTTCCACAAATTCAGCCGCTACGTCGTCATGTTCCGCCCCAAATGGATGGCGAAACTGCCGCTCATTCACAAATTCTTTATGGCGCGATTCCTGCACCGTTCCCTCCCGAGCCCCGTCAGTCGCGCCTTTTTGGAGGATTTCTTGTTGGCGGATTTCGGGGCGGCTTACGGAACCGTTTTGACCTCCGTCAGCAAAGAGGCGACGGAATGGTTTCCCAAGGAGTTTAAAAAATTGACCGTCCCCACGTTGTTGGTGGCTGGGGAATATGACCAAATTATTCCGGCGGATATGGCGAAACAGGCGGCGACTCTCAATCCAAACGTCCAGTTGGAGATTTTGAACAATACCGCCCATTTCCCCATGTTGGAGGATGAGAAAATGTACTTGCAACGGGTGTTGAAATTCCTCGATCGCGACCTTTCCGCCGCCGACTCCAAACCGCCTTCGGATGCGATCGCCTGACCGGATCTCGCGATTTTAAAAAAAAAAATTAAGAAATGTTAAAAATTTTCGACTTTTTTTCGAGGGGGTTGATTTTTGACTTGACTTGCGGTATTATTTTTTTATAATGGGAGTGGTGACAAAAATAATATTTTTACAACCACTCCCATTATGGGGGATAATGTCAATATTTTATCGCCCATCGCCACCCCTTGTCAACCCCCCTCGCGCCTTTTAAAGTCCGGAAAAAATTTAAAAAATTTGGGAATCGGGAATCGGGAATAGGGGATCATATCAGATCCAATTATTTGGCTGCACTCATATCAAGTCCGTTTAAATACGGACACTTAACGTCGAGAAAAGGCAATAGGCAAGAGGCAATAGGCAAAAGTTTGAAGCCGCTTCAGAAGATGGCATCCAGGAATCATAACTGTTTGAGCGGACATGATATAACTCCCCAATCATCGATCGATGATTTGAGCGGGTAGGGGCGTCAGGCTTGCGCCCTCCGGAATTGATTTCCAAGCGGTCTTGATATCCAACCCGTTTTGTCCCGAGCATTCAACCAGATTTGATCTAAGAAACTGTTGGGAAATCGCTCCCAAGCTGATAGCTGATAGCTCACTCGCCGCCATCGGAAGTGACCGTTTTTTGGTTCGCCTGAAGGTTGCGAAACCAGCGCGATCGCCTGATATTTTGAATCACCATCGTCACCCCGGTAATCAACATCCACAGCAAGCCCAACCCGTTCAAAAGAACGTAAATCGGTTCCCAAGTCTGTCCCAAATATTCCCCTTCATGAATCACCATCAAAAAGTGAACCTGATCCCGCGACAGGCCGAACCAACTTTTCCCGAGGCGGTAAATCACCCCAGTAAAAACGGTGACAAATAGCGGTAGCATGACAATGGGAGCCATCGTGGCGTGGAGTTGTCTGAACTTGGCAAAATTCATAATCTCAAACCCAAAAAGTTGTTATAGTTGAGCGGCAGATGTAGGGGCAGTTCGCGAACCGACCCCACCGGGGAATTGATTTCCAGGCGGCTTTGATATTCGACCGGATTTGATACAAATCGCACTCTTGCAGCTATCATACCGTGTGGGGGGGAGCGGAGGGGTTCCAGGAGGCGACCGGAAGCAGAGTCCGTCAACGGTCAAGCAACGGTCAAGGGGAGGGAGCTTCGGTCAAGCGGAGCCCCCCATTCCCCATTCCCCATTCCCAATAGTGCTACAGTTGACGGACTCTGGGCGGCCGAGAGCGTTACGATAGGGGATGCACCGAGCGAATCGGTTCCCGACCTTTCTGACGCGATCGAGACGGATCAAGATGCCCTTCAACAAATCCAAGCTTCTCATTGCCGCTGCCGCGATCGCCTGTACCGGCACTGTGGCGGTTCTCGTCTATCTGAGGACCCTGCGGGTGCAGGCTTACCGTCCCGAGGAAAGCGCCAAACTCGTCCCCGACGAAGCGCTGATGGCGACGTTCATCTCGCCCGACTCGTCCTCCCTCCAGCATTTGAAGCGATTCGGGACCCGGGCGACCCGCAACCAAGTCGATCGCATCCTCTCCAACTTCAAACGGCAGAGTTTGGCGGGGACGCCCCTGGATTTCGATCGCGACCTGAAGCCGTGGATGGGGGGGCTGATGGTGAGCGTGCTGCCGCCGGAGGACCCCGAACAGGGCGGGGATTCCCACCTGCTGATGATTTTGGCGATCCGCAACCGTTTCAAGGCGAGTCAGTTGGCGAACCGATTGAATTCCCAAACCGGAATTCAACATCAAGGGCGAGACTATCGGGGCATCACCATTTCCCAATATACCGAGGAGGGCGGAAAGCGCTACAGCATCGCCACCATCGGCGATCGCGTCTTGGTAGCCGCGACAGCCGAACCCATCGAGCGGGCGATCGACACCCTGCGGGGGGAACCCTCCCTAGCCGACGTCTGGGGGAGCGAAGACTTATTTTTCCACGACATCGCCGTTCCCAACCCCCTGATGACGATCTTCATTGCGGACTATGCCGGATTTGTGGAGCAAGCGGCCGAATTATCGGGGGAATCTTGGCGATCTTGGGGTGCCGTCTCCCGACTCACCCCCGTCGAGTCTGCCGCCATCGGCGTCGGCGTGGATGGGGAGGGGTTGCGCCTCAAAGGGGTGATGCGGCTGCAACCCCCGCCGACTTCGCCCGAATCCCCCCCCGAAGTGGGGGAATTGGTGGCCCGATTTCCCTCAGAAACCATCGCTTTGATCAACAGCCAGGGCATCGATCGCCTCTGGTCGCAACTGGTCGCCGGGGCGCCGGAAAATCCCCCGGTGCGGGACTTCGTGCGCCAGGTGCGGCGGGGTTTGCGGGCCCTCGACCTGGATGCCGACGGGGAGGTTTTCGGCTGGATGGACGGGGAATTTGCCCTGGGGGCGATCGCCTCCGACGACGGCATTCTCGCCCCTTTGGGGTTGGGCGGTGTCTTGTTGTTGGAAACGGGCGACCGCCCCCAGGCCGATGCCACCCTGGAGCAACTCGATGCGATCGTGGCCGAAAGCAACCCCCCCGTCGATGTCGAACGGCGCACCATTCAGGGGGTGGAGGTCACGGAATGGAACGACCCCGAACAGGGGACCCTGTTCGGACACGGGTGGCTGACCCCCGATACCCTGTTCGTCGCCTTCGGCGGCCCGGTGGTCGAAACGATCACACTCGTTCCCAATCCGAATCTCCCCGAAAATCCCAGATTTCAGAGGATCACCGAATCGTTACCCCGAGCCAATCACAGTTATGTTTATCTGGATATGGAGCATCTGGTGTCTTGGGCGACCGGTTACCTGCTGGCGGCGCCGGCCGTGGCTGTCGAACCCAAAACCCTGACGCTCCTCAATTCGATTCGCGGTGTCGGGATCAGCGCCGCCCGACCGACGAGCGATCGCATCGAAGTCGAAGTCTTGCTGGCCCTCAAACCCAAAAGAAATTGAAAAGTTATTGGTAAAAGCCCGTTGATGGGTAGGATTGAAACAGAAACCGTCACAGGGCGTGCATCAACCACCGTCGCGGCTGACGGTCGGCTCGACTTTTAACCGTCCCACTTTCCCCTCCGAAAGCCTCAACAATTCGAGCTCAAACTGTCGCCTCTAAACCGAAAAATTTTTGCTTTTTTCACATTGGCTGGACATCATGCGTATTCTGATCTATTCTTACAATTACTATCCCGAACCTATCGGCATCGCACCGTTGATGACCGAACTGGCCGAAGGGTTGGTCCGGCGGGGACACCAGGTGCGGGTCGTCACCGCCATGCCCAACTATCCCGAGCGCCAGATCTACGAAGGTTATCGGGGCAAGTTGTATTTGAACGAGGAGAGAAACGGAGTCCACATTCAGCGCAGCTTCGTTTGGATTCGGGGGCCGAAACCGGGTTTGAAAGCCCGGTTGATGTTGGACGGGAGTTTTATTTCCACCAGCATCCTCCAGGCTTTTCGGGGGTTCCGCCCGGACGTGATTTTCGCTACGGTGCCGCCCCTGCTGGTGTCCCTGCCGGTGAGCTTGTACGCTTGGGTGCGGCGCTGTCCGGTGGTGCTCAACCTCCAGGATATCGTTTCGGAAGCGGCGATGCGGGTCAAGTTGGTGGAGTCCGAAAGTCCGATCCTGCGGGTGGCGCGATCGGTCGAACAGTTGACCTATCAAAATGTCAGCCGGGTGAGCGTGATCGCGGAAGGGTTCAGAGATAAATTGCTCGAGCAGGGCATTCCCAAAGAAAAAATTATTTATATTCCCAATTGGGTGGATACGGATTTTATCCGACCCCTGCCGAAGCCGGAGAATTCGTTTCGGAAAGCCCACGGGTTGACCGATAAATTCGTGGTGCTGTACTCGGGCAATATCGCCCTGACTCAGGGGTTGGAAACGGTGATCGAAGCCGCTTCCAAGCTGCAACACATTCCCGAAATTGCGTTTGTCATTGTGGGAGAAGAAAGGGCACTCGGAAACCTGCGAGACTTTTGTCGCGCCCAAAATGCCGGGAACGTCTCACTCCTGCCCTTCGAGCCCCGGGAGCGGTTGCCGGAAATGTTGGCGGCGGCGGACGTGAGCCTGGTGGTGCAGAAACGGGATGTGACCGCCTTCAACCTGCCCTCGAAGATCCCGGTGATCCTGGCCAGCGGTCGGGCGATAGTGGCATCGGTCCCCGATACGGGGACGGCGAGGGTCGCCGTCCTCGAGAGCGGCGGCGGGGTCGTGATTCCCCCGGAAGATGCCCAGGCGATGGCCGATACCCTTTTGGAACTGTACCGCGATCGCCCCCGGGTCGAAGCCCTCGGCCGCAAGGGACGGCAATTTGCCGAAGACTGTTTCAGCTTCGAGCAGGCTTTGAATCAGTACGAGGCCCTGTTCGCGACGGTGGCCGGCGTCGAGTCTTAACTCGAGATCGGGTGTGGGGTGTCGGGGGGGGACGGAGAGATTAAGAAAAACCGGGGTCCGAAAAACGGATCGAGATTTGAGTTGCTAAAATATCACCATCAATGTAACCCGTCCCACTCGCAATGCCGTAACGTCAGGGGGAATTCGATCGCTTAATGTTGAACAATGCCCACGCTCAATCCGCCGACGGCTCCGCCGTCGCCACCGACCTCGGAGATCAGACCTTGGCCACCGCCATCGCCGCGGCCCGGGCGGCAGAAGACCGCAAAGGAGACCAGATCGCGCTGCTTCGGGTCACGGAAGTGTCTTACCTGGCCGATTACTTTTTGATCGTGACCGGTTTCTCCAATACCCAAGTCCGGGCCATCTACCAGGCGATCGCCCTTCATGTTGAGGAGCAAACCCAGCGACTCCCACTGAGAATTGAAGGCCAGGGCGAAGGATCTTGGGTGCTGGTGGACTACGGTGACCTGATCGTTCACATCCTCCTCCCGGAAGAACGGGAGTTCTACAACCTGGAAGCGTTCTGGGGCCACGCCGAACGGGTGGATTGGTCGGAATGGGTTTGAAAGATCGGCCGGCAGACGCAGCGATCGGAAGATGCCGCGATCGGCCGGAGTGCCGGATGTCGTCTGACGGTCGCCGATTCGCTATCATTAAGTTTTGATGCCGATGACAGGCTCGAATCCCGATTCAAAACGATAAGATCCCGAGCGCCGAAAAGACGATGAAAAAGGTTTCAGTTTCAGTCTGTCCCGTCCCGTCCGAACAGCTTCCCATCAACGAATACCAGGAACTCAAGGGGTCTTGGCCGTTCCACTGGGTGACGTTGGCCTGGCCCCAATATCTCCGGAAACTGGCCTGGGTGTGGGGGTGGAGTTGGCTGATTTTCGCCCCGGTGGCGGCGGCGAGTTTTTCACCCCAGCAGGCCCCGGTGCAGTTCGTGTTGAGTGCGGGGGCCGGTTCGAGTTTGATTCTGACCCTGGTCGTCCTGCGGTTGTACCTGGGCTGGTGGTACATCCGATCGCGCCTGAACAGTCCGACGGTATTTTACGAGGAGTCCGGGTGGTACGACGGCCAAACTTGGCCGAAAACCCCGGAATTCGTCGTCCAGGATCGCCTCATTTTGAATCATCAAGTCCGCCCCCTCCTAGACCGACTCCGACAGACGTTCTACGGTCTGGGGACGATTTTGGCGATCGGGGGGTCGATTTGGATCGGCTACAACGGCGCGATCGCGGGCTGAATTTTGACGATCAATCACACTATTTTGAAGACGACATGACAAGGGGAAAACGGATACAGGCAACGGAATTGGAAGTGAGACTGTTGCGGGAAGGAATTACGGAAGCCGTCCATCGCATCCAAGCGACCGTCTGCGATAACCGGGGGCGAATTCTATTTGTCGCCGGCCACCCGGATACGGGGACTTTCGTGCGTTCCGCGCTCAAACCCTTCCAAGCTCTGGCCGTGACGAATACGGGGACCTTGGAGCGCTACGACCTGACAGACCGGGACCTGGCGATCGTGTGCAGTTCCCATCACGGCGACATTGAACAGGCACGGCAGGCGTTCAACATCCTGTGGCGGTGCGACATCGACCCCTCTCACCTGCAGTGTCCGACACCGCCCGGGAAGCGCAGCCCCCTCCAACACGGCTGTTCCGGGAAACACGCCGGGATGCTGGCGGTGTGCCGGCAGCGACACTGGCCGCTGGAGACCTATTTGCAGCGCAAACACCCCGTCCAACAACTGATCATCTCCAAGGTGGGGGAGCTGCTGGGGATGCCCGGGGACGAATTCATCGGCGCCCGGGACGACTGCGGGGCACCGACCTATTACATGGAACTGTCCCAGATCGCGACGCTGTACGCCAAGCTGGCCTCGGGGGACAATTTGGATATGGAGCGGATCGTGCGATCGATGACCCACCATCCCGAGTTCGTCGCCTGGGAGGGACATTTCGACACGGAACTGATGCGACTCACGCAAGGGCAACTGGTCAGCAAGGCCGGGGCCGAGGGCGTCCAGTGCGTTGGCCGGGTCGGCGAGGGCATGGGACTGGCGATCAAGGTGATGGACGGGGCCAAACGGGCGAAGTACGCGATCGCCATCCACCTGCTCACCCAGATGGGTTGGATCAGCCCCGCGATCGCCGAAACCCTTGCGGAGCAGTTCATGAGCCTCAACGACTTCAAGCGGTTGGAGGTGAGCGGAGAATTAATGATGGTTTAGGGGTTGCGGTTTTGGAAAAAGTCATTTATAGTATATAGATGTGCCGCGGGGTAGAGCAGTCTGGTAGCTCGTCGGGCTCATAACCCGAAGGTCAGTGGTTCAAATCCGCTCCCCGCTATTTCTGAAAGCTCCAATCCGGCAATGGTTACAGCGCTTGACTCAATACGCTATGACCGTTTGTCTACTTAAAAATTACTCATAACCCATTCCTCACACAGGTTAATTGATGGGTCAATTGTTGATTAATCAATCAATTTTGACTAAAAAATCAAAACTCCCATCACAAAACTGAAAACCTGTCAAATCAGAGATTCACCTGTTATTCTCCCCCCCCTGGACGCGGCGGGAAATTCCGTGGCGGGGCTATTTTTGATCGAGGAAATGGCGCGATCGCTCGTTCTCAGCCTGTTTGACTGACGGAAGGAATCGTCCGGGGCGATCGCACGGACAAACCCGGAATAGTCAGTTGTACGGGGGGCAAACTCTTTTCCGAAATGGCCGTCTTTTGACGGTTGGGAGTGCCGGAAAAAATCTCTTGATTTATCATTTCCCGTATCAATTCTTTAACGACGGTCGTGGCGACGGAATTTCCGATCTGGCGATAGGCATCTGCGGTGGAAGGCGTTTTTTTAAAATTATCAGGAAAACCCATAATTTTATAACATTCTTCCAACGTCAATTTCCGCACCCGGTCTTCCTCGGGCAAATAAATAAAAAATCGGCCCGACGACTCCTGAGACGGTAAAGTGGGGTGAACTCCATCAACGGAATAAATCCGATTCGGTTGGCGGTGAACTCGCGATAAATGTTCGGTATTGGGGCGGACTCCTTTTTTCCAAATACTTTTATTTCTGTAACCGACAAAAATCAACCCCGAATCTTGTTGTTTGGGATTCTCGATCAGGGTGTATTCCTCCGGAGACAGATAATCGAAGTTATCTTGAGGCAATAAAAATTCTCTCAAGCGGGGAATGGGCGTTATTTTCGGCAACTTATAAAACTCAAACCGCTTATATTTCGAGCCGACGATAAAAACCCTTTCCCGGTTTTGGGGCAATCCGAAGTCTTTGGCGTTCAAAAGTTCGTGGCTGATGAAATAGCCCAAATTGCGGAGTTCATTTAAAATAATTTGAAACGTCTTTCCCTTTTCAATATGCAGCAAATGCTTGACATTTTCCAAAATAAAAACGTCTGGCTGCTTGTGTTTCAACAGTTCGCAGAGATAGAAAAAAATCGTCCCCCGTTGGTCCGAGAACCCCCGCCGCCTGCCGCAAATGCTGAAAGGCTGGCAGGGAAAACCGGCGGTTATCAGATCGACATCGGGAAGGGTGGAAAAGTCAATTTCCGAAATGTCTGCTTCCGGATATTCGCCGAAATTTTCATAATAAACTTGACGGCAAGATTCGTTGATTTCGCAAGAGTAAAGGCATTTCAATCCCGCCCGTTCGAGGGCGATTCTGAATCCCCCAATTCCGGCGAAAAGATCTGCGAAGGTGAAATCGGCCATTTCAAAAATTCAACTGTACAGTAATAAATTATATATCGTCTCAACACATTGATGTTGTCGGGCTGTCGAAACGCCACGACCCCGAATTGGAGATCCTCCAAAGTCTCAGGGAACCCTGCGATCGCAAAACCTACGGCGAAAAACTTCGGCAGGCTATAAACCGACTCGGGAAATCCGTGCGAACCGTGCAGCGTCTCATCATCGCGATCGCGTCGATGTCAAAAAATGTTACAATCTCAATCGGATTCTCGGCTTCGGGAAACGGCAACCTCAAAGTCTGAAAACGGTGAATAATCACGACGGATCGCAACCTGCGTTACGAGCAAAATTTAGCCGATCGCAAAATTGCCATCGTCATTTTGATGACGACCTCCCCGATCGCATCATGACAACATTCGATAGCACCAAGCTCCAACTCCCCAAAATTCTGGCAGATATTTTGGCAGGTAAGATCCAACTCCCAGACTTCCAGCGAGGATGGGTTTGGGACGATCGCCTGTTATTCTCCCCCCCTGGACGCGGCGGGAAATTCCGTGGCGGGATTATTTTTGATCGAGGAAATGGCG
>NZ_JAJENU010000295.1:0-4794 GCF_035615495.1 Lyngbya sp. CCY1209 | reverse complement strand
CCTAGATGCCTCGGCGGAAAGGATGATTACAAAAACCTCCAACTGCTGCACCGCCACTGTCACGATGCCAAGACTGCAATAGATGGTAGTCAAAGCAAGAGTCGTACTCATGACAATGAGACGACTGAACTAGGAGCCGTGTGAGGTGAAAGTCTCATGCACGGTTTTGAATGGGAGGGGGAGATGGTGACATCTCTCTCGACCCCTAATCTCCCGCAGGAAAATGCTGGTGGGGGCCTTAAGTTGTTATTGTGAATAACGGTTATGAACGAACAGGATTGTTCGGCCGTTTATGATGAACTGGTCGAAATACTTAACGAATTGGAATTAACCTGGGTCGCCGAACAGGTTGAGGACGTGGTGAGTGCCGGAAAAACGGTCGAGGAGATGGTGGCGGGGCGAAAGTCCCCCGATTTGAAATTGGCGTATCACAGCCCCCAGGAGCGGTTATTATTGCTGATCGATGCGGTCGATCGCGCCATTATTTCGGGTGCGGAAATAGATCGAGAAATTGCGGATGTTTTGGGCCACGAAGCGCTGACTTTGGAGGTGAAGCCGGAAATCCGGTTCGCCTCGGCGGTGGGGGGAAAGGGGAAGTTATTCAAATTTTCTCCCGACCCGATCTCGGCGCGATCGCAGCAGTGCGATCGGTTAAAAATGACGTTGGAACAGTTGCGATCGGAGGTGGAAAAAGATGGCGGTTAATGCGTCCCTGTTGCGGGATATAAAAACCCAGTTGGCATCGACAATCAATCCCGATTTTAAAACAGAAAAAGAGGCGGGCGATCGGTTCAAGTTTTACATCTTCAGTATCATCGTCAAAGCGGCTCGAAATGAAGGGGCGTTGGTTTACTATAAAGATGTTGACAAAAACAATCCGGAAACCCTCGTTTTTCGCAAGCGAGCCGGACAACTTTACGACGCCACCCAACCCTACACCCACGCGGTTATCGAATTTCCCAATAAACCCCCGCTGGAAATTCACATGGGGGTAAAAGTTCACGGGCGCCTGCGGGTGTTGTACGACTGCGATATCTGCGTCCTGTACAAAATCGAAGCCGATGCCTGCCGGAATAACCGCCGGGAACCCCGGGCGTCGCGGATTTTGCTGGCGGTTAATTGCGAACATTACGCCTCCCAATTGAAGCTGGAATTCGCCCAGGCGTTTTTGGCGTTGGCGTCGGAGTTGCGGGTGGCGGGGGAGTGCTATTTTGTCTCGAACAGTGCGTCGGACGTGGCGGGTAAACTGCTGGCGAGTCGGAAGCGGAAGTGGGAGTGCGACATTGTTCCCGGAAAGGCGAACAATGTGAATCGGTTGATGTACGGCTTCCAGGCAATTTTTAAAGATTTCAAAGCCAAAAGTTGAGATATAATTCGCGTAGCACGAGCTTCTAGCTTGTGATTGACTGATGATAATTTGAGTTTTTCACAGGCAGGATGCCTGTGCTACCCGATATGAATGATATTTTTTTGGAAATTCACACCGATCTGGTTCGAGAGGCTCCGGGGGGCGATGAGTACACCCGAAAGGCGTTTCAGATGCTGCCATCCCTGTCGAAACCGAATATTTTGGATGTCGGTTGCGGCCCCGGTGCCCATACGTTGGAACTGGCGAGGTTGACGGATGGGACAATTACCGCGATCGACACCCACCAACCCTATTTGGATCGCCTGCAAGCCGCCGCCGAAGCCGCCGGTTTTCAGGATCGGATTACCGGTTTGAATCAAACCATGTCGTCCTTGCCCTTTCCGCGATCGCATTTCGATCTCATTTGGGCTGAAGGTTCCATTTATATTATCGGTTTTGAAACGGGTTTGACGGACTGGAAACTCTGTCTCAAACCGGACGGTTATTTGGTGGTGAGTGAGTTGGTTTGGTTGCGGGAAAATCCGCCGTCGGAGGTGGCGGAGTTTTGGGGAGAAAACTATCCGGGGATGAAACATTTGTCCCAAGTTCCGGAGATGATTTCTCGCTGCGGCTATCAACTCCTCGACCATTTTACGATTCCTGAAACCGGCTGGACTGATTATTATGATGGGGTGGAGTCCAGAATTAATACCCTCTCCGATATCTATAAAAATGATGATGAGGCCCGGGAAGTTTTGGAGATGGAACGGCAGGAGATTGAGATGTATCGAAAATATAAGGATTGGTATGGATATGAGTTTTTTGTGATGAAATTGAAGTGATAAACCTAGCCTTGTGGATGGGCAACCCTATAAGGTTGCACCCAAGGATGGGCAACCCGAGACGATTGCCCCCACAAAAACGGGCAACCCTATAAGGTTGCCACCACAAAAACGAGTCAGCCTCAAACAAGCGGATCTGATATAATTTTTAACTGATGCGATCGCATCTCGATAACGGAAGCGATCGCGGTCAAAATAGCCGATATTAAATGCCAATTGTCAATGTCCTCAATTTCCCGCGAAAATCTCAGAAAAAAAATTTTGGAAATGGTCGAAGATTCTCAACCCGATCCCACCCAGTGGTTTGAAAACCTGTACGCCTGGTCTGGGGGCGATCCGGCCCGCATTCCGTGGGCGACATTGGCGGTTCATCCCCAACTGCAAGCATGGCTGGAAAATCACCCGATTCGGGATAACAATAAAACGGCTTTGGTGCTGGGTTGCGGGTTGGGAGATGACGCGGAAGGGTTGGCGAAGTGTGGCTATCAGGTGACGGCTTTTGATATTTCCAAAACTGCGATCGCCTGGTGTCGCCAAAGGTTCCCCGATTCCCCGGTCAACTACACCGTCGCAGATTTGTTGAACCTCGATCCGGAGTGGCGGGAACGGTTCGATTTCGTGCTGGAATCTCGCATCACTCAATCCCTGCCTTTGGACGTGCGATCGCGGGCGATCGGTGCGATCGCAGATCTCGTTTCCCCCGGCGGTATCTTATTATTAATTACCCGATATCGCCCCACCGAAGCACCCCCGGACGGCCCGCCCTGGCCGCTGTCGGAGGGTGAACTGTCTCAATTTCAAACCTTCGGATTGGAAGAAATTCAACGCCGTCAATTTTCGGAAGACAGAAATCCTGACGTGACGCAGTTTTGTCTCGAATACAGAAAATCTCGTTAATGAGAAATTGAGAAAATGGAACGTTCGCCAAACGCCGAAACTCAAGCATTTCTCAATCTGATTGCTGAGTCCGATCGCCCCCCTCTCCATACCCTGACGCCGGCGGAATTGAGAAGCCTCAATCAGATGTTCCTCAACTCTTCTCACCCGCCGGAACCGCTGGAAAAGGTGGAAAATCGCACCATTCCCGGCCCCGGCGGGGAACTGCCGATCCGCATTTACACCCCCGCCGGAAACCCGCCATTTCCGGTTCTCGTTTACTTCCACGGCGGGGGTTACGTTCTGGGGGATTTGGATATGGTGGATAGCATCTGCCGGACTCTAGCAAATGGGGCAAAATGTATCGTCGTTTCGGTGGATTATCGTCTGGCGCCGGAACATCCATTTCCCGCCGCGATCGCGGATGGATTCACCGCAACAGAGTGGGTATTCAACCAAGCGGAAACCTTCGGAGGCGATCGCGATCGCGTGGCGGTGGGGGGCGAAAGTGCCGGGGGAAATTTGGTGGCGGTGGTGGCGTTGATGCGGCGCGATCGCTCCTTGCCACCACTCGTTTATCAATTGCTTATTTATCCATCAACCCAGGTAGACATCGAGACAGAATCTCGCCAAAAATTTGCCGATAACTATTTTTTAACCGCCGATTCAATTGCTTATTTTTGCCGGCTTTATCTTCCCGATATCACTAAAAGACGAGATCCCCTGGCTTCCCCTCTCTTGACAAAAGAGTTATCCAACTTGCCCCCCGCATTGATTATCACCGCCGAATTCGACCCCCTGCGGGATGAGGGACAAGCCTACGGCGATCGCCTCAAAAAAGCCGGAGTTCCCGTCCAAATCTCCTGCTATCCGGGCACGATTCACGCCTTCGTCAACCTCGCCGGAATCCTCAGTCAAGGACGGGAAGCCTTGGCGGAATCTGCGATCGCCTTAAAACGGGCGTTTTATTCTGAAAATTGATCTCGCAGAATGGGAGTCATGAAACGAACTTTTTATGCCGCTTTGAGTTTTCCCATCATCCTCAGTTTCGGGATCGTCGCCAACTCCACTCCCAAACCCACCCCGGAACAAATTCGAGACGCCTGTGCCGAAGATCGAGCCGATCGCCTCCCCATCCCCTTTGAAGATTTGTCACCCGACGAACCTTCTTTTCGGGAAATCATGAGACTTTATTATTGCAAAACGGCGACAAATTCGGCCTGCATTCCCACCCCTATTATACCTCAAAATGGGGCGATTTTAGATAATAGCCGGGAAGATCGCGCCGATCTGATAATCTGGGATTTTGACTGGTCCGACTGTCCCGGCGCCACCCAATATCACCTGTACGTCATCGGCGAAAATGCCCGAAATCCCGTCATCGACATCGACACCCTTTCCCAGTCTTCCCATCGCGAAATCAGCGCGGGTTATATCGGCGATCGTAACCGCTTAAATTGGACGTGGAAAGTCCGGGCAAAAATCAACGGAGAATGGGGCGAATGGTCGGAAATTCGCACCTTCGACGTGGAACCCCTCAACACCGATCCCCCCTCCCGGCGTTGATGATAGGCAAGAGGCAATCGGCAAAAGTTTGAAGCCGCTTCAGAAGATGGCACCCAGGAATAATAACTGTTTAAGCGGACATGATATATAGCGCTGCTAGAGGGGGTGTAGGGTGTAGGGTGTAGGGTGTAGGGAGGGGAAATTCCCTCGACATCAGGGTTT
>NZ_JAJENU010000294.1:0-14070 GCF_035615495.1 Lyngbya sp. CCY1209 | reverse complement strand
ACGTATGACGGAAACTGGGTCTATTGGGCAACAAGGAGAGGGAAATCACCAGAAATCTCAAACCGAGAAGCCCGACTACTAAAAGACCAGAAAGGTAAATGCAAATGGTGCGGACAGCACTTCACCATTGAAGACAAATTGGAGACCGACCATATCATTCCTAAACGCCTCGGCGGAAAGGATGATTATAAAAACCTCCAACTGCTGCACCGCCACTGTCACGATGCCAAGACTGCCATAGATGGTAGTCAAAGCAAGAGTCGTACTCATGACAACGAGACGGTTGAACTAGGAGCCGTGTGAGGCGAAAGTCTCATGCACGGTTTTGAATGGGAGGGGGAGATGGTAACATCTCTCTCGACCCCTAATAATGCCATCAAAACGCGCCGTCAAAAGGGATCGCCATCTGCCGACCGACCCTTGAAACCCCACCACCCACAGTCCATGATTGACCAACACCACGACACGATTTTAATCGTCGAGGACGACCGCACCAATTTGAGTTTCATGGCCGACGCCCTCGCCCGGTCGGGCTGCAAAATTGAGATGGCGGCGAACGGAATTGAAGCCATCGCCCGGGCGAAATCGGGCCGGCTCGACCTGATCCTCCTAGATATCGTCATGCCGGGGATGGACGGCTTTGAAACCTGCCGCCGTCTGAAACAATCCCCCGCCACCTCCGACATTCCGATCATTTTGATGACCGCCCTCGACGATACCGCCGATAAAGTCAAAGGGTTGTCCCTCGGCGCCGTCGATTACATCACCAAACCCTTTCAGGCCGAAGAAGTCCTCGCCCGCATCAACGTCCATCTGCAGATGCGATCGCTCACCCAGGAACTCGAAAACCGCAACTCCGAACTCGAACGGCGGGTCGTCGAGCGCACCGCCGAACTCACCCGCGCCCTGAATGACCTGCGAAAATTTCAACTGCAACTGGTGCAGAGCGAAAAAATGTCCGCCCTCGGCCAGTTGGTGGCCGGAGTCGCCCACGAAATCAACAATCCCATCGGTTTCATCGAGGCGAATTTGAGCCACGCGAGTCTATATGTCTTCGACTTGCTCGAACATTTGCAACTGTACCGAGAGGCGCTCCCCGCCCCGCCCGAAAAGATTCTCGACCACGGGGAGGCCATCGACCTGGACTATTTGATGGAGGACCTGCCGAAAATGATCGCCTCCATGCGGGTGGGGACCGAGCGCATCCGCAACATCAGCCTCAGTTTGCGGACCTTCTCCCGCGCCGACGCCAACGAGGCGGTTCCCTTTGACCTGCACCAGGGCATCGACAGCACGCTGTTGATTTTGCAACACCGCCTGAAGGCCAACAGCGATCGCCCCGCCATCAAAGTGATCAAACAATACGGCAACCTGCCCTCGGTCAAGTGCTACCCCAGCCAACTCAACCAGGTGTTCATGAACTTGATCGGCAACGGCATCGACGCGATCGACTGCGCCAGTGCCGGGATGAGTTACGAGGAACTGGAAAAAAACCCCCACTGGATCAAAATTACCACCCAACTCGGAGCGGACGGAGACTCGGCGGTCATTTCCATCGAGGATAACGGGGTGGGGATGAGTGGGGAGATCCAACAGAAAATTTTCGACTACCTGTTCACCACTAAACCCCTCGGCAAAGGCACGGGCATCGGCCTGGCCATCTCCCGCCACATCGTCGAAGAAAAGCACCGGGGCCACTTGAGTTGTTCCTCCCAACCCAACTGCGGCGCGAGCTTCCGCATCACCATCCCCCTGTGAAGGTCGGTATTAGGGAGTCGGTATTAGGGAGTCGGGATGGGGAGTCGAAACACAAATCGATAACAATTAATTATCAATGATCAATGATCAATGATCAATTAAACGGTCCACTCCGATGCCCGGGACCCCAGGTCGATGGGGATGCTGACCGCTTTGCCCAGGCGGGGTTTGTCCCGGGTGTTGAGGATGTGGACTCTCACCTGTTCCCCGCAGCCCAGACCGTTGAGATAGTCCGCGATCGCCTCGAGGCGCTCCAAATATTCCGCCTCCGTCATCGGAAAAGATGCCTGTTCCAGATACTTCCACATGATCTGCACGAAAATTTTTCCCCGCGTCCGCCGCAGTTGCATATCGTAGGACACGCCCCACTTGTCCAACAGAAGCTCGTGTAACTCCCGGCCCGTCATGACCCCCCTCCCGTGAAAACTGCATTTACAAAACTTAACAATAAAAGACCAAGTTAAAAAAATGTAATAATACTCTGATGAATGGACGTAAGTCCTACAGTCAAGGTGCTGTGCGGATTTTAGCTGTCCTAGCAGACAAAGTGCAATTTTTCAAGCGATCTGCAGATAAAAATTGACCGCGCCTTTGGAAAGAAACGTAACATAACCACAGAACAAGAGCGTCAATCATGACTCAAATTTCTGGAAGCTCCGATGTCCCCAACATGGGACGTCGCCAATTCATGAACCTGCTGACCTTCGGATCGGCAACCGGGGTGGCGTTGGGTGCGCTGTATCCCTTCGTCAAATACTTCATCCCCCCCACCAGCGGCGCGGCCGGGGGCGGCGTCATCGCCAAAGATGCCCTCGGCAACGACGTCGTCGCCAGCGAATTTCTGGAGACTCACAACGTCGGCGATCGCGTCCTGGCCCAAGGACTCAAGGGCGATCCCACCTACCTGGTGGTGGAAACCGACGGCAACCTCGCCGACTACGGCCTCAACGCCGTCTGCACCCACCTGGGTTGCGTCGTCCCCTGGAACGGCAGCGAGAACAAGTTCATCTGTCCCTGCCACGGATCTCAGTACGATGTCACGGGTAAAGTGGTGCGGGGACCCGCACCCCTGTCCCTGGCCCTCGTCCACGCCGACGTGGTGGACGACAAGGTGAGCTTTACCCAGTGGACGGAAACCGACTTCCGCACCGACAAAGAACCCTGGTGGACTTAACCGCGATCGGAGTTCGGATGGAACCCCTCCATCCGCCCGTTCCCGCCCGATCATCGTTTTTGAACGTTGCCAGAAGACTTCTGCTAGACCCAAACGGGTCGGCGGTGAGAGAATATCCATTTGAGAGAGCTAGAACATTCCGATGTCAAATACTGACCGATTCGCGATTCTGCGTCGTGGCATTGGGGCAACCGTGAAGGTGTTGTTGGTTGCCGTCGCAACCCTGACCCTTTTCCTGGCCGGCGATCTGGTACAGCCCCAGAGTGCCGCGGCCTATCCTTTCTGGGCCCAGGAAACCGCCCCCGAAACCCCCCGGGAAGCCACGGGCCGCATCGTCTGCGCGAACTGCCACCTGGCCGCCAAGCCGACCGAAGTGGAAGTTCCCCAGTCCGTCCTGCCGGACACCGTTTTTAAAGCCGTGGTGAAAGTCCCCTACGACACCGACATACAGCAGGTGTTGGGAGACGGCAGCAAGGGCCCCCTGAACGTGGGCGCCGTCCTGATGCTCCCCGAAGGGTTCAAAATCGCCCCCCCCGATCGCATCCCCGAAGAACTGGCCGAGGAAGTGGGCGGCCTTTACTTCCAGCCCTACCGGGAAGATCAAGACAACGTGGTGATCGTCGGACCGATTCCGGGCGACCAGTACCAGGAAATCGTCTTCCCCGTGTTGTCCCCCGATCCGAACACGGATAAATCCATCAACTTCGGCAAATTTGCCATCCACGCCGGAGGCAACCGCGGCCGGGGTCAATTGTATCCGGCCGGAAACGCCAGCAACAATGCCGTCTACAAGGCGTCTGTAGCCGGAACCATCACCCAAATTACCCAGGAAGAGTATGTTGGCTACCAGGTCAGCATCGCAACCGCCGACGGGGAAACCGTGGTGGATACCGTACCGCCCGGACCCGAGTTGATCGTCTCCGAAGGTCAAGAAGTGGCGGCGGGCGAAGCCCTGACCAGTGACCCCAACGTGGGCGGCTTCGGCCAGGACGATACGGAAATCGTCCTCCAGAGTTCCGGCCGCATCACGGGTCTGCTGGCATTTTTTGCCCTGGTGATGCTGACCCAGATCTTGCTGGTTCTGAAGAAGAAACAGGTGGAGAAGGTTCAAGCCGCCGAAATGAATTTCTAGTCGGACTCGAACCGATCTGACATTTTCCCGTGAGGGGTGAGGTGCGGACTGGGGGGCGATCGCTTCCGAGGCCGCACCGAGCCCCTCACACGCTTTCAGGGAGTTGGGGGTAGGGAGTAGGGAGTAGGTAACATTTCACTTGCAAATTTCTAGCAGTCGCCCGGGTCGGTCGGACAGCGAACCCCTCTGAAACTCAGACAGTGGGCGCTTTTTTTCCCGATGGCCTTCTGGAGCTGTTGCCTGTTGCCTATTGCCTGTTGCCTGCTATACATTGCGGCGAATGGTATTTATTTTCTCCCCGTTCCTGTTATTATGATCTGAACGTTAAGATTTCAAGTTGAAAACGTGGCGATCGCGAAACAGACAATTCAAGTCGGAAATTGGGAGTGGTTTTATCGGGAAGCACACCCCGAAACCCCCACGGATAAACTGCCCATCTTGTTTCTGCACGGGCTGGTTTCCCAAAGTTACAGTTGGTCCGCGATTTTGGAAGAAGTGGCGGCGAAGGGATACCGCGCGATCGCGCCCGACTGGATCGGATCGGGGTTTTCCGCCAAACCGGACAAGCGCGATTTCGCCTACACCCCCGACGCCTTTATCAAAGCCCTGGGAGAGTTTTTGGAAGCCCTGGAACTGCCGAAATTTCATCTGGTGGTGCAGGGATTTTTGGGGTCTGTGGGGTTGCAATACGCCCTGCGTCACCCCGACCAAATCGAACGGCTATTGATCTTGAATACCCCCCTTTCGCCGGAGGCGAAATTGCCCTGGAAAATCAAACAGATGGGGTGGCCGTTCGTGGGGGATATGATGACCCAAGATCCCCTGCTAGTCGATCGCACCTTGGAGGGTGGAAGTCGGTACGTTTTGGAAGATAAAGATCTCGATGTCTATCGCCGCCCCTTTTTGCAGGCTTCCGCGACGGGGCGATCGCTCATGGCGACGATCAAAAACCTGCAATTGAAAGAGGCGACGGCTGAAATTGCCTGCGGTTTTCAAAACTGGGAACATCCCACCGAAATTCTGTGGGGAATAGCCGACCCGTGGCTCGACGTTTCCCAAGCCGAGAATTTTGCCAAATCCGTTTCCGGGTCGGTGTTGGTGAAGCTGGAGAAAGGCGGACATTACCCCCAGGATCACTGGCCGCAGGAAATCAGCGAATCGTTGTTGCTGTTCCTGCGAAAACAGGCGGTTTGATTTAGTTTCCGTAGGGCCGACGGCAGAACATATAGACGGATTCAAAATCCGCGCCCATGCGGTCGGCGATGTCTTCCTGGCGGTCGAGAATCAGGCTGCGATTTTGTTTGGCGGCCATGCGGGTCGTGCCGCTGGCGGTTCCCTGCTCCCACTCATTATTTCCAATTTTGTACTTGTAATGACAGGCAAAATTTGTGATTTCCGCCCGGGCGGGGGCTGGCGCCAGGGGAATCATAGATAAAGCGGCGATCGCCGTCAAACTTAATACCCGTTTCATAAGTACCTCCTGTCCATGTAGCTTTTGCTTCTATCTCTACAGTGGGCCAGAAGTCTTAAAATCCAATTAATCAGACCTTAACCTATGCTGAAAATTGGCTGAATTTTTCCTGGGTCGATTTGACGTGTAATTTATCTTCCGAATTATGGTCTAATTTTAAATCTTTGGAGGGATGATCCGCAACGCGAAAAACGATAACTTGGCGATCGGATTTGAACAAACGGCCGGGCGATCGCCCCGTCGATGCCTGCGGCCCCCTCCAATCCGGGCGAAATTGTGATGAAATATTGACGCCACCCCAAAATTCCGGAGCCGTTGACCGCCGTGGGGAGGGGTGGCAGCCCCGAAACCGCCACCGGGTCGATGCCGGGACAGGCCCGGGCCGCCAGGGTGCGATGGGCGAAGGCGAGCCGAAAATTTCCCCGCCCCCCGCTTCCCGGTCATTGTCCGGGGTGAGCCGGCCCCGGTCGGCAACGACATCACCGTCAGCCCCCGGAAAAGAAAAGTCGAGTCTACAATTTGGGCATAAGTCAAGACTCCAGTTATCACCCATTATAATTAAGATAAACTTATCTAAAACCCGATGGGCAATGGATTCGAGGACAGATCTCGATAAGGAATCCCATAAAATTGGTCAATTCTTCGATTAAATAGGTAAAGTAAACTATAGGCTCAGTGAACTTGCCGACTCCCGGATACGAAATGTTTCCGGAGACAGCCAGTTCGACAGTCCGATTCCCCCGGACAGCCCATGTCCGGGCTGGGGAGGCGACTCCCCGTCGCCCCCCGTCGGTTCGATCCGCCTTTCACGTCCCCGGCCCCGGCTAGATGGGGTGGAAACGGATGTCAGTCCGGATTTGCAGCCCGGGCCTCCCCGGTTTCCCGGACAAGCAGGAGAAATTTACGATAAGCTCATTTGTGATGAGGAGATAGCAAACCTATGCCACAGCTTGAAACGATTGCCGAACTCGATTTTCAAAACGAAACCTATAAAGATGCCTACAGCCGGATCAACGCGATCGTGATCGAAGGGGAACAGGAAGCCTACGACAATTACATCCAATTGGGCGATCTGCTGCCCAACGATCGCGAAGAACTGAGCCGTCTGGCAAAAATGGAAAAGCGTCACATGAAGGGATTCCAAGCCTGCGGCCGGAACCTGGAGGTCACGCCCGACATGGAGTTTGGCCGCTCATTCTTCGCCCAACTGCACGGAAATTTTCAAAAAGCCTCTTCCGAAGGCAAGGTCGTGACCTGTTTGCTGATCCAATCCCTGATCATCGAAAGTTTTGCGATCGCCGCCTACAACATCTACATCCCCGTCGCCGACCCCTTCGCCCGCAAGATCACCGAAGGCGTCGTCAAAGACGAGTACACCCACCTCAATTACGGCGAGGAGTGGCTCAAAGCCCACTTTGAGGAGTCCAAAGCCGAACTCGAGGAGGCCAACCGCCAAAACCTCCCCCTCGTCTGGAAAATGCTCAACCAGGTCGAAAAGGATGCCGCCGTCCTGGGGATGGAAAAAGAAGCCCTGATCGAGGACTTCATGATCGCCTACGGGGAAGCCCTGAGCAATATCGGCTTCACCACCCGCGAAATCATGCGGATGTCGGCTTACGGTTTGGCTGCAGTTTAAGGTCAGGTTGAGATTTTGAATCTGAATCTCTGGCAAAACGGGCAGGTCGGGAGCGACGAAATCTTCGTCGCGCACCCGCCTGCTCCTTCTACAGCGAACGTCTATCTTGACACCTCACCCCGGGTTGCGGAGGACTCCTGTGAACGTGCCAGGGAAAGCGGGAAATCGGCTGGCTTCACAAGAGGATGTCAATTCAAATCAATTTAATTTCAAATCATGTTTGGTCTCATCGGTCATCTTACGAGTTTGGAACACGCCCAGGCTGTCGCTCGGGATTTGGGTTATCCGGAATACGCCGACCAAGGGCTAGATTTCTGGTGCAGCGCCCCGCCCCAAATTGTCGATCACATCAAAGTTACGAGCATTACCGGCCAGGTGATTGAGGGCAAGTATGTGGAGTCCTGCTTTTTGCCGGAAATGTTGGCAACCCGCCGGCTCAAAGCCGCCACCCGCAAAATTATCAACGCGATGGCCCACGCCCAAAAAAATGGCATCAACATCACGGCGTTGGGGGGATTTTCCTCGATTATTTTTGAGAAATTCAATCTGGATCAGATCGGACGCATCCGCAACATTAAGTTAGAGTTCGATCGCTTCACCACGGGAAACACCCACACCGCCTACATCATCTGCCGTCAGGTGGAACAGGCCGCCCCGCACTTGGGGATCGACTTGTCCAAGGCGACGGTGGCCGTCTGCGGGGCGACGGGGGACATCGGCAGCGCGGTCTGTCGCTGGCTCAACGCCCGCATGGACGTGGGAGAATTGCTATTAATTGCCCGCGATCGCGATCGCCTCAATCACCTGCAAGAAGAACTGGGGCGGGGCAAAATCATGGCCCTCGACGAGGCCCTCCCCCAAGCCGACGTGGTGGTTTGGGTCGCCAGTATGCCCAAAGGCGTGGAGATCGACCCCGAGACGCTGAAAAAGCCCTGCCTGCTCATCGACGGCGGCTACCCCAAAAATATGGGGACCCAAATCCAGAGCCCCGGCGTGTACGTCCTCGAAGGTGGCATCGTCGAACACGCCCTGGACATCGACTGGAGAATCATGAACATCGTCAACATGAACGTCCCGGCCCGACAGTTGTTCGCCTGCTTCGCCGAGTCGATGCTGTTGGAGTTCGAGACAATTTACACCAATTTCTCTTGGGGACGCAATCAAATCACCCTGGACAAAATGGACTTGATCGGCAAGATCTCGATCAAACACGGCTTCAAACCGCTGATGCTGTCCACTTGAATAATTGATAATTGATAATTGATAATTGATAATTATCAATTCATTGGCCGGCCCCCCTGCCCAGCAACAGGGGGGTTAAAAACCGAATCCGAGATTAATCTCTCAGTTTTTCCGACCAAACCCGAGTCGGCAGGCCCCAAACGTAGATAAATCCCTCGGCGGCTTTGTGGTCGAAGATATCCTCCGCCCCGTAGGTCGCTAGATCCATGCTGTACAGGGAATTCTCAGATTGACGGCCGACGATGGAGCAATTGCCTTTGAACAATTTCACCCGCACGGTTCCCGTCACCCGTTCCTGGGTTTGGGCGATGAAGGCGTCGATCGCACCTTTTAAAGGACTGAACCACAAACCGTTATACACAATTTGGCTGTAGGTTTCCTCGATGCCCCGCTTGTAGCGGGTGACGTCGGCCGTCAACACCAAACTTTCCAGATCCCGGTGGGCCTGAATCAACGCCACCATCGCGGGAGATTCGTAAATTTCCCGGGACTTGATCCCCACCAGGCGGTTTTCGATCATGTCGATGCGCCCGACCCCGTGATTTCCGGCGATTTCGTTCAATTTTCCGATCAAGGCGACTCCCGGCATCGCCTCGCCGTTCAGGCTGACGGGGACGCCCTTTTCAAAGCCGATCTCCACATATTCCGCCTCGTCGGGGGTGTCCGCGATCGCTTTCGTCATCCCGTAAACCTCTTCCGGCGGTTCCGTCCAGGGATCTTCGAGGCATCCGGCCTCGATCGCCATTCCCAGCAAGTTGCGATCAATACTGTAGGGGGAGGACTTTTTCACCGGGAAGCTGATCCCGCATTTTTCCCCGTAGGCGATGGTTTCTTCCCGACTCATCCCCCACTCCCGAGCCGGGGCCAGGATTTTGATTTTCGGGTTCAGGGCGCCGATGGAGACATCGAACCGCACCTGATCGTTGCCCTTGCCGGTGCACCCGTGGGCGATCGCATCCGCCCCGTATTTTTCCGCCACCTCCACCAAAATTTGGGCGATCAGAGGCCGTGCGAGGGCCGTGGCGAGGGGATAGCGGTTTTCGTAAAGAGCGTTCGCCTGGATGGCGGGAAACGCGAATTCTTCGACAAATCGTTCCTGGACGTCGATCACCAGAGACTCGGCGGCGCCCGAATCCAGGGCCTTCTGTTTCACCGGCCCGAGTTCGTCTCCCTGCCCCAAGTCGGCGGCGACGGTGATGACTTCTTCCACCCCAAACTCATTTTTGAGGTAGGGGATGCAAACAGAGGTATCCACGCCCCCAGAATAGGCGAGTACGGCTTTTGTAGCGCGACCCATGATGTACCAAACCTCCTAAATCAACAGAATTTCCATTATCGCTCCAATTGCGATCGTTCGGCGTCAGGGTTTTTTAATTGGGGAGTCGGGAGTCGGGAGTCGGGAGTCGGGGAGGGAGTAGGGAATAGGGAATAGGGAGTCGGGAGTCGGGATAATTTAGAAACCGGGTTTCTGTGGGACGGTTGGCATGGAAACCCGAGATCTTCGGAGAAACCCGGTTTCTTCGTAACGGCTTCCCAGAAATTGGGTTTCTGTGGGACAGTTGGGATGGGAACCTGAGATCTTCCCTCCCAACTCGGTTTCTTCGTTAGGGTATTACTCTCACACCATGTTTTTCAGCGTTGTCATTCCCACTTACAACCGTCTGCCGATTTTACAGAAATGTCTGCGATCGCTCGAAAATCAGTCCTGTGGCGAACCCGTGGCGGGTTACGAAGTGGTTTTGGTGGACGACGGTTCGACGGACGGGACTCTGGACTGGTTGGACACCCACCGGGGGGAATTTCCCCACCTCCGCACGTTTCGCCAGGACCACGGCGGGCCGGCTTTGGCGCGAAATTTTGGCGTCGAACGGGCGATCGGCGATACAATTATTTTTATCGACAGCGATCTGGTGGTGACGGAGACATTTTTGCAGTCCCACGCGATCGGGTTGATGGCGGGGAAGAAATACGGCGATCGCGCCTTCACCTACGGCCGCGTCGTCAATACTTGCAATTTTGACAATCCCACCGCCGAACCCTACAAAATCACCGACTTTTCCGCCGCCTATTTTGCCACGGGAAATGTCGCGATCGCCCGCCGCTGGTTAATCGAAGCCGGACTCTTCGACCCCCAATTTCAACTCTACGGTTGGGAAGATCTGGAATTGGGCGTGCGGCTGAAACAATTGGGATTGAAGTTAATTAAATGCCCCGATGCCGTCGGCTACCACTGGCATCCGCCGTTCGACTTATCCCAAATTCCCCAACTGATCGAAAAGGAAATCCAGCGGGGCAGGATGGGGGTGGTTTTCTACCAAAAACACCCGACCTTTGACGTGCGGATGATGATTCAGATGACGATTTTACACCGCATTCTCTGGGGGATTTTATCTCTGGGGGGGCAGTTGAACGAGCGGACAATGGCGACGTTTTTGCAGTGGCTCATCAATCGTGGCAAGCCCCAATTGGCGTTGGAAATTGCCCGCATTTTCTTGAATTGGTACAATGTCCAGGCGGTTTATGCGGCTTGGGGGGAGGCGAAAGTCAAAGTTTAGGTGGGTTAATTTGATGAAAGTTAAGGGCCGTTGTTTGTGCGGAGACATCGAATTTCGGGTCGAGTTAATTCCCGGACAGGTGTATAGCTGCCACTGTTCCATCTGTCAGCGATCGCACGGTGCCGCGCCACCCAAGCCCTGAACTAAAAGCAACTTCCACGATCAGTCCTCGATCAATTATTTCAATTCGTCAACTGTGTCATAGAACTTGAGTTTACCTTGTCGTTCTTCCTCCTTTGGCGATCGCAAATTATCATAAATTTTGTCGCGACTTTATTCCCGGATATATTGCTGCAATAACAGTTGAATTTATTGTTTTTAATCCGTAGATAGACTTTGGACGGCTTCAACCACATCATTGAATTTCATTATCAACTCAATCCCAACAGATAAACTTGATGTTAATCATGATATCCGATTCGTCATAAAATGCCCGGAATTTCGCCAGACACGGGGGAAGAAACCCGGTTTATAAGCCACTGGTGAGGGAAGAAACCGGGTTTCTAAGCAGGTGTAAATTGAGAAACAGAGATATTGATAGAAACCCGGTTTCTAGACCCAACCCTTACAGACTCGACATCACTTCCTTCGCCGCCGCCAAGGTTTTGTCGATATCTTCCTCGGTGTGGGCAAAAGAGGTGAAACCGGCTTCAAACTGGGAGGGCGCCAGATAAATGCCCTGTTCCAACATTCCCCGGTGGAAGCGGCCGAACTTCGCCAAATCGGACTTCTTCGCGCCGTCGTAGTTGTGTACCGGGCCGTCCGTAAAGAACAGGCCAAACATGGCGCTAATTTGACCGCCGCAGGCCGTGTGACCCGTTTCTTTGGCAATTTCCACGAGTCCCTGACTGAGCTTTTTGGTGATTGTGTCCAAATATTCGTAGGTGCCCGGTTTTTGCAGCAATTCCAAGGTCTTGATTCCCGCCGTCATCGCCAGGGGATTTCCGGAGAGGGTGCCGGCCTGGTACATCGGGCCGGCGGGGGCGACCATCGCCATGATATCCTGGCGCCCACCGTAGGCGCCGACGGGCAGGCCGCCGCCGATAATTTTACCCAAAGTGGTCAGGTCGGGGGTGACGCCGAATTTCTCCTGGGCGCCGCCGTAGGCGATGCGGAAACCGGTCATCACTTCGTCGAACACCAGCAGGGCGCCATTTTCCTGGGTCAGCACCCGCAGCCCTTCCAGGAAACCGGCGTCGGGGGGGATGAAGCCGGAGTTGCCCACGACGGGCTCCAGGATGATGCCGGCGATTTCATCGGGATTTTCCGAAAATAGCTTTTTGACCGCTTCCAGGTCGTTGTAGGGGGCGGTGAGGGTGTTTCCGGTGACGGTCTTGGGGACTCCGGGGGAGTCCGGCAGGCCGAGGGTGGCGACGCCGGACCCGGCTTTGACCAGGAACATATCGGCGTGGCCGTGGTAGCAGCCCTCGAATTTGATAATTTTTTCTCTGCCCGTGAAGGCCCGCATCAGGCGCAGGACGGACATACAGGCTTCGGTGCCGGAGTTGACGAACCGCACCATTTCGATGCTGGGGACGGCTTCGATGACCATCTCGGCGAGGACGTTTTCCAGGGTGCAGGGGGCGCCGAAACTGGTCCCTTTGTCCAGGGCGTCGTGGAGGGCGCCGATGACTTCGGGGTTGGCGTGGCCGCAGATGGCCGGCCCCCAGGTGCCGACATAATCGATGTACTGGTTGCCGTCAACGTCCCAGACGTAGGCGCCTTTGACGCGATCGAAAACGATGGGCTGTCCGCCGACGGATTTGAAGGCCCGTACCGGAGAACTGACGCCCCCGGGCATCAATTTCTGGGCGGCGGTGAAAATTTCTTCGGATTTTGTTGTTTTTAATGGGGTGGTTACCACTGTGATCTCCTTGTTTTCTGGTGTTCGGGTACGGTTAATCCTCGGATGGCAGCTTTGCGGAATCGGCCGAAATGGGGGATGGGGGGGATGACAAAATGATATTTTAAACAGGTTAGGCGTTCTGATTAAATTGGGTGAAGTTATGGCAGCCCCGAAATCCCCTCAGTTGGGTCAATCCATCGATATTGATAAAATTCGTTACGATGTTCGCGGCGTTGTCCCGATCGCGATCCAGGATATCTTAAATGGGGCGATCTTGGAACTGGCCGGGATGGACCGGGAGGCGGTGGCGAAAACCCTGGAAACGGGGAAAATTTGGCTTCGGGGCGAATCCGGCTTGGAAATGTGGCATCCGGATATCGCGGTGAGGGAGATCGGATGCGATCGCCGGGGGGAGTCCCTGGTGCTCGGGGTCGATCCGACGGGGGCGGAATTTGCCGCGACGTCCGGACATACCCTGGCGGGACTGTTCGAGACGATCTGCGATCGCCGCGATCGCCCCAATGAAAAATCCTACACCTGCCAGCTATTCGCCGGGGGGGACAACAAAATTTTGAAGAAAATCGGCGAGGAGTCGGCGGAGGTGGTGATGGCCTGCAAGGATGACGACCCGGACGCGATCGCTTCGGAAGTGGCGGACTTGTTCTACCATACCCTCGTCGCCCTCGCCCATCACCGGGTCGATCTGCGGCGGGTCTATCAAAAATTGGAAGAACGGCGGCGGTAGGTTCAATTTTGAGGTGCACTTGAGGGGCAAAAATGAATTCGGAAAAAACCGTCTATTTGACCGTTCACTATATCAACGGGGAGTCCTACGAGTTTGAATTGACTCCCGAACCCGGACGGCAAGGGAGTCTCGCCGGACAGCTTTTGAAAGGAAATGAAATCATTTTGGAACTCGAGGATCGGGTGGTGGTGATTCCGATGGAAAACGTGCAGGCGATCGAGATTTCCCCGCCCCCGGAAAACCTGCCCGATACCACCATCCGCAACGTCCGACAGGTGGATTGAAGAACCCGGATCGAATCCGGTCGAATACCCGAATCGCTGAGAAGTCAATTCCCGAGCCAATATTAAAAAACCGAATCATATCAAATCCGGTTAAATGCCCGGAAAAAAACAGGTTTGATATCAAAACCGCTTGGGAATCAATTCCCAAGCTATAGCAGTGCGCGCTCGTCTGTTTACAGTTTCCTCAGAGGGACAAACCTTTAAACCCTGATGTCGAGGGAATTTCC
>NZ_JAJENU010000293.1:0-20292 GCF_035615495.1 Lyngbya sp. CCY1209 | reverse complement strand
AAACTTCCATGTGTCTTGGCGATTTCTAGCCCCTACACCCTACACCCTACACCCTACACCCGCGCGCAGCGCTATAGCTACAAAAAAACGGACTCCGATTTGAACCGAAGTCCGTCCGTTTGGCGGGTGGGGAGACGATCGCTGCGATCGCCTCCTTTTTGACCCTCAAATCTTAGTAGTCGAAGTCTCCGCCCATTCCGGCGCCGGCGGCGGGCGCATTTTCCTTGGGTTCGGGCTTGTCGGCCACGATGCACTCGGTGGTCAGCACCATGCCGGCGATGGACGCGGCGTTCTGCACGGCGGAACGAGTCACCTTGGCGGGATCGACGATACCCGCGTCGAACAGGTTAACGTATTCGCCGTTGGCGGCGTTGTAGCCGACGTCGAAGGATTTTTCCTTGACGCGCTCGGCGACCACGGCGCCGTTTTCACCGGCGTTTTCAGCGATCCGCTTCAGGGGAGCCAACAGGGCGCGGGCCACGATCATGGCGCCGGTCAGGGCTTCGCCGGAGAGTTGGTTGCTCTTCGCCCACTCTTCCACCTGGGGCGCCAGGTGGGCCAGGGTGGTGCCGCCGCCGGGGACGATGCCTTCTTCGACCGCCGCTTTGGTGGCGTTGATGGCATCTTCGAGGCGCAGCTTGCGATCTTTCATTTCAGTTTCGGTGGCCGCGCCAACTTTGATCACAGCCACACCGCCGGCCAGCTTGGCGAGGCGCTCTTGCAGTTTTTCCTTGTCGTAGGAGGAATCGGTTTCGTCCATCTGACGGCGGATCTGCTCGCAGCGGGCCTTGACGCCGGCTTCGTTGCCTTCGGCGACGATGGTGGTGTTGTCTTTGGTGAGGGTGATGCGGCGGGCTTTACCCAGCATATCGACCTTGGCGCTTTCCAGCTTCAGGCCGGCATCTTCGGTGATCACCTGGCCGCCAGTGAGGACGGCGATATCTTCCAGCATGGCTTTGCGGCGATCGCCGAATCCGGGGGCCTTGACGGCGGCGACGTTCAGAACGCCCCGCAGGCGGTTGACCACCAGGGTCGCCAGGGCTTCTTTCTCGATGTCCTCGGCGATGATCAGCAGGGGACGGCTGGCCCGGGCCACTTGCTCCAGGACGGGAACCAGATCCTGCACCAGGGTGATTTTCTTGTCGGTGATCAGGATGAAGGGTTCGTCGAGGATCGCTTCCATCCGCTCCGTGTCGGTGGCGAAGTAGGGGGAGATGTAGCCCTTGTCGAAGCGCATCCCTTCGGTGATTTCCAGCTCGGTGGTCATGGACTTGCCTTCTTCGAGGGAGATGACGCCCTCTTTGCCCACCTTGTCCATCGCTTCGGCGATCATGCGGCCGACTTCTTCATCGTTGCCTGCGGAGATGGTGCCGACTTGGGCGATCGCTTTGGAGTCTTCGACGGAGCGGGCGTGCTCGGCAATTTTGTCCACCAGGAAGGCGGTGGCTTTGTCGATGCCGCGCTTCAGTTCGATGGGGTTGGCACCGGCAGCGACGTTCCGCAGCCCTTCTTTGACCATCGCGTGGGCGAGGACGGTGGCGGTGGTGGTGCCGTCTCCGGCCGCGTCGTTCGTTTTGGAGGCGGCTTGACGAATCAGCGCGACGCCGGTATTCTCAATGTTATCTTCGAGTTCGATTTCTTTGGCAATGGTGACCCCGTCGTTCACGATCTGGGGCGCACCAAATTTCTTTTCTAGGACGACGTTACGACCTTTGGGGCCGAGAGTGACCGCGACGGACTCGGCCAGGATGTCCATACCCCGTTCCAGGGCGCGACGGGCATTTTCGTTGTAGATAATACGCTTTGCCATAGGTTCCTGTTCGTGTTGCTAGAAGGATACAAAAAGGTTTGAAGTGGGTTTGACGCCCGATGGTGGCGGGCGACGGGAACGGTAGAAATCCGCGATTGGGATTTCTCGGGCCGATTAGTTGACGATCGCGAGGATGTCTTTTTCGGCTAACAAAACGTATTCTTCGCCGCCGAGCTTGATGTCGGTTCCGGCATACTTGGAGTACAGGACTTTGTCGCCGACTTTGACTTCCATTTCGCTGCGGGAGCCGTCGTCGTTGCGGCGTCCCGGGCCGGCGGCGACAATTTCCCCGACTTGGGGCTTTTCTTTGGCGGTGTCGGGGAGTAGAATTCCCCCCGCCGTTTTTTCCTCGGAATCGCTAATTTTGACGAAAACGCGATCGCCGAGGGGCTTCACGGTAGAAACGCTAAGAGAGACAGCGGCCATGCAATTACCTCCGATTGACTAGAGCTCCGTTGAGATTGACCCGCTCCAGACCCGAGAAAACCAGGCAAACCGTCTCAAATCCGCCTGTTGCTTCCCGTTCAGTTGTCCGGATTAGCACTCTCAACTCCTGAGTGCTAATGTACCGAAATCGGCGGCGCGATCGCAACAGGAATCCCTGTACGGGTTCCCGAACCGAATGGGGGGGGAGTCGGGAGTCGGTATTAGGGAGTCGGGAGTCGGGAGCTGGGGCAGGGGGGCAGGGGAGGCAGAGGAGGCAAGTTTATATCAGATCCAGTATTTGCTCCCCAATCATCTGAATATGATTTTCGCTATAAGAAAAGGGAATTGATTCCCAAGCGGTGCAGATGTTCCACCCGTTTCCGCTGCTCCCCCCGCTCCCTGGAGCTTCCTGGAGCTCCCCCCCACCCCCGACCCAAATTCTTCCTATAATGGGTCTTAATTTGTCCGTTTCCGCATTTCTGCGCCATGAGTCAACATCCCGTCCCCGAAGCCGAAACTGAGTCCGCCGTCGCGCCTCCGGCGTCCGAATCCCCGAAATGCCCGCCTCTGGATGCGGCGGTTGAAAGCTTGGGTCTGCGGCAAGTGCAGCGCCACATTTTTCTCTGTTGCGACCAAACCAAGCCCAAGTGCTGTTCCAAAGAAGCCAGCCTCGAAGCCTGGGATTATCTCAAAAATCGGCTCAAAGAACTGAACCTCGACCGGCCCACGGAAGACCGTCCGGGCTGCGTTTTCCGGACGAAAGCCAACTGCCTGCGCGTCTGTTGCGACGGGCCGATTTTGGTGGTGTATCCCGAGGGGGTGTGGTATCGAGCCGCCACACCGGAAGCGATCGAGCGCATCATCCGGGAACACCTGCTCGAATCCCGGATTGTCGAAGAGTACGCATTTTTGACCCACCCTTTGCCCGACCTGGGGCCGACCCCGACGCAGGGCGCCGACGACGGGGGGCGATCGGGTTGAGAGTGGTCTTACGGTTCAATTTTCAGATAATATTGAAGTATTAAACCGTTCAGTATACAAGAATTGATAGTTAAATTGCCTTTGAGTGCGCCACACCGACAGATCGAACCCGAGAGCGTCAGTTGGAACACATCCGAGTTAATTCGGATGTGTCCGTCCGCTCTGTCAATGGAATGGGGTGGCGCGCGAACGCACCCGAAGATTCGTTATGGTCTAGCATCCTCCAACGGAACAGCGCGATGAATGACAGTGACATCACAACCACAGAACAACGGCGGCTCATGCTCGTGGATGACGACCCCAACCTCGTCGTCTTGGTCAGCGATTATCTGGAGTTTCGGGGGTACGAAGTCGTCACCGCCGAGAATGGGAAAAAAGCCCTCGAACTGCTCGAACACGAAATCCCCGACCTGATCATTTGCGACATCATGATGCCGGAAATGGACGGCTACACCCTGGTGAAGCTGATCCGGGAAAATCGGCGTCTGAGCTGGATTCCCGTCCTGTTTCTCTCCGCGAAAGGGCAGAGCCAAGATAAGGTCAAAGGCCTCAATACCGGGGCGGACGTTTACATTGTCAAACCCTTTGAACCGGAAGAACTCATCGCCCAAGTCGAATCCTCCCTCCGGCAGGCAACGCGCCTGATCGGACACCGCAAACCCGCCATCCAAACGACTCAGAAACTGCGAGTCCGGGAGAATGTGGAGCTGACGCCGACGGAGTTGAGGGTAGTGCAGTTGGTGGCTCGGGGGCTCGGCAATCGGGAAATCTCCAAAATGATGAAGGTCAGCCAGCGCACCGTCGAAAGCCACGTCAGCAATATGCTGGGCAAAACCGGCCTCCACAACCGCACCGAACTCGCCCGCTGGGCGCTTGAGAGTCAGGAATTCTAGGGATTTTGATCTCGTCGCGAATCGCCGAGTCCGCCGATCGCACAACGCGGTATACTAGAGGAAACTCATATTGTACTTCTATATTTTAGATTGACAGCGCCAATCATTTGAAGCCAACCTGAGTGCGATCGCATGACGGCGGTGGGCTTTTCCCGCTCCGGGGGACATTCGGAAGCCGTGCCAGATGAAACCCATTATGTTGCTGTTATCCATTTCCTGACCTTCCGGATGGAAGGAGTTTTTGGCGCCTTCGGGGGCGCGGTGGCGCAGCCGAACGGAATGGGGGGTCAATTGTGTCGATTTTCATCCCAGACCATCGGGGCTCGTCGGGCGCGATTGAGCGAAGCTCACCGGCGCCGATTGGCGGCAGCGCACCCATCGCGGGTTGGAGAACGGGGATGCCCGGTGAGATTTTTCCCTCGAACACGGCGATTTGTTGTCAAAGTTTCTACCTTCCGCATTCAGGAGGCCGAAACTCCGGTGTTCGTTTCACGGCGGACTGCGATCGAAATCCCAACTGTGGGGGGAGGTCAAGTTAAAATTTTGTAAGAATCCAGATGCTAAGATAAAATATATAGATTAAATTCATTTCTACAAATATTAGGTCTTTAGTTTGTATGCCTAACATCAAAAACCGTCTATCTATTTTTGTAGACGGTAACAATATGTTCTACGCCCAACAAAAAAACGGCTGGTTTTTCGATCCCAGAAGGGTTTTGAGCTATTTCAAGAACGAACAATCCGACATCATTTTGATCAACGCTTTCTGGTACACCGGACTCAAAGACCCCCAAGACCAGCGGGGATTTCGGGACGCGCTGATCAGTCTGGGGTACACGGTCCGCACCAAAATTTTAAAAGAATACTACGACGACAGCTCCGGCCGCTATTCTCAAAAGGCCAATTTGGACATCGAAATTGTCGTCGATATGTTCAACACCGTCGATCAGTACGATCGCGTCGTCCTGTTCAGCGGGGACGGGGATTTCGAGCGGGCGATCGAACTGCTGCGCTCCAAGAACACCCATATCACCGTCGTGTCCACCGAAGGCATGATCGCCCGGGAACTTCGCAACGCCACCGATCGCTATATCGACTTAAACGACATCCGAGAGCACATCGAAAAAATCGACTATTGACTGAAGAAAACCGCAGATCGAGACGGGGAGAAGTACAATCGGAGAACGGCACTCAAAACGTCCCCGCGCCGGCGCTCGATCCCCGGATTTGAGTCCCGAAGTCGTCTACATACTGGAGGGTTTACACCATGACAATTCAACCCAACCCCGACCGGATCATCATCTTCGACACCACCCTGCGGGATGGCGAACAATGTCCGGGAGCCACCCTGAACGTCGATGAAAAACTCGTCATCGCCCGCCAACTGGCGCGTCTGGGAGTCGATGTCATCGAGGCCGGATTCGCGATCGCCAGCAGCGGCGACTTTGAGGCGGTCCACCGCATCGCCCAAACCGTCGGTACCGAAGATGGACCCACCATTTGCAGCCTCGCCCGGGCCGTGAAGGCGGACATCGAAGCGGCCGCGAACGCCCTGAAACCGGCCGTCCGCAAGCGCATTCATACTTTTATTGCGACTTCCGATATTCATCTCCAGTACAAGCTGAAAAAGACCCGCCCGGAAGTCCTGGACATCACGAGCGAAATGGTCGCCCACGCCAAATCCTTCGTGGACGACGTGGAATTTTCCCCCGAGGACGCCGCCCGGTCCGACCCCGAATTTCTCTACGAAGTCCTGGAACGGGCGATCGCGGCTGGGGCCACCACCGTCAACATCCCCGACACCGTGGGCTACACCACCCCCAGCGAATTCGGGGCCCTGATCCGGGGCATCAAAGAAAACGTCCCCAACATCGACCAAGCCATCATCTCCGTCCACGGCCACAACGACCTGGGCCTAGCCGTCGCCAACTTCCTGGAAGCGGTCAAAAATGGGGCGCGGCAGCTCGAATGTACGATCAACGGCATCGGCGAACGGGCCGGAAATGCGGCTTTGGAGGAACTGGTCATGGCCCTCCACGTCCGGCGGCAGTTCTACAACCCCTTCTTCGGGCGTCCGGCTGAGTCGGAGGAACCCCTGACCCGGATCAACACCCGCGAAATTTACAAAACCTCCCGCCTGGTGTCCAACCTGACCGGGATGCTGGTGCAGCCGAACAAGGCGATCGTCGGGGCCAACGCCTTCGCCCACGAGTCCGGCATCCACCAGGACGGGATTCTCAAGAACAAGCTGACCTACGAGATCATGGACGCCCAGTCCATCGGCCTGAACGACAACCAGCTCGTCCTGGGCAAACATTCGGGCCGCCACGCCTTCCAAAATCGCCTCCTGGAGTTGGGCTTCGATCTGTCCGAGGACGACATTAATAAAGCTTTTGTCCGGTTCAAGGATGTGGCAGATAAAAAGAAAGAAGTCACCAACTGGGACATCGAGGCGATCGTCAACGACGAAATTCAGCAGACCCCCGAACTGTTCCGGGTGGAGTTGGTGCAGGTGTCGTGCGGCAACAACGCCCGCCCCACGGCGACCGTGACCCTGAGAACGCCCCAGGGCGAGGAGTTAACGGATGCAGCCACGGGAACCGGCCCGGTGGATGCGGTGTACAAGGCGATCAATCGGGTGGTGAACGTCCCCAATGAGTTGATCGAGTTTTCCGTACAATCGGTGACGGCGGGGATCGACGCGATCGGGGAGGTGACGATCCGGCTGCGGCACGAGGGGCGGGTGTTTTCCGGCCACTCGGCCAACACGGATATTATCGTGGCGTCCGCCCAGGCCTACATCAACGCCCTCAACCGCCTCTACGCTGCTTTAGAACCAGAGCGGGAAAAAGCCGCGATCGCCGACCGCCAACCCGTGACCACCTAAGCTGAACGGCACTTCCGGTCATCTATCCTGGGGGGGGTTCGGGACGAGTTCCCGCACCCCTTCGATCGGGTGGGAATAGGGAATGGGGAATAGGGAATGGGGGAGAAATTTTGGACGATTTCCCATTCCCAAATTCTGATCTCATTGAGAAACTGAATTTAATAATTGTTTTCTTATATTGTTTATTATCTTTTTAGAATTCCGGAGATCGGGTGCGATCGCCCGGAATTCGGCAATATATTCTACGGGAAGATTAACGGCACAGGCCCGAAACCATCGGTTTTGCGGCGGTTTTTCAACGTTCTCGGATGTCATTACCGGGGTGCTGTTGCGAACCTTGCACTCTGTAAATAAATGTTAAAGTAGATCGAAACGCACAAATTGAAAGCCGATATCAAAAAATTCGATATGTTGTCCCAACCCATATTCGACGATCGCTCCCTAAGCGAATCCTTTTACAAAGCGCTGCTCGAACGATTTTACGACTCCCTGCACCAGTCCACCCAGAGCCTGTTGGGCGAATGCAGCTTCGGGATGGCGCCGAGTCCGACGGGCGTCAAAACCTTTTTTATCGTCGCCCCCACCGTCCTCGCCGGGGAACAGTTGATCGGCATTATCGATACCATCCGCGACCGGGTGGCCGCCCTGATGGGGGGTGTGGGACAGGTCGCCATCTGCATCAACCCCCCGAAGGACGTGGCACAGACATCGCCGACTCCGGGCGAATGCGATCGCAGCTCCGACGGCCATCCCGAGTACATGATGTGCAAAATCTTCCCCATCTCCCGGGAAGAATCAACTTCAGATTGAGGAAGAATAGAGCAGCGAGCGATCGTGTGTTGAGAGTTGGGTGGGGAGGACAAACCTTGAAACCCCCGATGATTGGTGATTTCAATTCCCTACATCCCACGCCCGAACACCCCGCACCTGGCGCGCCGCGCCATAAGAGATGGGATAGAAAACCGGGAGTCAGTTGAACCCGAGGTCATGGGTCCTGATTCGCACTACTTGAGTGTGCTCTCCTTGGATTCGATTAACTCCCGCACCCGATAAATCGGCCGATCTTGGGATTCGTGGTAGGTCCGCATCAACAACTCAGCCAGTAGCCCGAAGCAGAACAGTTGAATTCCCGTCAACGTGAGCAATACAGCCAAAATCAATAGGGGTCGATCGCCGATACTTTGCCCCAACACCAGGCGAATAAAACTCAGGTAGCTTCCCGCCCCGATACCCACCATGAGTAACAGAACACCCAACAGGCCAAAAACGTGCATCGGTCGGGTCAGGAATGTTTTAATAAAGGCGATCGTCAATAAATCCATCAATACCCGGAAAGTGCGACCCAGGCCATACTTGCTGCGACCGTAGCGACGAGGGTGGTGGCGGACGGGCAATTCAGTGACTCGCGCCCCTTCGATGAAAGCCAGAACGGGGAGAAATCGGTGCAATTCCCCGTAAAGTTTCATGTCGGCCACCACTTCCGCCCGGTAGGCTTTCAGGGAACAGCCGTAGTCGTGCAGGCGGACTCCGGTGATTTTGCCGATCAGCCAGTTAGCCACTTTGGAGGGGAGGAGTCGCGTCAAGAAGTCGTCCTGGCGATTTTGGCGCCAACCGCTGACGACATCGTAACCCTTGGAGAGTTCGTCGAGTAGGTGGGGGATATCGAGGGGATCGTTTTGGAGATCTCCATCCAAGGTGACAATCACTCGGCCCCGGGCTTGCTTGAACCCGGCGGCCATTGCCGGGGTCTGGCCGTAGTTGCGACGCAGAACCACGACTCGCAGGTTGGGATGAGCCAAAATTTGTTGTCTGAGTACCTCTGTAGACCCGTCGCAGGAGCCGTCATCCACGCAAATCAGTTCGTAGTCGATTTCGAGTTGACTCAAACTGGTGTGAATGGAATTAATTAATGTCGGCAGACTCTCCAATTCGTTGTAGATCGGTACGATGACGGAGATTTCGGGACTCTCGGATGGTCCGGAAGTCTCGCGATCGCCCCCTCCGGCCGATTGAATTGGCAAAACATCCATGTGCTGTATTAACGGGTGTAGGAATTCTTTGCGATCGTACACCATCCCGACGGTTTTGGCAGGCTCGGCGGGGCGTCAAGACCCTCGCTCCCCGGAAATTTCTGACGCTGATTCCTCTGACGAATCCATTTGATAGCCGGCGTCATCGCTGTGATGCCGGGCTTCTCAATCGGGAATCGGGAATTTTGACTTTGAATTCAAGAATCCTCCGGTTGTTTGTCCGCCTCCTCGGTGTCATCCTCTTGAACCACACTCGTCTCGGGTTCCGATTCGGGGAAGAACGTGGGGGTTTTGGGGGACTCTTTCGGATCGGCATTCGCTTCGGGAGTCTCGGGTTCGGGCGCGGGTTCCGGTTCCGGTTCCGGTATGGGTTCCGGTTCCGGTATGGGTTCCGGTATGGGTGAGGGAAGGGGTTCCGGTGTGGGTTCCGGTTCCGGTGCGGGTTCCGGTTCTGGTGCGGGTGAGGGAATGGGTTCCGGTGAGGGTTCGAGAAGGGGCGGCAGGGAATCGATCAATTCCATTTCCAGGGTGTAGTTCGTCCCCGGGAGTCCCGCCAGAGGTTCCAACACGATCGCGTAGTCTCCGTCCGCCCGCAAAGTCCCTTGCCAGACGGAAACCGCTTCAGCGCGGGGATCGACGGGTTTTTGATTAGGTCCGAGGAGGGTCAAGAGCAGGCCGTCGCCGCTGACGGCCAGATACAGTTGCTGTCCGGCCCGGGCGGAAATGAAATACTGGGTGGTCTGGCCGGCTTTCAAATCCCCTTCGATGACGGCGGGTTCCCCGACGGCGACATCCAACCGACGGCTGGACACTTCCGGCGCGGGGGTGGGGGTGGGAGTCAGAGTCGGTTCGGGGGCGGGTCTGGGACTGCGCCGCGATCGCGGTGTCGGCGTCGGTGTCGGCGTCGTCCTCACCTCCGGCGCGGGGGTTGGGGCGGGGGAGGGTTCAGCGGTGAGGGTCGGGGGGGGATCGGGTTCTCCGACGGTGGAGTTGAGGAGCTGGCTCACCAGGGTCCAAGATCCCAAGCCGGCGAGGAGGGCGACCGCAATACCGGCGGCCGCGACGGCGGCGGGATTGTCCCAAAACGACCCGTTGCCGGGGGCGGGGATGGCGGGATTCGTCCGCTGGTGGGAACCGACTCGAACGGCGACGGGAGATCCCACGGCCAGGGTTTTGAGTTCGGACAGGTCGGTGGCGGGAGTCGGCGGGGTGGGGGGGGTTGTCGGGGGGGGGTGGAGGGCGTTTTGGACGTCGGAGGCGGATTGGTAGCGATCGCCGGGATGGCGACTCAGCATCCGGTTCAAGACAACCGCCAGTTCGGGGGAGACGACGGCCCAGGGTTGCCACATCCAGGTCAAGGTCTGCTGGTCCATCAACTCTTGAGGTTCGAGTCCCGTCAGCAGCACGATCGCGGTGACGGCGAGGGCGTAGAGGTCGCTGCTGGGGGAGACGTGCCCGGTTTGCATCTGTTCGGCGGGGGCGTAGCCGAGTTTCC
Organism: Lyngbya sp. CCY1209; assembly: GCF_035615495.1. Lineage (GTDB taxonomy): Bacteria > Cyanobacteriota > Cyanobacteriia > Cyanobacteriales > Microcoleaceae > Limnospira. The sequence continues at coordinate 9,770 of NZ_JAJENU010000293.1, read as the reverse complement.
CCACCCGCGTCGCCGCCGGGTCAGTCTGGCCGGGGGATTGGATGTGGGTGGCCTGTTCGAGGACGACGCCGAAATCGATCAGGACGGGGAGGCGATCGCGGTTCCGCAAAATGATATTGTCGGGGGAAATATCCCGGTGAATGATGCCCAGGCGGTGCAGGTGGTCTAAGACGGGCAACATCTGCCCGAGAAAGGTCCGCACCTCCGCTTCCGAAAAGGTGCGGGGTCCACCGGGAGGGGCGTTTTTTCGCTCTTTGAGGAGATGGTGATAAGTCTGCCCTTCCACGTAATCCTGAACCAAAAATAGCCGCTGATTTTCCTCGAAAACGGCTCCGAATTGCGGGATTTGCGGGTGTTTGATTTGGTAGAGGACCTGGGCTTCCCGCCGAAACAGTTCCTTCGACTTTTCCCGGGCGTAGGTTTGGGTGCCGGTGGGAATGAATTCCTTGAGGGCGCAACGTTCGTCAAACCGGCCCAAATCTTCGGCCAGGTAGGTGAGGCCGAAACCGCCCCGACCCAGAATGCCGATCAAGCGGTAGCGATTTTGCAAGACAGTTCCCAGTGCAATGGCGGGTTGCATAAATTGATGATTCGGTGAGAGTGAATGGAAAGGAGATGGACGGGAAACGGTCGAAAATGACGGCTTTCCCCGGATTGACTACAGGTGATTGCACCCAAAAAACTGAAATTGCCCGAAATGTTTGGCTTCGAGTGATCGAACCGATGGCTTCGGCTTTCCCGACAGACCTGGGACGGCGGCACTTCTCCGGGCGATCGCGGGGGTTTCCGACAGAATGAGCTGATATCATAGGCATAAAAAACGATTTTTGTCAACCCACATCTGGGTGAAAATAGGAGAAGAAGTCAGGGTTCCAGACCGGTAAAAATCCCGCCTTTTTCTCCCCTTTCACCCGCCGCCGACGCCACGACTTTCGAGCCGCGAGGCGATCAATTCGGTCGAAAAGATCGCGCCCGACTCGACCCCCGTCCCGGGCATTTGCGCCCCCAGTTTCCCATCCCGAACGGGGCGCGTGCCCCCGAGGCGATCGCTACCCGTTCAACTGTTCTTTGACGAGCTTCTGGACGAGCTTCCCGTCGGCCTGCCCTTTGAGTTGTTGCATCGCCGGCCCCATGACCTTGCCCATATCCTTGGGGGAACTCGCCCCCACCCGGCCGATGATGTCGTCCACCACCGCGGCGATCTCCGCCTCCGAAAGCTGGCGGGGGAGGTATTCTTCGATAATTTCCAGTTCGGCGGTTTCCTGGGCGGCGAGATCCTCCCGACCCGCCTGGCGGTAGGCGGCGATCGCGTCCCGCCGCTGCTTGGCTTGCTGCATCAAAACCTCGAGTTCCTGGGACTCCGACAGGGTGCCGTCCGCCCCCACCTCGCCACTGGTCTTCTTTTCGAGCAACACCTTCTTGATGCCGCGGACGGTTTCCAGGCGAACCTTGTCCTTGGATTTCATTGCCGCCTTGATATCTTCGCCGATGCGATCCATTAAACTCATAGTTGATCTCCTAATCTACAAACTTGCGCCAACGCAACTTAAGCAATGTTGAGAGATCGGGGGGATTTCCTCGTATCTCATTGCTTGATGACTGTAATTGCTTTGAGATCAAAACCAGTCTTTCTATGATTTTAGGTTCCTTTGGGATCTCAAACGATATACAGTCTGTTTGCCGCCGGGATTCTCAGGAATCCCGGTCGGGAGGGGGGGCGATCGGAGACGACGGCCAAACCCGATTTTCGTCGCCCGTCTTCTCTCCAATTCTCACCCATCTGAAATGATAAAATTGCCATGAATGAACTGCGAGGGAATACCGTGATCCGTTCTGCTACTTTACCCCTACCCAACTCCGAGCCATTGATGGCCGATCACAGCCGATTGCGATTGTTTTCAGGGTCCGCCAACGTCGCTCTGGCTACGGAAGTGAGCCGCTATCTTGGCATCGACCTGGGGCCGATGGTTCGCAAGCAGTTTGCGGATGGAGAACTTTACATTCAAATTCAGGAATCGATTCGGGGCTGCGACGTCTACTTGATCCAACCCTGTTGCCATCCGGTCAACGACAACCTGATGGAACTCCTGATCATGATCGACGCCTGCCGTCGGGCCTCGGCCCGACAAATTACGGCCGTGATTCCTTATTATGGCTACGCCCGGGCCGATCGCAAAACCGCTGGCCGGGAATCCATCACGGCTAAATTGACCGCCAACCTGATTACGGAGGCGGGAGCGAGCCGAATTCTGGCGATGGACCTGCATTCGGCTCAAATTCAAGGCTATTTCGACATTCCCTTCGACCACGTTTATGGCTCCCCGGTCATTTTGGACTACCTCGCCAGCAAACAACTTTCGGATCTCGTGGTGGTTTCTCCGGACGTGGGCGGTGTAGCCCGGGCCCGGGCGTTCGCGAAAAAACTCGACGACGCCCCCCTCGCAATTATTGACAAACGCCGCCAGGCCCACAACGTGGCGGAGGTGCTCAACGTGATCGGCGATGTCAAGGGCAAGACGGCGGTGCTGGTGGACGACATGATTGACACGGCCGGGACGATCACCGAGGGGGCGCGGCTCCTGCGAGAAGTCGGAGCCCGACAGGTTTACGCCTGCGCCACCCACGCGGTTTGCTCCGGTCCGGCTATCGACCGCCTGTCCGCCGGGGTGTTTGAAGAGGTGATCGTCACCAATACCATTCCGACGGTGCCGGAGAAGCAATTCGACCAACTCACGGTGCTTTCGGTCGCGAATTTGCTGGGGGAAACTATCTGGCGAATTCACGAAGATAGTTCGGTCAGTAGTATGTTCCGGTAATTGGGATGCGGGGAAGAATTGATAATTGATCATTGATAATTGACAATTATCAATTCATTTCCCTGCCCCCCATGCCACTCAACCCGGAAGCCCGAGCTTACCTCGATCGCGTCGCCGCCTTAAATTTGCCGACTTTGCCGGAATTGGGTGCGGTTCGGGCTCGGAAATTTCTCCCCCAGGCCGAGGATCTGTGCGCCGATCCCCCCGCCCTCGCCCGGGTCGAAAATCGCAGCATTCCCGGGACGGGGGGTGCAATTGAGCTCCGCATCTACACCCCCCCCGGCGATCGCCCCCATCCGATATTGGTCTACTTCCACGGCGGGGGGTGGGTTTTGGGGGATCTCGATCGCGTCGATCGCCTCTGCCACACCTGATCGACCCAGGCTGTATCGATCGTCGTATCTGTCGATTACCGACTCGCCCCCGAACATCCCTTTCCCGCCGCCGTCGAAGATGCCGACGAGGCCACCCGCTGGGTCGCGGAAAACGCCACTTATATATGTGGCGACCCGCAACGCATCCGTGTCGGGGGGGACAGCGCCGGGGGGAACTTGGCGGCGGCGGTGGCGCTGATAGCCCGCGATCGCGGTTTTCCGACGCTGACGGCTCAACTGCTGTTCTACCCCGTCACCCGATACGGATTTGAAACCGAGTCCTACCGCCAAAATGCCGGGGGCTATGGCTTGACCCGGGAGGAAATGATCTGGTTTTGGCGGCAATATCTGAAAACCCCCGAAGACGGAGAAAATCCCCGCGCTTCTCCTCTATTGGCGCGATCGCATGAGAATTTACCCCCCGCCCTGATTGTAACGGCCGAATACGACCCCCTCCGAGACGAGGGCGAAGCCTACGGGGAATCCCTGCGCCGATCAGGTGTCCCCGCCGCCGTCGTCCGCTACCCGGGCACTATCCACGGCTTCGTGACGATGGCTAAGATTTTGCCCGAGGGACGGGATGCGATCGCGCGGGCCGTGGATTTTCTCAAATCGGAGGTACGGCTCTCGCCCCCGACCCGCAGAGCATCCGGACTTTACATAAGCAAAACTGGGGAGTATCATCAGGAAAGCTTAAGAAAGTATTTAGACAAAATGTGGATTTGCCTGTAGAATTGACGCAAGTCAATGGCAAAAAACATATCTATAGACTTAGAGCGATAAAACAACCGGGTTGTCAACCGTCACCTGATGCAAATCACCAACTACATTCACTTTAGAAATCTCAAAGGAGATATATTCGGCGGCATGACCGCCGCGATCATTGCCCTGCCCATGGCTCTAGCCTTCGGTGTGGCTTCCGGTGCAGGCCCCGCCGCGGGTCTGTACGGAGCCGTCCTCGTCGGTTTCTTCGCCGCCTTGTTCGGGGGAACTCCCACCCTGATTTCCGAGCCGACCGGTCCGATGACCGTCGTCATGACCGCCATCATCGCGAATCTCACCGCCGCCAACCCCGAGAACGGGATGGCGATGGCTTTCACGGTGGTGATGATGGCGGGCGTCTTCCAAATTATCTTTGGGAGCCTGCGCCTGGGCAAATACGTCACCCAGATGCCCTACACCGTGATCTCCGGCTTCATGTCCGGGATCGGGATCATCCTCGTCATCCTGCAAATCGGGCCGTTCCTGGGGCAAGCCAGCCCCAAAGGTGGCGTGATCGGGACGCTGACGAGCATCCCCGAGCTGATCGTGAACATCAATCCCGCCGAAACGGCTCTCGGCCTGATCACCATCGCAATCCTGGTGTTGATGCCCGGAAAGCTCAAGCGCCTGCTCCCCCCCCAACTGGTCGCTTTGGTCGGCGTCACGATTCTCTCGCTGGTTCTGTTCCCCGGCGTCGATATCCGCCGCATCGGTGAAATTCCCACCGGACTTCCCTCCATTCAAGTTCCCACCTTCAGCGCCGGCCAGATTCAGACCATGGTCATCGATGCCCTGGTGCTGGCGATGCTCGGATGTATCGACGCGCTGCTGACCTCGGTTATTTCCGACAGTTTGACCCGTTACCAACACGACTCCGACAAAGAGTTGATCGGTCAGGGACTCGGAAACCTGGCCTCCGGTCTGTTCGGCGGTATCGCCGGTGCCGGCGCGACGATGGGGACCGTCGTCAACATCCAAACCGGCGGCCGCACGGCCCTCTCCGGCCTCACCCGCGCCTTGATCCTTTTGGTGGTCGTCCTTTGGGCCGCCCCCCTCACCGAAAGCATCCCGATGGCGGTTCTGGCTGGTATCGCCCTGAAAGTGGGTATTGATATTATCGACTGGGGATTCTTGAAGCGGGCCCACAAGGTGTCCGTTAAAGGCGCCCTGATCATGTACGGCGTGATCGCCCTGACCGTTTTCGTTGACCTGATTGCGGCGGTCGGACTCGGGGTCTTCGTCGCCAACATCCTCACCATCCAACGTTTGAGCGACCTGCGGTCTAAAGATGTCCGGGCGATTACGGATGCGGATGATGCGATCGTCCTCAACCCGGAAGAGAAAGAACTCCTCAAGCAAGCCAACAGCCGCGTTCTCCTGTTCCACCTCAGCGGCCCGATGATTTTCGGGGTCTCGAAAGCCATCTCTCGCGAACACGCGGTCATCGACAGCTACGATGTCCTGATTCTGGACTTGAGCGATGTACCCCTGTTGGGCGTGACTTCCTCCCTGGCTTTGGAAAATGCCATCAAGGAAGCGGTGGACCTCGGACGTCAGGTGTTCATCGTCGGCGCCTCCGGACAGTGCAAGGAACGCCTGCAGAAGTTGGGAGTGTTCCAAATTCTGCCCCCCCACCACCTGATGATGGACCGGACTCAAGCCCTGCAAGTGGCGGTGTCTCTGGTCAATCCCTCCACGATGGGCGTGCAGCACGATGATCCCCAACTTGGCTCCGATCGCTACTCGACCCGCCCCGACGATGCCAGCCTGCCCCAATAATCATGAGTTGAATTAACTCGGGATTCTCAGTCAGAAGCGGACAGCTACCAGTTGTTCGCTTTTTGGCGTTTTATAGATGGATTGCCCGCTCAAATATAGCGCTGCTAGAGGGGGTGTAGGGTGTAGGGTGTAGGGTGTAGGGAGGGGAAATTCCCTCGACATCAAGGTTTAAAGGTTTGTCCCTCTGAGGAAACTGTAAACAGACGAGCGCGCACTGCTATACCCTCCAATACGGCGGCACCAAACACGTCAAAAAAATGCGATTATTTTTCCGGTAATATGACGAAAAAAATTTGATGATTTTAGAATAATCTGAAATGTTGTATGTGATAAATTATCCTGATTTAAATTGATCAATAAAACCTGAATTTTTTGTGTAAAATTAAAGCAGACCAGGTGCCCCTTAGGAATCGCTCAACTCTCTCGAATTGGGGTGGCTCCTCCCCGATCGATGAGGCTTGGGGGCAAATGAGTTAGGTGATTGACATCCCTCAAGGGTGATTTTCACCCTTTTCCTAATTGACGGAACGGCGGGGATAAAGCGGAAAACGAAATAGCCATTTTGCTTTATCCCCTTTACCTTTTAGGGTGTCTGCCTATCCATTCCCCATGACGACGATTTCGCACCGAACGGGTCATCTGAATTCAATGTGAATGAAGCTAGGTTCAATTAATGTTGTCAATCATCCCAAGTCATTTTTTTGAAATTCACCCCCAAATATTTCTCGACTTTTCGCTCCCCAACGTGCTGGCAACCGCTACGGAAGCCGACCAGGGTCCCATCGTTTTGGCCGGAGTTTTGCTGACCTTGATCGTGATTTATCTCGCCAGCAAATTGGGGGGAGAATTATCGAAGGCCGTAGACTTACCGCCAGTTTTGGGCGAGCTGGTTGGTGGTGTTGTCGTCGGAGCGTCTGCACTGCATTTGATCGTATTTCCCGAAGGGGGGGCACAAGCGGCGGATTCTCTGCTCATGACGGTTCTACAGGCGATCGCGGGTCTCGATCCTCGGGCTGCAGCCTCCGTGTTTGAAAGCCAGAGCGAGGTGATTTCGGTCCTGGCGGAACTCGGGGTTATTGTTTTGCTGTTTGAAATTGGTTTGGAGTCGGACTTGCGAGAGTTGCAAAAAGTCGGCTACCAGGCTGCGGTCGTCGCCGTGGTGGGTGTTGTGGCGCCCTTCGCTGCCGGAACGGTGGGGCTGATGTTCTTCTTCAAGGTCTCCGCCATCCCCGCAATTTTTGCCGGCGCGGCGCTGACGGCGACCAGCATCGGCATCACGTCGAAAGTCCTCTCGGAATTGGGACATTTGAAGTCTAAAGAAGGTCAAATTATCGTCGGGGCGGCGGTTATTGATGACGTCCTCGGCATCATCGTGTTGGCGGTGGTGGCGAGTTTGGCGAAAACTGGGGAAGTGAATATTCTCAACGTCATTTATTTGATGATCGGGGCTAGTGCGTTTCTGCTGGGTTCGATTTTCCTCGGTAAATTCTTCAACAAGAGTTTTGTCGCGATCGCCGACCGTTTGCAAACCCGGGGAAAACTGGTGATTCCCGCTTTTACCTTTGCCTTTTTCATGGCATTTTTGGCGAACGTCATCCAACTCGAAGCGATTTTGGGAGCCTTCGCGGCCGGGTTGGTTCTTGATGAAACGGACAAGCGCAAAGAACTCGATCGCGAGGTTGTGCCCATCGCCGATATCCTGGTCCCCATCTTTTTTGTCACCGTCGGAGCGCGGGTAGATTTGAGCGTCCTCAACCCCGTTGTACCGGAAAATCAGCAGGGTTTAATCATCGCTGCATTTTTGATTGTGGTGGCGATTTTGGGCAAGTTGGTGACGGGTTGGACGGTGTTCGGCCAGGCTTCTATCAACCGGTTTGCGATCGGGGTGGGCATGATTCCCCGGGGCGAAGTTGGCTTGGTATTTGCCGGTATTGGTGCGGCCAGCGGGGCGTTGGACAAGCCCTTGCAGGCGGCGATCATTGTGATGGTGATTCTGACCACTTTCTTGGCGCCGCCTTTCCTGCGGTTGGCGTTTAAAGAGTCGGCGGACAAACAGCCGGATTTGATCGGTTAGAGATTGATTTCAAGATAACAAATTTTGGGGTGGATCTGAGGATCTGCCCTTTTTTTGGTTTCCCTTGGTATCCAACAGATAGCGATTACCACTCATCTCGCCATCTCCTCCCGGGGGAGGCGATCGCATGGGTTAAAATAATTCAAGCTGACGATCGCCCATTCCCCGACACCCCAGCCAACTTTTAGCGGACAAACCTTGATATGACGCCAAGTGAGTTGAACCACTGCTACAGGGTACTCGAACTGCAACCCGGTGCTTCCCTGGAGGTTGTAGATCGAGCCTACAAGGATTTGGCTTTTATCTGGCATCCCGATCGCATTCCCGAAGATAACCAGCGGTTGCGACAGTTGGCGGAAGAAAAGCTCAAGGAAATTAACCAAGCCAGAGATCAGCTGCGATCGCTGTTGCGAAAAAATCAATCCAAGCCAAAAACCGCCCAAACCCCTTCCAAACCGAAACCTCAGCCCCAGTACGCCACCGCCCAACGTCGGCAGACGGCGGGGGCGGGTGCATCTTATCATTATCGCCAAAAACCGCCCCACCGCCCGCCGCGACAGGAGTATCAACCGCCGCCGAAGCCGCCCTATCAACCCTATCAGCGTCCGTCTTATTCGGATTTGAGCAATGCCGACTTTCGGGGGGCGAATTTCAAGGAGCGGGACCTGTCGGGGCGGAATCTGAGCGGGGCGGATCTGAGTTACGCGGACCTGACGGACAGTTTCCTCCACGGCGTCAATTTGAGCGGCGCCTGTCTGTACCGGGCGAACCTGTTTCGGGCTAATTTTTTGCGGGCAGATCTCAGCTATGCGAACCTCCAGGAAGCCAATCTGATTGGGGCGGATTTGAGCGGGGCGGACCTGCGGGGGGCGAATCTGACGGGGGCGAAAGTCGGAACGGGCGATCGCATCATGGTGAAGTTGACGGGGGCGAATTTGGCGGGGGCGATCTTGCCGGACGGTTCGATCCATCCCAATTGATAGGAGGGTAAAAAGTCAGGAAAATTATCAATTATCAATTGTCAATTATCCATTAACAAAATGTCCCTCGATTTGATTTTTGATCCGGAATTTGTGCCCGTTTGGAAAGCCGTCCGTTTGGTGGCGACGGATGTGGATGGGACTCTCACCCGCGACGGGAAGTTTACCCCCGATTTGCTGGCGGCGTTCGGAAGGTTGGCGGATGCGGGGGTGCGGGTGGTTTTGATTACGGGGCGATCGGCGGGTTGGGTGCAGGGGTTGCACCACTATTTCCCGGTGGCGGGGGCGATCGCCGAAAATGGCGGGATATTTTATTCTGGAAAACAGGACGATCCGGAGTTATTAACAATAGTAGATAATCTCGCCGAACACCGGCGAAAACTGTCCGGACAGTTTGAACTCCTCAAAGCTGAGTTTCCCGATTTGCAAGAGTCCACGGACAACCGCTTCCGGATCACGGACTGGACGTTTGATGTGGCGGGGTTGGGGCGATCGCAGTTGGAAATGTTGGCGAATTTGTGCGATCGCGGCGGCTGGGGATTCACTTACAGTACCGTTCAATGTCACATTAAACCGCCGTTTCAGGATAAGGCGACGGGGTTGCGACGGGTGCTTTCTCGCTATTTTTCGGACTTGGAAATTGGACAGGTTGTCACCGTCGGCGACTCCCCCAACGACGAGTCTTTATTTGATGGGAATCAGTTTCCTCATTCGGTGGGAGTGGCTAATATTTTGGATTATTGCGATCGCCTACAATATCAACCGGCTTATGTGACATCCAAGGCGGAAGTTGAGGGGTTTTGTGAGTTGGCGGAATTGTTGGGGAATTTTTACCACAGAGGCACAGAGGACACGGAGGATTGATCCTGCCCTTTACCAAGGGGAAGTTAGAGGGGGTTTTGAGCAACAATTGGGCTCGAAAAAAATTTTGCCGAAGGGTTGACAGGGTGGCGCCAATTCCGATAAGATATTGACATTATCCTCC
>NZ_JAJENU010000292.1:0-374 GCF_035615495.1 Lyngbya sp. CCY1209 | reverse complement strand
TCCCCGTTGCTCAATTTTGTCATACCTGTTCGGTAGTATTTTCTGAGCGTTTTGTAATTGGCAATTCCGCATCGTGATACTACCCATGCCCGCAGTTGTTGCCAGAGTATATGGTCTAGCTTGTTGAAAATCTCCTTGGAGACTACCCCTGAGTAATACCTTGCCCATCCAGTGATGATGGGATTAAGATGTTTAATCAGGGCGGCTTGAGGTGCTGTTTTATGATTCCTAATCACCTCTTTCACCTTTTCGATGTGGGCTTTGATTGCTTTTTTATTCGGTTTGACGTGGGTTACAAAGCCTAATAATTTACTGCTCCTTCCCCCGCTTTTTCCGGAAACGTGTTTTCCGGCAGGATATTGCCTGATGTTGAA
>NZ_JAJENU010000291.1:0-302 GCF_035615495.1 Lyngbya sp. CCY1209 | reverse complement strand
TTTTGGAGTCGTAGACCATCCTTAGTTTGGAATATCCACTTATCCTTCCTTTCATCCCCGTTGCTCAGTTTTGCCATTCCTGTTCGATAATATTTCCTGAGCGTTTTGTATTTGGCGTTTCCGCATCTTGATACTACCCATGCCCGTAATTGTTGCCAGAGTATGTTATCTAGCTTATTGAAAATCTCCTTGGAGACTACCCCTGAGTAGTACCTTGCCCATCCAGTGATGATGGGATTGAGATGTTTAATCAGGGCGGCTTGAGGTGCTGTTTTATGATTCCTAATCACCTCTTTTACCTT
>NZ_JAJENU010000290.1:0-8310 GCF_035615495.1 Lyngbya sp. CCY1209 | reverse complement strand
TTCGGGAGCTTGATAGCTCCGTCTCTTTAGAGCGGAGTGGAAAAGCGACACGGCGGCTTTAGCCGCATTGCCGTTATATCCTGAAAAAGTTAGCATTATGCGTTGATTAGGTCGAATTATGCTCGTACTTGAGTTCAAGGCTTACGGTAAGCCCAGCCAGTTCGCCGCCATTGACGAGGGCATTCGAGTTGTCCAGTTCATTCGCAATAAGTGCATCCGCCTGTGGATGGACACCCCCAAGACCGGGAAGTATGACCTCAGCAAATATAGTGCCGTACTGGCCAAAGAGTTTCCGTTTGCCGAAAAGCTCAACGCTATGTCTAGACAGGCATCAGCAGATCGGGCATGGACGGCTATCTCTCGCTTCTACGACAACTGTAAAAAGAAAGTCCCTGGCAGAAAAGGGTATCCACAATTCCAGAAGGATAATCGCTCAATCGAGTACAAAACCCAAAGTTGGAAGCTGGCCGATAATCGCCAGTCGATTGCTTTCACTGACAAGCTGGGAATCGGCAAGTTAAAGCTCAAGGGAACTCGCCATCTCAATTTCTACTCGAAAGAACAGATCAAGCGGGTCAGGCTGATCAAAAGATCTGACGGCTACTATGTTCAGTTCTGTGTTCAGGTCGAGCGACGTGAAGAGGTTCGGCCCACTCACAGTGCCATCGGCTTGGATGTGGGCCTTGAGAACTTCTACACTGATTCGCTGGGCGGCAAGGTCGAGAACCCCCGGTTTTACAGACTGGGAGAGGCGAAGCTGAAGCGGGTTCAGAGAAGAGTCAGCCACAAGCAGAAGGGCTCTAACAATAGAGCTAAGGCGAGAGTTCGATTAGGCAAAGTTCACCTCAAGATAAGTAGGAAGAATCTCCGTCGCTGTCTTCGCGGAGAGTGTCAACAATCGCCGCGACTGTGCAAGCTTTTCCCATCAAAATTCCGCGCCCCCAACCCGTGGGAAAGCGCGGAATTTTTGTCGGCGGAGACAACTGAAAACTTATTAAAACTTAAAGTTTCGCGAAGGTTCCGTGCAATCCGTAGGGGATATGGTGTTTGAGGTGCAACCGGGCGACGGGGCCTTGATTCACGTCCTTGCCATCCAAAATGACGACATCGGACTGGTGGGTTTCGCTATTGTAAACCAACATCAACACCCAGCCGTCATCCTCCGAATTCCCGTCCGGGCGGGGGACGAACACGGGTTCCCCGGCAAATCCCCGGGGTGCCGCGCTCCAAAGTTGGCGATCGCCGGTTTCGAGATCCACCTTCAAAACCCCCTGCAGGGGCGCATTTCCCTCGGGCTGGTGCGCCGCGCCGAGGTATAAATATCGGTAGGAACGGCCCATGCGATCGGGGTGGATTGTGGGGAACTCGCAACACCGGGATTCGACCATTTGGCGTTTAACTTCCCCCGTGGTTAAGTTGAGGTTGAACCGCCACAGTTGACCCGGTTCGAGAACCGTAAAATCAGTATCGCGGAAATTCGCCTGGGGGTCAACGCCCGGTAAGGATTCGTAACAGATGGAGTCGAGATAGATTTCGTCCCCCGTTTCAAAGGCGTTGACGTGGTGGAAGACGAACCCGGATTCGATTTCGAGCACTTTTTTGTGCGATCGCCGCTTCGGGTCGCGGGGAATCACGATCGCCCGGGTGGGTTCGTTTGGTTGAAAATTGATGCACTGGCCCGCCCCGCAGAGTCCGAACAGATACGGTAGGGGATTGAAGCGGACGGGATTTTGCAAAAAGATGCAGTAATTGGGGGTAATGGCAAAATCGTGGATGAAGGCGAAACCGGGCACCGAATGGTCATGTTTGTGAACCAGTCCGCCGTCGGGGGCAAGTTCGTAGATTGTAATTGTCGTCGAGAGTCCCGGTTTGATGGCAAAATTCACCAAACTGGGTTCGCCGCCATTGAATTGAGAACGGGGGTCGATGCGGGGGTGGGCGGCGAAGGCTTCCCCCGGTTCGAGGATGCCGCCGAGATCGTCAATGCCGAGGGTTTCCAGGGTTTCCGGGTCGAGGCGGTGGGGTTGGGCGGCTTCCCACAGGGCCAGGAGTTTGCCGCCCCAGTAAATGACCTGAGTATTGGCAATATTTTTGGTTCGCAGGTCGAAGGCGTTGGCCAGCCATCCCCCCGGTTTTTGGGTGCCGAATACGCCCCGATAGCGGATGGTCTGGGCTTTTTGTTCTTCTAAATAGCCCGGGGTGCGGACGTAGCGGTTGCGGTAGTGGGCCCGTCCGTCCCGGAAGGCGATCGCGGAGATCATGCCGTCCCCGTCGAAGGGGTGGTGGATGGGCAGACCGCCGATATCTAAAAGGCCGGGGCCGTTGCGGAACAGGGTCCCTTCGAGATCGGGGGGGATGGTTCCGTCGATGTCGGCGATCGCATAATCGTATTCATTCGGTTGGGACCCATAGCCCCGCTTCCAATCTTCGGGATCGTAGGGCCGTTCGGTTTTGGAGGGTTTGGAGGTCAAATTTTGCATGGTTGAGACTGAAAAATAACTAATCGGACACTAATTCCGGAACCAATTCCGGATTTAGGGATTCGGGTTCGCCGTCGGGGGACTCGGGGGACTCTTCTTCCCCTCGGGCGCTGACCTGGGGCAGCCAGTGGATCAGGGGGAGGGGCAAAAGGGTGCTGAGGTTGGTGATCGTCAGCAGCAGCCACAGGTTATCGAAATTCGTTTCGGTGACTCCCAACAGGTGCGTCAGCAGGGCGCCGGACTCGTGGGAGAGGAGTCGGGCGAGGTTGGAAATGGACATCAGCAGGGCGAACAGGGTCGCTTCTACTCCGGGGGGACAGAGGCGGGCGGCGAGGACGAGCACGGGCATATAGGCGATCTCTCCGGCGACGGTGAGGATCAGGCTGTCCCCGAGGCTGAACCAGCGGTCATCGATGCCGAGGGCCCGGTTGGCGTGGGTGACGAGCAGCAGGACGCTCATGCCGAGGACGGCGGAAATGATGGTCGAACCCAGGAAGATTTTCCGGAAGGGGACGGATTTGAAGAATCGCTGGAACAGCCAGATCCCGATCAGGGCGGCGATGCTGGTGACGAGGCGGACCCGCCCCAGAAATTCGGGTTGGAACCCGAGTTCGTTGGTGCTGAAGTAGAAAAAGGCGGAGTCGCCGGAGGGGGTGGCTTGCCACAGGAACACGAAGGCGGTGGGCAGCCAGATGGATTTTTGGGTGATGGCCCCCCGCAGTTGTCTGACCTGATCTTTGACGATTTCCCAGTTGGAGGCGTCGGTTATCCGATTTTCCGCGATCGCTCCGGCGATGGCGGATACCAGCAGGGGAAAGGTGGCGGTGATCAGGAATACGGTTTGGGAGTTGAAGGCTTCCAGGAGGTAGCCGCTCAGATAGGCGGTGATCAGTCCCCCGATGGCGGAGGTGGCCCAGCAGAGGGACTGGAGGGAACCGATGTTGCCGATGGACTCGTTTCGGGCCCGCTCCACTACCAGGGAGTCTACGATCACGTCGCTGACGGCGACGGAGAGGGAACTCAGGGCGATCGCGATCCCGGCCGTGACGGGGTTGCTGACGACGGTGGCCATCGCCACCCAGGAGAGCGCCCCCAGAAGACCCGATAGAATCAGATAGGGTCGGCGGCGGTATCCGAAAATGGGCAACCCGTCGGAGAGGAACCCGAACAGGGGTTTGACCACCCAGGGGAGGGAGGCGATCCCAGTCAGGGCGGCGGTTTCGGCCGGACTCATCCCCAGGTCATCTTTGAGGAAGAAGCTGACGGCGAGGCGGGCTAACCCCAGGATTCCCTGGACGAAGTAGACTGTCAGGATGGCGACCAGTTCCGGGCTGGGGTCGTTCCCGAAGAATATATTTTCCTTGATGAATGCTTTGATCTCGGCGGTGCCGAATCGGGACGATCGCATATTGTAAATAAAGATTAAGATTTTTCAACATATATATCATAACGATTCGCCTCGGCAATGGCAGCCGATCTCTGTTTGGGTGGGAATTTGAGGCGTCGGGGGGCGTAGGGTGGCCCGCAGAAAATTTTAAGAAATCGAGCGGAATGGGGCTTCTGGGAAGGGGAAAATGTAATTTTTTGGGGACTTAGGGAGCAAAACCGGGAACTTTTGAGTCCATGAACTTGGGATTCTACAATCGGTAGAATGGAGTATGTTTGAGGCTGTCGGTCCGGGCGATCGGCAGCTTTTTTGACTCTCGCCAAATTCTGGAATGGCAGGTCGGAATAGAAAGGCCGTGTCGGGGCGCGATCGCTCGGTATTTTTACAGATGACGGTGGGTCCCAATTTGTTCCTTGGCAGTTCGGGACGGACTCGGCTACAGTGAGTTCTGTCCGAGCCATATCTGACTTTCTATGGATGCCGAATCTGGGTTGACGGGGTTAAGGCGAACCGCGATCGCGGTTTTCGTGCTGTTGGGGACGATCATTTTCTACGGATACGAATTCGCATCCGCCAACCTCCGCAACCAACTCCCAGCCGTCGAATTCCTCCTCGACCCGACCCTCTATCCCCGGGATTTTTACGTTCGGGAAATGGTGCAATTCAACCCGCGATTTTATTATTATCATTTAATTGAAGTTTTGTCAAGGCTGGGATTGAATATTTCGGCGATTACATTCATTTATTATCTCATCGCACTGGCCGCATTCGTCCTGGGTTTGTCTGCGATCGCCCGCATTTTGTGCCGGAATGTCATGGCGGCTTCAACCCTGGCATTTCTGGGCTTAACCGCCGCCAACGGCACCATCGGTTTTACCGATTTATTCCGCACTGAACCCATTCCGGCAACGTTTGCGATCGCTGTTTCAATCTGGGGAATTTATCACTGTTTTAAGAGTCGCTGGATTTTCGGATATACTCTATTCGGCTGTGCCTGCCTCCTACAATTTTTGGTCGGCGTCCTCCCGGGGATATTATTCGCCCCCCTCGCCATTTTAGAAGTTTATAGAAGCTCTCACGTTGATCGGCAAGAACGCCCAATTCAAAGTCCCCCTTACCAAGGGGGATTTAGGGGGATGGAAACTCCCCCTTACCAAGGGGGATTTAGGGGGATGGAAACTCCCCCTTCCCAAGGGGGATTTAGGGGGATGGAAACTCCCCCTTACCAAGGGGGATTTAGGGGGATGGAAACTCCCCCTTACCAAGGGGGATTGAGGGGGAGCGAAACTCCCCCTTCCCAAGGGGGATTTAGGGGGAGCGAAAGTCCCCCTTCTCAAGGGGGATTTAGGGGGATCTCATCAGCCTACAAATCCCCACTAATCGCCTTTCTATTATTAACCCTTTTCGCCGCCGGTGTCTACCTGCCCATGAAACTCACCGGAGGGACGGGAAGTGAGCTGATGGACGACGGACAGTTTATCGAGCTTTACGGTTACATTCGCCACCCCCACCACGTCATTTATTCTAAATTTGGATTATTCGGATCGCGGGGGTGGATCAATTGGATCGGGTTCGCAGTTTCCGGATGGATTCTAATCTCAATTTCATCGGTTTTTACATCCAAAGATAAATTCAAACTGCGAGTTATTTTTATCGCCGCTTTGGGAGGGTTGCTGCTGGGGTATGTGTTCGTCGAAATCATCCCGATCGCCACCTTCGCGAAACTGCAACTGGCGAGGACGACACCTTTTATTCAACTGGTGGTTTTAATGGCGATCGCGGCTTGGGTTAGTCAATCTTACCGGAGTGGCAATCTGCCCTTGGGATGTCTATTAATCGCCCTTACCGTTATTAAAAATAGCGGGATTTTGTTGGCGATCGCCACCATAACACTCTGGTTATACCCCCGTTATCTATCCAAACTTAAAAATCGGTGGATCTATTTTTCAATCGTTATTTTAATGCTGATTTTGTCAATTCTCCTCTGTTCCTACTTCGGTGCGATCTTCACGCTGCTATTTGTCGCATCAATACAACGCATCCAAATACCCTCCCAGAAACTCAATTGGATCGATTATGGCTCCATCTTTTTACTGCTGCTGACTTTCCTGTTAAACTATCATTACGATCTGTTTCTGTTTGGGACACTATTTTTTCCCGCGATCGCACCCCTTCCCCGGTTTCCGAAATTATTGAAAGTCGCCCTATTGTCAATTTTGATAATTGTAGGCGCCTCCTGGATGCCGAATCGCCTAAAAATTGTCGCGAAACCGGACGAACCCGTGGCAATTTTAGGCGAACGGTTCCGGCAACAGAGTCCCCAAGATGCCCTCGTTTTAGTTCCCCCGTCTGATGAAGATTTTCGCTTCTATTCCCAGCGTTCCGTGGTGTGGTCGTTCAAAAGTTTTCCTTTCACCGATCGCGGTATATTGGAATGGGAAGATCGGATGAAAAAAATAACCGGAACCGTCGATGCTTCTGCCGCCGATTTAGATGATCGCTACCGCCAAAAGTCGGGTTCGGAATTAGTCGCGATCGCCCAAAGTTTCCAAGCTGATTATATCCTCACTCGCACTGACTGGCACCCCGAGCTCCCCGGAACCCCCGTCGATACCGTCGAGAATTGGGGAATTTGGCAAATTTCAGAATAGTAGCACAGGCATCCTGCCTGTCACAAACCAGCCAGTTACGATCCAGATTCTTTTGTATATAAGCCGTAGCACAGGCATCCTGCCTGTCACAAACAAGCTGGAAGCTTGTGTTACGAGAACAAGGTATACTGCTATTCAGTTCGTCGGGTGTCGCCAAAATTGTCCATGAGTTTGAGTCCCGCAGAAACCGCCAAACCGTCCGCCAGTGGCGATCGCATCTGGAAAGATTCCGCGATCGCGATCGCACTATTTGCCCTCACGATACTGACTCGCCTCCCCTTCCACACCCAATTTCCGGAGGGGGACGAGGGACATTTCGCGATGGCGGTTCGCGAGTTTGACGTCAGTCGAAACCAGCCGCAGATGCCGGGGATGTTTATCATTTTTATCTGGATGGCGAGGTTTTTTAACCTGTTTATCGACGATCCGACGCTGAGTTTGGTTGCCGTCAATATTGTCGCCTCGGGGGTGACGGTTGCCGCTTTGTTTCTGTTGGGAAATGCTTGGTACAATCGCCGGGTTGGCTGGAGTGTATCGTTACTCGCCCTCACCAGTCCCCTGTTTTGGTACTACGGCGAAACGGCGTTTTCCCACGCCTTGGAATTTTGCTGGGTGGTGCTGATTTATCTTGCTGCCTATTATACGGGATTGGGCGATCGCCGTGCCCTATTTAGTTTGGCGATATTGATGGGTTTGGCGGGCGGAATTCGTCCCAGCACGCCCTTTTTCTTGCTTCCCCTCGCTTTGGTTGCGGTGTTTTTCGGGTGGCGGCGTTCCCGCAAAACTGATAGTCAAAATTCGTTTACCTTTTTTCAGGTGATTTTAGCCTTTGGAGTCGGTTGGCTGGCGGTGGCGTTGTGGTTCGTTCCGTTAATTGCCAGTGCGGGGGGATGGCAAAGTTATTGGGAGTTGGTGCAAAATTGGCTACCCGTGCACACCACCCGCCAGGATGCGGATTCCTTGGGGGAGGTGTTCGACAATGTGATGGTATTGATGAAGGCTTATTTTCGGGTGGTGGGATTGGCGATTATTCCCATGTTTTGGATGTTGGTGCGCGATCGCACGGCGATCGGGTATTTGATTCGCCGGGATTGGAAAATTCAGAGTTCATTTGCCGCTTTAATTCCGGGATTGTTGTATTTTTCTTTGGTTCACCTCCGCCGCAAACCCCAGACGTTTACCATCATGCCTGCGGTTCTGATTATGGGGGGGTTGACGATGGTTTGGTGGGGCGATCGCCTCTCGAAGTATCACCGCCAAGCCTGGGCAATTGTCACCGCCGCGATTGTTGGTTTGAACGGGTTATTTTTCCTTTTTGGTCCCCCTGGAATGCCGACTGCCGGAGAGTTGCGACGGTTCAATTTGGATGTGGGAGAACGGATCGAATTTGTCCGCGATCGCTTCCCCCCGGAAACTACCGTCGTCCTGACTCGGGATTATTATTACCGCCTCATGGATCTCTATTTTCAGAACTATCAATTGCCGGATTTATCCCACGATTTGGATGAGGATGCGATCGTGCTTCCCCCCCACATCCGCACTCTGGTTTTGTTCGACGATCGCATTTTCAGCGAACCGGGACAGGCGGAGAATTTCCAAACGATGAATATGCCGAGCGATCGTCCCATCCGCTATCTGAATTGGTTGCCGGAATGGCAGGTTAAACTCAGCGAAAATGGCGCGATTTTGATGCGGCGTCAATAACGGTTTCTATCGTTTCAATCCCTAATCGGTATTTCTGATTCTATCCAATCCGGTTGAATCTCCAAACCGCTTGGGAATCAATTCCCAA
>NZ_JAJENU010000289.1:0-611 GCF_035615495.1 Lyngbya sp. CCY1209 | reverse complement strand
ACGAAAGCCGGGACACCTCAAGGAGGGGTAATAAGTCCACTCCTCGCCAACATCGCACTGGATGGAATGGTGAGGCATATCGAAAAACTATTCCCCAAAAAGAATAGTACAGTTCAAGCAACGGTTGTCAGATACGCCGATGATTTTGTAGTCATATCACCAAAACTCGAAATCATTGAACAGTGCCAGATTGCTATCTCCGAATGGCTAAAGCCCATTGGACTCCGACTCAAACCAGAAAAGACAAGAATATGCCACACACTTCAAGAAATTGAAGTAAATGGAAAAATGGTCTCACCTGGTTTTGACTTTCTAGGGTTCAATATCAGGCAATATCCAGTCGGAAAACACAGGTCAGGTAAAAGTGGAGGCAAGGTCAGTAAACGACTCGGCTTCAAAACTCACATTAAACCTGATAAGGAAGCAATCAAAGCCCACATCGAAAAAGTGAAAGAGGTGTTTAAGAAACACAAAACAGCACCTCAAGCCGCCTTGATTAAGGAACTCAACCCCATCATCACTGGATGGGCAAGGTATTACTCAGGGGTAGTCTCCTCGGAGATTTTCGGAAAGCTAGATAACATACTCTGGCAACAACTGCGGGCATGGGT
>NZ_JAJENU010000288.1:0-3618 GCF_035615495.1 Lyngbya sp. CCY1209 | reverse complement strand
AAAAAGGTGAAGATCCCCCCCGGCCCCCCTTTGTAAGGGGGGAGGAAGAGGGGAGAATTGCGCTCAAAGTCCCCCTTCTTAAGGGGGATCATGGGGGATCATCCGGATCTCATCGAATCAAAAACCGCGTTGACTTCCCAATTAAAATCCCAGATCGTCCAGGGCGGTAGTCGCCGCCTCAAATACCGCCTCGTCCGGCATTTCCTGCCAATCCGTCGCCCCAATTTCGCGGTAAAATGTCTCGTCGTAGGGCCGGGTGCGGATCACCACCGGCATGGGGACGGCGTGTCCCAACACCAACGCCTGCTGCTTCGAGTCCAGCTTCGCGAGCACCGATCGCAAACTGTGACTGCCCGAAACCCCGGTAAAAATGGCATCGATATCCTTTTCATCATTTAATAGTGCCGTGATGCGGGTTCCGACTTGGGACATCACCTCGGAATCGATCCCGGACGGACGCTGATCCACCACTAATAGGGTGACAAAATATTTTCGCATTTCTCGGGCGATGGTGCCGAAAATCGTCGATCGCACGATCGCCGGATCGAGAAACCGGTGCGCCTCCTCAATTGTAATCACCAAAGGTAAAGGGCGATCGCTGGGATTTTTCGAGGCCAAAAACGTCTCCGCCTTCCGCACATAAGCCTGGTGAATGCGGCGGGTGATCATATTCGTCACCAGCATATAAGACAGCATATCCGACTGGGAACCGAACTCAACGATAACGTGCTTTCCGGCGTCGAGGGATTGCAGGATGCGATCGATATAATTAAACGGACAAGTCGGGCGCATATATTTGAGATTATCCATCCGCATCAACTTCCGCTGCAGGGACATGATCGAGCCCTTGTGGCCGCGGCGTTCGTCGCAGAAAAGCTGGATTTCCTCATTCGTCATTGCCAGCAATTGCGAGATCCAATCCGTCCCAAATTCGCTGCGGAGAATATTGGCACTATCGAGACTCGCCTCCGACAAATTCAACTCCCGCTGCACCAAATTCAGATCTTCAACCTCGATCTGTTTGTAACTCAAATACAATTCCTGGGCGTCGCGAATCCCCCGGCGGCGGGTGGATTCGGGATCGAGGGTGTAAACCTCCACCTGTCCGGGAAACAGTTGTCGCAGTCCCTTGACGGTGTTGAATTTTTTCCCCTCCGAAACCGCCTCCCAGCCGTATTCCGAGTGCATATCGAAAATCAGGTTAACGGCGGCTTTTTTGCGGATAATGCCCGATAATAATAGGCGGGTGAGGAAGGATTTTCCCGTCCCCGACTTCCCGAAAATGCCGTTGCTGCGTTCGACGAAGCGATCGAGGTCCAGACACACCGGAACCGGCATATCGATGGGTTCTCCGATCGCAAAATTGCGCCGCTGGGGGTCATCCTCCCAACCGAAAATAATCCGAAAATCCCGTTCGCTGGCTTCGTAAACCTGGGAGAAGTGGGAGGGGATGGTTTTCACCGGCAGCAGTTCAAAGTCCGCCGCGTTGGTGTTGGCTTGGAAGGAGGCGGCGCCGTTGCCGTTTCGTTTCGGTTCGGCGTTGTGAAATTCCGACACCTCCCGATTCAGCATCAACATCGGACTCAATTCAATAGTTCCGTAGGTGCTGTTTCCGGCTAAAACGGCTTGCAGGAAGTCATCTTCCGGACGGGGGGGGTTGCTGAGAATGCGGGCGCTGGCGGTGCCGAGGGAAACGTCCGTGAGGAGACAGAAAAAGTGCGATCGCACCCCGCGCACCACCAGGAATTTCCCGACGCGCATTTCCTCGACGGAAACATCCGGGTGCAGCCGCACCTCCAACCCTTTCGTCAAGGAACCTTGAATTACAGAACCGAGCGGTTTTTCGAGTGTCATCAGATGCTATTCCAGCGGATTAAATTTCATCGAGTTTGGGAGATATGGCGCTGCGCGCAGGGTGTGGGGTGTGGGGTGTGGGGTGTGGGGAATAGAAACCGCTTTGTCATCAGGGTTGTAAGGTTTTTCCCTCGAATGAAACTGTCAACACAGAGCATACAGCGCTATACCTTGGCTATCTTACCGCTTTTTCTATCTATTATGATGGATCGAGATGGATGGAAAAGCAAGGGAGGCGATCGCTTTTTTGTGGAAATCCCAAAAACCCGATTCAGTCATTTTAGGACTCAAGCCCAACAACAGCCATCAAAACCCTCCGTTGTTGCGCTTTAGCGCTTCCGGGGCTAAAGCGCAACAACAATCGCCATTGAGTTATCGATCGGGTATGTTTGACGGACATCTATTGCAGAAAAATGGGAGCGAGTGGGGCTTTGTCAATGAAGAAGCCCTGGAAAATTTTTTATATCAAAATTTAGGACAATTATTTGACATCACGCCTTTGGCACAACAATACAACGTCGAAAGTCAACGATGCGACATCTTGGCGGTGGGCGATCGCAAAAAATTGTTCGTGTTGGAGTTGAAGAATGCGGAAGATCGGGGCATCGTCCAACAATTGACCCGTTATTATGATGCCCTGTTGGAGGACAAACCGTTTGGCGATCGCGTGGATTATGACAAACCCGTGCAATTGATCGCGATCGCCCCCAGCTTCCACCGCGATAATTTCACGGACAAAAAATATCACACCCTCGATTTTCAGTTTTTAGAATTTTCAGTTATTGAAAGTCGAGATAAATTCTATCTCCGCCTGCGAGATGTTGACAGCGACACCGTTTCACAAGTCAAAATCCCGTATCAAAAACCCAAAACGGATTTAGATTTACCTCCCATACCGCCCGCCCTCGCCAAGCTTCTGAATAAGTGCGAACCCAGCCAGCAGCAAAAGATATTGGAAATTCGGGAGAAACTTTTATTATTTGATAACCGGATGCAGGAGATCGCATCGGCGAACAGCATAAAATATGGAAATGGAACGGCCAAGAATAGTAAGTTTTGCGCCGAGTTTATGGCGTACAAGGATGAAATTATATTGTTTCTCTGGATACCCTACAAAATGGGCGAGAGTCCGAGAATCGGTCGGGCGAGGATTTGGACGGACTGGCAGGATCGCGCTTTGATTGAGGGTTATGTATCCCGGGGCGTGGGAACGGAAATTAATCGAGCCAAGAGAAATATACAAAGGATAATTGATGCAATTCAAAAAGGTGATCGAGGAACATATGGGGGGTTTCATTGGGATGGGTATATTGGAAACAAATTGTATCGCATTTCATTGCCAGTCACAAAAGTTATGGGCGAAAAATATTTTAGAGAGGCTCGTAGAATCCGCAATGATGCGAGAAAAAATAAAGCGCTATTATATGAAGAAATAGAGCTTGAAAAAATGAATAATAAAATGTGGGAAATAGAAACGAATATAAAATTTTCGTCTCAAGTTGAAAATTACGATCGCTCTCTAGAATCCCTGCTGGATTTGGCTTTGGAAAAATGGTCGGATCGGGTTTGAACTGGTCTTGTCGCCCAGCCAACCGCCTTGAAATAAATTTCAAGGCTAATAGCAAAAGTCCACTCAAGTGGACTCAATCAAGTATAACAATGTGAAATGATTCCGGAAAAAAATCGTTCCACTCAAAGCCCCCAGAATTGGGGGTTTGGGGGCGCGACGATTTACCAATAGTTTCCGATTGCTAACAATGTGAA
>NZ_JAJENU010000287.1:0-654 GCF_035615495.1 Lyngbya sp. CCY1209 | reverse complement strand
CCATCTTACGTCTGAACCGTGACCCGTCTGCATATCTCGAACATTACATCCGAGCTTTGGCTTCTGGTCACATCTCACCCCCATATGGCTTGCGCTTACACTTTTGGCTGTTGCCTTCACTACTTGTCTAATCGACCATTGGACAAGAGCCAGTATGGGGTTAATTCGTTCCATCCGTATGGGTATTCCATCCTTAGACTCATCCTCTCCCCCGGTGTACTTTTAAAGGTCTGTGTGGATAGCGGTGTAAAGCTTCCACTTTTCCACTTGC
This sequence comes from Lyngbya sp. CCY1209, assembly GCF_035615495.1. Taxonomy (GTDB): domain Bacteria; phylum Cyanobacteriota; class Cyanobacteriia; order Cyanobacteriales; family Microcoleaceae; genus Limnospira. The sequence goes on along the minus strand of NZ_JAJENU010000287.1, from coordinate 383 downwards.
TCATTCGAGCAGCACCGTAATCAACCTGTTTTCGATACCAAATTCTTTCGAGGGTTCATGGCAGATGTTTACCTTTCGGTTAGTCATAGATGATTGGCAGTGGTCGAGTTATTGAGAGCAGATTCTCCCTCATCGCCTTCCGTTCCCCGCTTCAGTCCTGGAGTTGTGAATCCCAAAACTGGGGGTGGCTACCGCCTCCTCTCTCGGATTATCAGTTTTACTTATTTCTTATATAAGAAATTTGTATCATTGATTTTCCTTGACCCTGAGAGTTCCGACCTCATTTAGTATCAATGTGATACCAATTTTAGGAACATACAGACAGTTATAAGGCTGGTCAGGGGTGCGCCCCTTATATTCACCCGAGGGGGTGAAAGCCTTAC
>NZ_JAJENU010000286.1:0-207 GCF_035615495.1 Lyngbya sp. CCY1209 | reverse complement strand
CTATATATAGCAATCGGAAACCATTTGTAAAATTGTCTGGCCCCCAAACCCCCAATACTGGGGGCTTTGAGTCGATCGAATTTTCACGAATCATTTCACACTGCTATATATAGCAATCGGAAACCATTTATAAAATTGTCTGGCCCCCAAACCCCCAATACTGGGGGCTTTGAGTCGATCAATTTTTCACCAATCATTTCACATTGC
>NZ_JAJENU010000285.1:0-305 GCF_035615495.1 Lyngbya sp. CCY1209 | reverse complement strand
AATCGACCATTGGACAAGAGCCAGTATGGGGTTAATTCGTTCCATCTGTATGGGTATTCCATCCTTAGACTCATCCTCTCCCCCGGTGTACTTTTAAGGGTCTGTGTGGATAGTACAAACAAGCTTCCACTTTTCCATTTGCTCGTTCGAGCAGCACCGTAATCAACCTGTTTTCGATACCCAATATTTACGAGGGTTCATGGCGGATATTCACCTTTCGGTTAGTCGTAGATGGTTGGCAGTGGTCGAGTTATTGGGAGCAGATTCTCCCTCATCGCCTTCCGTTCCCCGCTTCAATCCTAGGG
>NZ_JAJENU010000284.1:0-349 GCF_035615495.1 Lyngbya sp. CCY1209 | reverse complement strand
ATTCCCAAGCTAATAGCACAAATCCTCTCGCATAGGATTGGGAGTTGCTATATCAACTGCCAACAACTGAGTCCACGGCAGTGTGGACTGGTGCTATTAGCCTTGAAATTCATTTCAAGGCGGGTGATGAACCGCTTGGGAATCAATTCCCAAGCTAATAGCACAAATCCTCTCGCATAGGATTGGGAGTTGATAACAATTGTCGCTCCCCAGTCCACTTGAGTGGACTTTTGCTATTAGCCTTGAAATTCATTTCAAGGCGGGTGATGAACCGCTTGGGAATCATTCCCAAGCTAATAGCACAAATCCTCTCGCATAGGATTGGGAGTTGCTATATCAACTGCCAACA
>NZ_JAJENU010000283.1:0-16025 GCF_035615495.1 Lyngbya sp. CCY1209 | reverse complement strand
ACACCTTAAACGGTGGGTTACGGCGGATTGCTAGATTGCCATCACAGCCTGGGTTTCAGCCGCCTAACCCACCCTACCGGACTACCGGACTATTGGACTGGCAACCGGGGATCGGCAATCGGATCTGGGAACCGGGGACGGTGGCCCCCACAGCCGATCGCCTCATTCTTCCCGGTTTGGCTGGCAAATGGTGTATAAGTACAGTCGTACCCGGCGCTCGTTGGGAACAAATACCTGCCGGTCGGGAATCTTTACGAACCGGCCCGGACAAGGTTCAGGTGTGATTTTTTGTTGAGGGATTGCCAGATGCCGACCCAGATGACTCAGTATGCGACACTCGTGGACCTGTTGCGCGATCGCGCCGAAACAATAGGCGATCGCTTGGCCTATACGTTTTTGGCCGACGGGGAAACTGAGTCGGGGCGGTTGACTTACGGGGAACTAGACCGGCAGGCCAGGGCGATCGCCGCCCACCTGAGAGCCCGCGTCTCCCCCGGTTCCCGCGTCCTCGTCGTCTACCCCTACACGGCCGGGTTGGAATTCATCGCCGCCTTTTTCGGCTGTCTCTACGCCGGCGTCGTCGCCGTCACCGATAACCCGCCGCGATCGGCTGCAGGACTGGAAAAAACCGTCGCCCGCCTGCAATCTTCGGAAGCCGAAATCGCCCTCACCACCCGGGGCCTGCTCTCCCACCTGCGGGGATTGTTGCAAAAACAGCCGCAATTGACGGGTTCCCTCGAAAACATCCCCTGGATCGCCACGGACGCCCTCTCCCCCAATTCTGCCGCCGACTGGACGCCCCCCGACATCCAAACTGATACCCTCGCCTTCCTCCAGTACACCTCCGGCTCGACGGGAACCCCCAAGGGGGTGATGGTGACGCACGGCAACGTCCTCCACAATTCCGCCATTATCTACAACTGTTTTGAACATACCGAAAACAGCCGGGGCCTGATCTGGCTGCCGCTGTTCCACGATATGGGACTCATCGGCGGAGTCGTCCAACCCCTCTACGGCGCGTTTCCGGTTACGCTGATGTCGCCGGTGGCCCTGATTCAGAAACCGATGCGCTGGCTGGAGGCGGTTTCCCGCTACAAGGCCACCACCAGCGGCGGGCCGAATTTCGCCTATGACTTGCTGTGGCGGCAGGCGAAAGCTTCCGATCGCGATCGCCTGGATTTGAGCAGTTGGGAGGTGGCGTTTTCCGGAGCGGAACCCATCCGCGCCGAAACCCTAGATCGATTTGCACAAACCTTCGCCCCCTGCGGTTTCCGTCGGGAGGCGTTTTATCCCTGTTACGGTATGGCGGAGACGACGTTATTTATTTCCGGGGGCTCGAAGGCGGACGCCCCGATTGTGGAAACGTTCGACGGCGCGGCGTTGGAGGAAAATCGCGCCCTGCCGGTGGCTTCTGATCACCCCAAGGCTAAGGCGGTGGTGGGGTGCGGCCGGGGTTGGTTGGGGGACGAGATCGCGATCGCCGACCCGGACACCCTGCAACCCCTCGGCGAGGGGGAAGTGGGGGAAATTTGGGTGCGCGGCGCCGGGGTGGGTTTGGGCTACTGGAATCGGCCGGAGGATACGGAGCGGACGTTCGGGGGGAAATTGGGCGATCGCGGGCCGTTTCTGCGGACGGGGGATCTGGGATTTATCCGAAATGGCGAGTTGTTCATCACGGGCCGGATCAAGGAAATGATGATCCTCTGGGGCCGCAACCACTATCCCCAGCACATCGAGCAGACGGTGGAGGCCTGCCATCCGGCCCTGCGCCCGGGTTGCGGGGCGGCCTTCGCGATCGAGGTGGAGGGGGAGGAACGGTTGGTGATTGCCCAGGAGGTGGAACGGCGGTTTCTGCGGAAGCCGGACGTGGAAGGGGCGATCGCGGCCATCCGCAAGGCGATCGCGGATCGTCACCTGGCGGATGTCTACGCGGTGGTGTTGTTGAAGACGGGGAGTTTGCCCAAAACCACCAGCGGCAAGGTGCAGCGCCAGATGTGCCGGCGTCGGTTTTTGGAGGGGACTTTGGATGTCGTGGGGCGGTGGCAATATGATGCGTCCGAGGAGAGCAATATTTCGGATCTGGTGCGCCGGGAGGATATGGCGTCTTCTCAGGTTTAGAGTCGCCGGAATTGGGGAGATGCGATCGCCCCCCTTTTCTCGAAATCAATCTTCGGGCAGATGCGATATAATTGTCGGGTAATATGATAAAATGGAGTTCGATTTTGGGTCGCCAGCCCCAATCATTTCGGAGTGAGGAGATGTCAAATTGATGCGCGATTTATCGTTCAAAAAGATTCGGGAAGGACTTCGGTATTTCTTGATTTATCGAGTCGGCGAGCCGATATTAAGGAATTTTGAAAAGGCGATTTCCAAGTCTTCTAAAATTGGCAACACGCCCTTTTTTGATGCCCAAAAATATCCCGAATATTTTGAGTGGGTTCCGATGCTGGAGGAGAATTGGCATTTGATTCGGGAAGAATTGGATCGGCTGCTGCCCTACCAGGAGAATTTGCCCAATTTTCAGGATATTTCGCCGGATCAAGGCTACAGCACCAGCACGGACAATTTGTGGAAAACTTATTTTCTGTACGGGTACGGTGTCAAATCCCCGGAAAGTTGCGATCGCTGCCCGGAAACCACCCGTATAATCGAAAGTATTCCGGGGTTGAAAACTGCCTTTTTTTCGATTTTACTGCCCGGAAAGCACATCCCCGAACATCGCGGCCCCTTCAAGGGTGTGATCCGCTGCCTGCTGGGATTGAAAATTCCCGAACCCCGGGAAAAGTGTCGCATCCGCGTCAAAGATGAAGTGCGACATTGGGAGGAGGGAAAATGTCTGCTCTTTGACGATTCATTTCCCCACGAAGCCTGGAACGAAACCGACGGCATTCGGGTGGTTTTGTTCCTCGATATCGTCCGCCCCCTGGGGTTGCCATTGTCGTGGATCAATTCCCTGTTGATCTGGCTGATTTCCATTTCCCCCTACGTCCGGGACGGAACCGCCAACCAGAAGAAATGGAACCGGCGTTTGGACGAGATTTTCAACCGCAATCGCCGGCCGGAAACGGCCCATCAATAAAGCGGAGAATGGGGTCGAAAACTTACGACTTCGATCCCACCTTTGTCAACCTCCCCAGGTCGGAACGTCCGCGATCGCCCGTCCCCGGGTTCATCGTCGCCCCGTCGCCCACGCGAATAAAAGTGTTGCAAAATGATTGAAATAGGTTATATTATCCTGGAACAGTAAAATTTTTTTCCACATTAACTAACTCAATCATTAAGACTGAATGACTGCTTTCCAACATCCGTTTGATGCAGCAACGTTAATCGAAATTTTAAAGGGTCGGGCCATCCATGAACCCCACCGAGTTGCCTACACCTTTTTAGTGGATGGAGAAACCGAAACCGTGAGTTTCACCTACGGGGAGTTGGAGCGTCGGGCGCGGGCGATCGCGGCCCACCTCCAATCCACCTGCCAACCGGGCGATCGGGCCCTGCTGCTGTACCAACCCGGCCCGGATTATATTACCGCATTTTTCGGCTGTCTGTACGGGGGTGTCGTGCCGATCCCGGCCTACCCGCCCCGGCCGAACCGCTCCCTATCCCGCATCCTCGCCATCCTGGAGAACGCGGACGCCCACCTCGCCCTCACCGCCTCCGCCGTCCTGCCGGCCCTGCAACGGCAATTCACCCGGGTTCCCGAGCTGCAAAGCCTGCGGTGGGTCGCCACCGACACCGTAGCCGAGGATTGGGGCGATCGCTATCAAGCTCTGGACGGGCAACCCGATGCCCTCGCCTTCCTCCAGTACACCTCCGGGTCCACATCGGTCCCCAAAGGGGTGATGATTTCCCACCAAAACCTACTGCACAACTCCGCCTGGATTTACCGCCGCTTCGGCCACTCCCCCGAAAGCCGGGGCCTGATCTGGCTGCCGCCCTACCACGACATGGGGTTAATTGGGGGCATCATCCAACCCCTGTACGGCGGGTTCCCCGTCAGCCTGATGTCGCCCCTGATGTTCCTGCAGCGCCCCCTGCGGTGGCTGCAGGCGATCTCCCGCGATCGCGCCACCACCAGTGGCGGGTCCAATTTCGCCTATGACCTGTGCGTGCGGCGCGTCACCCCCGAGCAGTTGGACACCCTGGATCTGAGCAGTTGGGAGGTGGCCTTCAACGGCGCCGAACCCATTTCGGCCGACGTGATAGAGCGGTTCGCCCGCACTTTTGAACCCTGCGGCTTCCGGCGGGAGGCCTTCTACCCCTGCTACGGCATGGCTGAGGCGACGCTGCTGGTGACGGGGGGGCGGAAAACTGACGCCCCCGTGTTGAAGACGCTGCGGGCCTCCGAGTTGGAACGGCACCGGGCGATCGCGGCCAATGGAGATCCGGACGACACCCGCACCGTCGTGGGTTGCGGCGCGGGCCTAGAGGACCAAACCATCGCGATCGTCGATCCCCACAGCCTCGAAAGATGCGAACCCGGACGGGTGGGGGAAATTTGGGTGTCCGGACCCGGCGTCGCCCGGGGCTACTGGAACCGGCCCGGGGAAACCGAGTCCACCTTCGGCCAATACCTGCCGGAGACGGGGGAAGGGCCGTTTTTGCGGACCGGCGACCTGGGCTTTTTGGAAAATGGAGAATTGTTCATTACCGGCCGTTTGAAGGATGTGATCATCATCAACGGCCGCAACCATTATCCCCAGGATATCGAGTGGACCGTCGAACAAAGTCACCCCCTGATCCGTCCCAGTTGTGCGGCGGGATTTTCCGTGGACGTGGGGGGGGAAGAGCGGCTGGTGGTGATCGCGGAAGTGGAGCGCTACTACTGGAAGCGGCGATCGCGGGCGGCGGTGGCGGAGTCGGCCCCCTTCAAGCGATCGCGGGCCGCGGCCACCGAAGATTCCCTGAGTACCAAGGATCTGATCCAATCCATCCGCCGCGCCGTCTCCCAAAACCATGACTTGCAAGTGTACAGCACCCTGCTGCTCAAACCCGGGACGATTCCCAAAACGTCGAGTGGTAAAATCCAACGTCATGCCTGTCGGGCCGGTTTTCTGGCGGGGACTCTGGAAGTTGTGGAAGACTGAATCCGGACTTCCGACGGGGAAGTTGCCGTCGCCCGATCCGGTGTCGGTCGCCCTTCCTACTTTGGGGGGTTCGTGGCAAAATAACCATCATAATTTGGTTTGAAGGCCCCCAGACCTGGCCGATTGTCAAGTCAGCCCGGAAATCTTGCCGAGTCAGACGCACTAAATTGTGATGGAGGAGTGAATGGTGCAAGTGTTGAACCACTCTTGGAACGGAAAAGATGTCGAACCCCCCTCCCGAATGGGCGATCCGGCCGAAGCGTCCGGGATTTCCCCGGGGAGATCGCCCGATGCCGAGGCGATCGAGACTTGGCTGAGGGCCCAACTGGCCGATCGCCTGGGATTGTTTCCGGACGACATCGACATCGACGAGGATTTTGCCAATTACGGCCTCAATTCCATCGAGGCGGTGAATTTGTCCGGCGATCTGGAAAATATGCTCGGCCGCCGGCTCCCCCCCACCCTGCTATGGGACTACCCGACGATCGGGGCGATCGCGGATTATCTCGCCGAGGACACCTCCCCTGACGCGGCGGCGGCCGGCGACGGCCCGTCCCTGAGTCCGGAAGAAGCCGCACGGCTACTCGGAGAACTCGACCAGATGTCCGATGTCGAAGTGGACGCTTTGCTCAATTCCATGTTGTCTGAAGAGGAACGTCATTAATGGCCAACTTATCCGATCGCACCGCCCACCTTTCACCCCGACAAAAACGGGATCTTCTGGCCGAACTGCTGCGCCAAAAAGCGGATCGGGAAGCGGTGCCGGACATTCCCCCGGAATACTACCGCTTCGACCTCTATCCGGAGTACCGCAAACTCAAACGACAGCAGCAGGAAATTGCGGCCCTCGGCATCGAAACTCCTTTCTTTACCCCCCAGGACGGTATCACGGGCAGTACCACCCTCGTCAACGGCCGGGAGTTGATCAATTACGCCACCTACAACTATCTGGGGATGTCTGGCGATCCGGCTGTCTCTAAAGCCACCAAGGCGGCGATCGACCGCTACGGCACCTCCGCCTCCGCCAGCCGCCTCCTGTCCGGGGAAAAACCCATCCACCGGGAATTGGAGCGGGAAATCGCCGATTTTATCGGCGCGGAAGATAGCATCGTCTTCGTCGGCGGCCACGCCACCAACGTCACCACCGTCGGCCACCTGTTCGGACAAAATGACCTGATCCTCCACGATGCCCTCAGCCACAACAGCCTCCTGCAGGGCTGTTTGCTCTCGGGCGCCACCACCGTCGCCTTCCCCCACAACGACTGGCAAACCCTGCACCAACTCCTCAAAGATCGTCGCCACCGTTACCGGCGGGTGCTGATCCTGATCGAGGGCATCTACAGCACCGACGGCGACATCCCCGACTTGCCCCGGTTCGTGGAATTGAAGCGGCGGTACAAAACCTTCCTGATGGTAGATGAAGCCCACTCCATCGGCGTGTTAGGAAAGCAGGGACGGGGGATCGGCGAACATTTCGGCTGCGATCCGGCGGACGTAGACCTGTGGATGGGAACCCTGAGCAAGTCCTTCGCCAGTTGCGGCGGCTACATCGCCGGCTCGGCGGCTTTGGTGGAATACCTGAAATATACCGCCCCCGGCTTCGTCTACAGCGTGGGCATTTCCCCCCCCAACGCGGCTTCGGTTTTGGCGTCCATCCGCGTTTTGAAAGCCGAACCCGAGCGGGTGGCCCGACTCCGCGATCGCGCCCGACTGTTTCTCGACCTGGCCAAAGAACGCCATTTCAACACCGGGACGAGCAAAGATTCCCCGATCGTTCCCATTATCGTCGGGGACTCCCTTGCCTCCGTCCAACTCTCCCAAAATCTCTTCCGCCGGGGCATCAACGTCCCTTTCATGTTCTACCCCTCCGTCCCCCAAAACGCGGCTCGCCTGCGCTTTTTTATCACCTGCAACCACACCGAAGCGCAAATTCGCCAGACGGTGGATATCCTCGCGGAAGAGATCGCCCAACTCTCCGATTTTTAGCAGGCTGGTATAGCGGTTTTCGATCCGATGAGATCTGAAAAATCCCCCTAAATCCCTCTTAAAAAGGGGGACTTTTACTCCCGGATCGTACCTCACTCCCCTGAGAAACGCTATATCATAACCACAGCTTACAATTGATTATCTAATCCGTTGACCTTTACTTGGTGCAATCCATGAGAGTCTTACTGGTTTACCCCATTTTTCCCCAAAGTTTTTGGTCTTTTGAAAAAACCCTGGATTTGGTCAACCGCAAGGCTCTATTGCCCCCCCTGGGTTTGATCACGGTCGCCGCCATCCTTCCCCAAGAGTGGGAATTTAAACTCGTCGATCGCAACGTCCGGGCCGTCACCGAAGCCGAGTGGGACTGGGCCGATCTGGTGATTTTATCTGCCATGATCGTGCAGAAAAAAGATTTCCTCGACCAAATTCAAGAGGCAAAAAAACGCGGCAAACCCGTCGCCGTCGGTGGCCCCTACCCCACCGCCCTGCCCCACGAAGCCCGGACGTCGGGCGCCGATTATCTGGTGTTGGACGAAGGGGAAATCACCCTCCCCATGCTCGTCGAAGCCCTGGAACGAGGCGAAACTCACGGCATTTTCCGGGCCGAAAATGGCGAAAAACCGGATGTCACGACAACCCCCATCCCCCGCTTCGAGTTGTTGGAAAAAGAAGCCTACGACATGATGGCGTTGCAGTTTTCCCGGGGCTGTCCGTTCCAGTGCGAATTCTGCGATATCATCGTCCTCTACGGCCGCAAATCTCGCACCAAAACCCCCGCCCAATTCCTCGCCGAACTGGACCGCCTGGTGGAACTCGGCTTCACCCAGGGCATCTTTTTGGTGGACGACAATTTTATCGGCAACAAACGCAACGTGAAATTGTTGTTGCGGGAGATGAAGGAATGGATGGCAAAAAATGACTATCCGTTCCGGATGTTGACGGAAGCATCGGTGGATCTCGCCCAAGATCAGGAGTTGATGGATCTGATGGTGGAGGCGAATTTCTATTCGGTGTTCCTGGGTATTGAAACCCCGGACGAAGCCAGTTTGGAACTCACGAAAAAATATCAGAATACCCGGGATTCCCTCGTCGATTCGGTGGACAAAATTACCCGCGCCGGACTGCGGGTGATGGCCGGATTTATCATCGGTTTCGACGGGGAAAAAACGGGGGCGGGCGATCGCATCATCCGTTTCGTGGAGACAACATCCATCCCCGTGGCGATGTTCAGTATGTTGCAAGCCCTCCCCAATACGGCCCTGTGGCACCGCCTCAATAAGGAAGGGCGACTCATCGACCCCCACGAAAGCGCCAACATCAACCAAACGACTCTGATGAACTTCGTCCCCACCCGCCCCATTGAAGAGATTGCGCGGGAATATGTGGACGGATTCTGGAAACTTTACGACCCCCAGGCGTTCCTCGATCGCACCCACCGCTACTACCTCAAAATCGGCGCCCCCCGCAACTCGAAATCCACCCGCAAACGCCTGGAATGGAAGACGATTCGGGCGCTGTCGATCCTGCTGTGGCGGCAGGGCGTCGTCCGCAAAACCCGCTGGACGTTCTGGATTTATCTGTTCGATATCATGCGTAAAAACCCCGGCGTGGTGGAACTGTATCTGATCATGTGCGCCCACTTTGAACACTTCTACGACTATCGAAAAGTGGTGCGCCAGCAAATCGAATTCCAACTCGCCGAATTCATGAAGAAAAGGAAATCCGCACCCCTCAAAAAAGTCGCCTAAAACCGCAAAAATGAGGAGAGATTTTGTCTCTCCTCTTCTTTTTAATTTTCGGCTAGTTTGGAAACGAAATCCGACAACCTACATCAGCAATTCCCAACTTTAAAAGCACAGCGCTACAATTATAGCAGTACGCAAGTAGGTTAGGACACATCCTTTCTCTGTGTTCCTCTGTGCCTGGAGTGGTAAAAATTTCCATCGGGGCGATCGCGATTCGGCAGAAGCCCCGAAATGTGGTATCCTCCATATATTTCTCAAATTGGCTTCAAAAACCATCCCTTCCCAGAGGATATCAATGAAACGGAAACACCTGATTCTACCCGGAATCATTTTCTTGCTCGGTACTGCATTCCTGGGGACAGCCGTGGCCCGGGAGCTGACCGACCAAGAAAGGACAGTCGTCTGCAAACTTAACGATGTGGTTGAGGAGGCGGGAAGAGACGGTTTCGACCTGGCATTTTGGCCCGTCGTTCGCAAGGGACCGGCGAGAGTTAACGCCCCGTTAACCCTCCGACTCGATCCTTCAATTGAATATGTCTTTGTCGGCTACTGCGATGAAAATTGCAGCGATGTCGAATTGAAAGTGAGAACCCTGAGCGGAGAAGTCCTCGCTTCCGAAGAGGAAGTCCTGTCGGTGATTTCTTTTGAACCCCCCTTCACCGACGATTACGAATTGACGCTCAGAATGACGGACTGCAGCACCGAAGAGGGTTGCGTTTACGGAATTGGCATTCTCGCCCCCCGGGGTGTGAATGTGCCCAACTCTTCCGGCTTACCCAAGGAACTGGCTCAATTTGAACTGTGCGATTGATTTTCCCCCGTGCCTGAGTCGTGCCCGGAGATCCGATCCGGGCTTTTACAGTATTTTACATGAGAAATCCCATAAGAAACCGGGTTTCTAGAAGGATGTTTGTTTTGCCATCGAGATCGGGCATAGAAACCCGGTTTCTAGAGTTACGGTAGGGGCAAGAAACCGGGTTTCTAGAAGGATGTTTGTTTTGCCATCGAGATCGGGCATAGAAACCCGGTTTCTGAAGTCATTTTTGCAGAAGAAAATGAACTGTCAGTTTTCCCGAACCAACATCCACGTCGCCTTCGTCAAAGGCTCAACAGCTATCTATTTATAGATCTTGCCTAGTTTTAACATATTGCGCCATGACTGAATTTAAACTAAAAAGTGTCGTGTCTCCTTGCTGTTTGGTTTCCAATATAAATCGCCTCACTAGAGATTTTATTCCATTAATTAAATCGGAAAGAGGTAATTTGACTCGATTTGAAATGTCCGATAAGGGGATCGCCTCTGTTTCCTTTGAAAGTTGAGTAACAATGACCACCTCACGAGCACTTAAGCGCTGAAACTGTTGTTCTAGGTGCCAACATAATGATTCGTCCAAAATCGGCATCTCATATTGTAAAAAATTACCAACTTTACCACCAAACAATTCTCGAATTAGGGTGGCGATTATATTTAACCAGAGCGGGTTGCCTTGATAAATATTGATCAACCTTTCCCATGTTTGTTGATCGGATAACTGATGGGAAATAAAAATATCTTTTGCTGCCATTCCCAAACCATCTAACACCAAAGTAAAAATTGGCAAATTTAATTGTTCTAGTTCTGCAATTTCTCTCGGTTTCTCCGAACTAATTAAGATGAAACAGCTCTGATGATAAACTTCGGAAACTTTTTTCAAAAATAAATGATAATCTTGACAAACTGATTGGTATTGACCCGCAAATTTACCGGGACTGAAAATTTCCTGTACGTTATCTAAGAGAATGAGGCAACGATAGTAGCGTAAGTAGCTCAAAATTCGGCTTATTTTAGTTTCGATGTCTAGATTTTCATTCATCTTAGATGACAGTGAAAATATTTTTAATAATTGATTTAAAATCGTTTCTAAAGTCGGGGAAAAGCTCAAGTCGCGGTATATGATAAAATTAAAGTTGCTTTTTATTTCTTCGGCAAGACTTATAGCTAGAGTGGTCTTGCCCATACCACTAACGCCTAAAATTGCAACTATTTTTGCACAATTATTATTGCCATTATTGCGCGGATCATTTTCTTCACTTACGACCCATCTTTTAAGTATAGATAATTCTTCATCACGTCCATAACATTTCAAAACTTCCGGCGCGTCACTTAAGTCCAGATAAGGTTGATCTTGGGGTTTTGGTTTTGGCAGATCAGAAACCGGCGATCGCATGTGTTCGGGAAAACAACTTACATTGTTATTAACCGTGACATGATCTCTCCCAATCACTGGTGAAATATTAGCGTTATTAGCAATTATCGCTCTCTCTAGTATCGACCTGACATTAGCTTTACTAACCTCTTCGCCTAATGCATCTGCAAGTATTTTCCATAGTTCTGATGCCACGACTCTCACATAACCTTCGCTGCAATCCCGATCTTGAGCGATTTTAGCATATTTCCTTCCTTGCAGAGCTTCTTTGAGGATCGCCTCCTGCAAGTCATCTAGATGTTTCCCTGTTTTAGAAAACACCCTTTCATCGGCAAATCTTAAAATTTTATTAAGCTCCATAGCTGCTTTTCCGAGTAACTTTTGCTAATGTTACATGACATTTTATAACACTTTTCATAACATCATATAACATTTTATAACGATGTCAAGCTCATCATCGCTGCAAAGGAGGATGAGAAAATTATGTTCACACAAGATTGAAATCGCGCAGATTTGAGAGTTCCAAATCTGGAACAATCTATCGGGAGGGAATTTTCTGGTTTAGGTCAGCTCTAGCATCTCTCAAATTGGCGATATCCTCATTGCACTCTACTGTTGTAATGGGTATAGGACAACAAGCTATATTAAACTCAAAGCATGGAATATGAAATAGTTAAAGACAAAACCGCTCCGAGCAGCAAAGAGCAAACCAGCAGTTTGAGCGAGACACCGCAGTGGAGATTGGATGAAATTGCGTTATCAAAAAGTACCCGCGAGCAAATAGAGGAAATGATTGCTTATGTAAATAATCGGGATAAGTTATTTGTAGAATGGGAGTTTAATCGGTTTCTCAAAACTGGTAAAGGTTTGAGTATCAACTTTTTTGGCCCCTCTGGTACGGGTAAAAGCATTACTGCTGAAGCCATTGCTCATCAATTGGAGATGAGCATTATTAAAGTGAACTATGGCGAGCTAGAATCCGAATTGGTAGGAGGAACATCCAAAAATATATCAAAGGTTTTCCAAGAATCGGAAAAAAGCCGTAGTTTATTATTCTTTGATGAAGCTGATGCTGTCTTGAGTAAAAGAATTTCAAATTTATCTCAAGCCGCCGATTATGGGGTCAATTCAGCCAAAAGCACATTATTGACCCTGATGGATAAATTTAATGGTGTGATTGTTTTTGCTACCAACCTGTTTGAAAATTATGATGATGCTTTTTTAAGGAGAATCATATTTAATGTAGAATTTCCTGTACCTGATCGAGAAATGCGGACTCAACTATGGCAATTTCATTTATCTAAAAATATTCCCAAAAACATTAGTTATGAGAGAGCTACCGAAATGAGCGAAGGTTTATGTGGGGGTGATATTAGAAATATAACCATTAAGCTAGGTCTAAAATTGTTAGTTGGTAAAGCTCAGGTTATTGACGAGCCTATCCTCTCTGAGGAAATCAACAAATACAAAATTATCAAGCTGCATCACCAAAAAATCAGTTTGGCAAATGCGACTAGGATAGAAACAAGCTCGACTTCAAATTTAAGAGAGGAATAACTCATGGCTATCGATCCGATTAGTTGGACTTTTGTTGCTGCCGCTGCAATCAGTCTTGGAGCTGGATTTAGTTCTTATTGGGATGAAATTAAAGCTTGGGCTGACCGTGTATTGGCTCAAATACTAGATACTGTAAACCAAGGTCTTGAAGTAGTTACAGATGCAGTAATTTCTTTTACAAAGGAAAAAAATAGATATTATAAACAAGCTGAAGTTTATGTAATGAATATTAACACTCATCAGGTGAGACTTGAAAGGACAAAGGAAATCATAGAATTGTCTGATATTCCCGAAGAATTTCGACAACAGCTTGAAGAAAGAGCCAAATTAAAAATTATGCAAATGGAAACTCAATAAAAAAATCAAAAATATATTGTTCAAGAAATCGAAAATATGGGGTAATGTTTTTGATTGCTTGAGCTTAAGGATCGACAACAACAACGATATAGGTAAATTAATCAATGCCAAAACCTCAAGAAACATCCGCATATCAATTTCAGCGATTTTTAAATAATATCAAAAATATCCACGAGCAAATATCTCAAGCAATTCAAGGCTATCCAAAGATCGAAACATGGGCAAGTCTTGAAAAGAAAACTTTAAATTTTGATTTGCTGGAAGATGATCTAAAAAAGATACACAGAATTCTTAAAAAGGATGGAGCGTCTATATTAGGAACTCGTCTAATTTTAGATGACAAAAAAAACTTGATCGAGATCAAAATTTATAGTCAAAAAGGTGCAAAAAATTATGTCGATACTACCCGAGCTGAAATCGACCGCCTAAAAAATATTCCACCCGATATTATGGAAGAAATTAAAAGGAAAGGTAGGGTCGAATTAAATCTTAAATTTGACGACTAATAAAAACGTGCCAGCACCTCCTTTTATCATTCACTCTTCGCCAAAATATTTTGGTATTTTTATTGCAATATTTTCAGAATTCGCATGAATTTAAGCTCCCCGAATAATTAATTTTTAAAAATCGGAACATTTATTACTCAACCCAAAAATAACATCGCCACCCCGACGATCGCCACCAACGCCCCCAAAATCGCCCGCCAACTGACGCGATCGCCCATTGCTATCGCGATCGGCAAGACGAACAGCGGACTCGTCGAATTGAGAGTTTGGGCAATACCGGCGGCGGTAAATTTCAGGGCGGTTTGCTGCAACCAAATCCCCAAATAAGTGCCGAAAAATGTCGCCAAAATAATAATCCCCAACACCCGCCGGGACTGCAACGGTTTGAGTAACGCGGCGGGGGATAACCGCTGAGTCGGCAGGGCTAAAACCAACACCGCCACGCCGCCCACAATTCTTAATAAGGTACTCCACAGGGGGCTGATGCCGCTTTGGGTGAGTGCCAGATGGGATAAAATCGCCCCCGTGGACTGGGATAAAGCCGCGATGCTGCCGAAAATCAAACCCCGCGTCAATCGTAGCGGCATTCCCACCATTTCCGCCGCCCGTTCCGTAATCACCCAGGCGATGCCCAACACCGTCAGAAAAATTCCCCCCCACGCCGTTAAAGAGAGTCTTTCCCCCAGAAAGATAAACGCGATCAATGCCGTCAGGGGAGGGGCGAGGGTTTCCAACAGCAACGCCCGCCGGGGACCGAGACAATTTAAAGTTGTAAAAAATGCGGTATCTCCGATGCCGATACCGATGATGCCGCTGAGGGGAAGTAAGCCGAAAACCCAGGGAGTAAATTCGGGCAGTTCGCCCCCCGATTGCAGGGCGATGGTGAGTAATAAGAGGGCGATCGCGATTCCCCCTTTGATCAGGTTCAAACCCAGGGGGGAAATTTGCGTCCCCACCCGGGCGTAAATCACCGACGCGATCGCCCAAAACAGTGCCGCGAATAGAGCCGCGATTTCCCCTGTAAATTGGGTGAATATCATCCCTCTCCGGTGATCGACAATCCTTCCACCCAAACCCGGGGAGAAACCCCGCCGTCGGTGAGTTTAACTTCCGGTTCCACGCAGACGATGGATTTGAGCAATTGTCTGATATCTCCGGCGACGGTTGCCGACTCGATACTGACGCGATCGCCCCCTTTAATCATCCAGCCGTCGAAGGGCAAAGAAAACGACCCCTGCAAAGACTGAACCCCGGAATGGAGGGCTTGCAATTCGTCGATCCAGATCACATTATCCGCCGTTTTAATATTGTAAGAATCGCCATTTTCGCCGCTTCCCGGCGCCACGCAGAAGAAATTCGGACTCACCGAAACTTTCGCCCCGATGCCGGCGTTTCCGGTAGGCTGGGCGTTCATCCGGCGGGCGGTGATGGAACTGTGCAGGAAGTTCGTCAACACGCCCTTTTCAATTAGGGGCACTTTCCCCGTCGGCGTTCCCTCCCCGTCGAACGTCGTCGCGGCGATATTTTTGGGGTGCAGTTCGTTATCGTTAACCGAGAGAAGCGGAGATGCGATCGCCTGCCCGATGGATTCGATGGTGGACAGACTTTGGTTGTCCAAAACGCTCTGGGCATTGAACAGGTTAGAAAATGCCCCCAAAATACTCAAAAACGCCTCCGGCGAAAACAGGACCAAATATTTCCCGGACTTAATTTTTTCGTACTCGATATGGCTGATAGTTTTCTCCGCCGCCTCCTGCCAACAGCCCTCGATATCCAACTGTTGCAAACTGCGCCCCAAACGGTACGCCCCGCCGCTGCGCGGCTTTTTCCCTTCTTCCTCCGTTTTGCTGTAAAAATAAACCGAAGAATAGGACAGACTTTCCTGCCGCACCGCCCCCTCGCTGTTGAGGTAAAATCGCACCAAATCCCGCTGGGATAAACCATTGTAAGGAACCCCGACGATCGCCGGGTGGGCGTCCAACAACCGCCGTTCCGCATCCAGCAGGGTATCCACCAATTGATCCATCGGCGCCTGAGATGCGGTGCGATCGCCCATTTCTTCGATGGGAGCAGCCGCCAGGGGGCTGAAATCGGGGACGTGTTCTTTCGCCCCGAACCGACTCGCCTCATAAGCCGTCTGCAACGCCATCTCCAACCCCTTCGGCGTGGTGTCCGTGGTGGATGTCACCCCCACCGTCCCGTCACTATTCCAAACCCGCACCATCACGCTCGATCGGTTGGAGGCACTCACCTGCTTGGGCACGCCCTGATTCACCTCGGCGCGGCTCGATTCAACCGTGGCGCCGTAAACGTCGAATTTGCGAACCCCCAATTGGCTGGCGGCATCCTTAATTTGTCCGATCAAACTGTCAGTATTCATCATCTTATTTTGAGTTTCTCAAGTGTCTAAATTCTATCCGATTTTTGGATCAAATTTGTGACTCCAATCTGTCATCTGTAATCTGTGGGGGCAACCGTCTCTGGTTGCCCATTTCATCTGGTTGATGGATTTGATTAGATGGGCGATGAGATGGGCAGGCACAGAGGCACTGCCCCCACAGTCTCAATCCCATCTAATTTGTAGATGAGATAGGCAGGCAC
>NZ_JAJENU010000282.1:0-2415 GCF_035615495.1 Lyngbya sp. CCY1209 | reverse complement strand
TTCGGCTCAAATGAGGCAAAATTCAAAACGGAGCATCGGGCATCTTGCCTGTGGATTCAGATCCGATCGCCTCATTTCAGATGAAACTGTCCAGTCGGGTGGGTTAGGCGCGGCAGTAATTTGGAGGAAAAACCCACAACTTTTCATCCGCGCCGTAACCCACCATTTCCAAATTAAATACTTTTAACCAACCGCATAGTCGCTCATTTCCCGCATAAAAGGAGGGTAAAAACCCAGGACAATATCTTGTTTTGGCACGCCAAAATTGACCAAATCCGCCGCAATATCATGCTCCGTCGAGTTGTAAAAAATCCAAATTTTCTCATTGCGAATATCTAGATGTATGACACAATGATGGACCCAGCGCTGATGCTGCCAACCCAGATGTACAATTTGATAATGATTTCGTTGTGTATCAAAAATCGTCTCAACCTCAATCTCGCCATAAGCCGGCTTACTTTCTGCATAACTCATCAACAATTGTTGCACAATTTGCTGATAGTTTTTTAATTTATCCGTTACTCCTTCCATAGTAAAATTAGCTCCAATTCAATATCGTAAACAATGATTTTGACGGAATTTTCTTGCAACATTGATGCAGGAAAATCAAGTTTGAAGAAGCTATTATAGACTAAATTTGGGATGGCTAGATAGAGAATGCGATCGGGGTCTTCACGTCGTCAGGCAGCCCGATAGTTGATAAACTGCCCCAATGCCGTATGAAACTCTGAAATTGCTGACGCACTTGCCAAAAAACTTTTGACTTCAACTGCAATTTTATCATCTCCTCGCTCCGCCGCCAGTAATCGTTCTGCTCCCAAGTCAATCTCCATATCTACCCCACCGACTTTAATCTGAAAGGGATCGTGAGTGACATTCCACCCATCTGATTCGAGAGCTGTCTTAACAACTTGATGAAAACGATCCTTAGCCACAATAGACGATCCCATAAGCCCGATGCTATCCAAGCTTATCATATAAAGCCGTAACAGCGATCGCCCGACGGTTTCCTCCGGTGGGCAGGAATGGCTGAGTTGAGAGCAGATGCGATCGCGAGCTCTAGATACCGACTATAATGGAAATTCCAAAGGAACTGGACGCACTCCAGAAGACCCAAACCATGCTAGAATTAATTCAAAAAAATTGGGTGGGCTTGCCATGAGATTTATTAACCCCAAAACCGACTACGCTTTTAAAAAGATCTTTGGTTCGGCCGAAAGCAAGAACATTTTAATCAGTTTTCTCAATGCTTTAGTCTATGACGGCAATCCGACCATTGAAGACTTGGAAATCATCGCCCCCAATTTACCCCCCCAACTCGAAGGTTTAAAAGATACCTATCTCGATGTTAAGGCGCGACTGAATGACGGGACGCTGGTCATTATTGAAATGCAGGTTTTAAACGTGCAGTCGTTCGGGAAGCGTGTCTTATTTAATGCCGCGAAAACCTATGCATTTCAACTGCAACGGGGACAGGGGTATCGATACCTGAAACCGGTGATCGCTTTAACCTTGACCGACTTCGAGATGTTCCCCGAACGCGATCGCCTGATTTCCCGCTTTATTTATAAAGAGAAGTCGGAAGGATGGGACTACATTGATAATGATATCGAGCTGATCTTTGTCGAACTGCCGAAGTTTACCAAAGAACTCAACCAGCTTGAAACCCTAACGGACAAATGGATCTATTTTATGAAATTTGCCCGATCGCTCACCGAAATCCCCGAAAATATGGAGGAGATAGTGGAACTCCAGCAAGCATTTGAAATTGCCAATCAAGCTGGCTTAACATTAGAGGAATTAGAAGAGTTGGAACGGCGGGAAATGTTTATTTATGACCAACAGGGTGCGATCGCTTTGGGACTCGAACAAGGACGACAAGAAGGACTCGAACAAGGACTCGAACAAGGGCGACAACAAGGACTCGAACAAGGACTCGAACAAGGACTCGAACAAGGAAAACGTAATGTTGCGCGAAACTTACTGGGGCAACTGAATGATGAGGCGATCGCACAAGCCACGGGATTGAGTTTGGAGGCGATCGCGGCTTTGCGTCAGGAAATGATGAATGATTAACTGAATGTGAGATATTACCCACCATTTCTCGCTAAAAGAGTCCAGTAGGGTGGGTTAGGCGCGGCAGTAATTTTTCGGAAAAACCGACAACTTTTCATTCGCGCCGTAACCCACCATTTCCTTTTTAATGCACAGTTTTAGCCGTGTCGGTCCACTACTGGACCTGGAATGACACACCTTAAACGGTGGGTTACGGCGGATTTCTAGATTGCCATCACAGCCTGGGTTTCAGCCGCCTAACCCACCCTACTGGACCTGGAATGACACACCTTAAACGGTGGGTTACGGCGGATTGCTAGATTGCCATCACAGCCTGGGTTTCAGCCGCCTAACCCACCC
>NZ_JAJENU010000281.1:0-1316 GCF_035615495.1 Lyngbya sp. CCY1209 | reverse complement strand
CCCCAATCATCTTCAGATGATTTGAGCTGTTAGCTTGGGAATTGATTCCCAAGCGGTCTTGATATCCAACCCGTTTTTTTCCGGGCATTCAACTGGATTTGATATGAACAGAGCGGAAACCGTGCAGATCGAAAATCGCCTGAGCCATTTAGATGTGGGAGTTCCCGTGACGGTGATCTCCGGTTTTCTCGGCAGCGGAAAAACCACGTTACTCAACCACATCCTCAACCACCGGGGCGATCTGAAAGTCGCGGTTTTCGTCAATGAATTTGGCGAGATCAATATTGACGGACAGCTTTTGGTTTCCGTCGAAGACGATATGGTGCAGTTGAGCAGCGGCTGCATTTGCTGCACCCTCAACGATCGCCTCGCCGAGACAATGGTCGGGGTTTTAGAGCGCAATTCCCAAATCAATTATATCCTGATCGAAACCACCGGCATCGCCGACCTGTTGCCGATTATCATGACCTTTTCGGGGACGGAATTGCGAAATTTGACCCGGTTGGATTCGGTGTTGACGGTGGTGGATGCGGAGACATTTTCCGCCGATTTATTCGGCAGCGAAGCGGTGTTGAGTCAAATCGCCTGGGCCGATATCATTTTATTGAATAAAGCCGATCGCGTGTCGCCAACACAGCGCGATCGCGTCGAAGCCGATATCCGCCAGATCAAACCCGACGCCCGCATCTTCCCCACCGAGTACGGACAAATCCCCCTCCCCGCCATTTTGGGCATCGAATGCCACCACCCGGATTTGAACGCCCTCTCCCGTTTGAACCTGCAAAAACCCCAATCCAAACACTTGGAAAATGATGGGTTCGTGTCCGTCACCTTTGAGAGCGATCGCCCGTTGAGCGTCGAAAAATTCCAGACCTTTTTGAGCGATCGCTTGCCCCCGACGGTATTTCGCGCCAAAGGCTTCATTTGGTACGGGGGAAATACATCCTGTCACCTGCTGCAATTGAGCGGCAACCGCTATCAACTCACCCCGAATTGTGATATCGTTTCCCCTCGGAATCAACTGGTATTCATCGGCCGCCACCTGGACGGCGCAGCTTTACAAAATGCGTTGGAAGATTGTTTGATCGAGCGATCGTCGATGGAGTAGACTGGAGAAGATCCCCCATTATCCCCCTTAAAAAGGGGGACTTTGAGAGCGGTCTTCCTTCCAAAGGGGCCGGACGCGATCGCCCTAAATCCCCCCTTGACAAGAGGGACTTTGAGAAGCTTTCCTTTCCAAAGGAAGCGGGACGCGATCCCCCTAAATCCCCCTTGAAAAGGGGGACTTTGAGATGAGTCCTCCTTCCCAAGGAAGC
>NZ_JAJENU010000280.1:0-2836 GCF_035615495.1 Lyngbya sp. CCY1209 | reverse complement strand
CTGGCACCCTGGTGGGGAGACGGGGGAGACTGGGGGACGGGGAGAATTATTGATTCTCACCCCCTCACCCCCTCTCCCCCTCGCCCCCTCTCCTTTCCCCCGACCCGACCCCTCGGTTTTCATCCCGGCTAATAACCGAGAGCCCCAATGACACTTTTTCGCGGGTTTACTTTTGGGTTTGTAGCGGTTGCAAAATCCCCGATATTTTCGAGCGCAATCCTCCAAAGTTGCCCCCAACTGCAAAAAAGCCGGATGCCACTGGGTCAAGCCATCATCGGTGAGTTTTTCATAACTGCCGTAGTTGCTGAACTCATAGAAAAAGGTCGATCGCATTTTCGCCGCTTTGGGATTGCCGTGGATGTAGCGCAGGGTATTCAATGCCCGGTCTTTGTCGCTGGCCGGAAACCCCTCGGCGAAGTAGCGCTTTTCCCAAAAGTGTCCCGTGCGGTTGAGCATTCGGTTAAAGCACATCGCCGTATACCAATTGAGAAAGTGCATGATTTTCGGCAAATCTTGCGGCTGTTTCGGTTCGATGAGGTAATGGACGTGATTGCTCATAATGCACAGGGCGTAAAGTCGGAAATTAAACTTGTTCAACGCCCGTTTGATGGCATACAGAAACACCTCCCGACAGGCTCGACGACTCAGCTTAAACTCGCGATTGTTGCACCGCGTTGTGATGTGGTAGGCATATCCGGGTTGTAAATTTCTCTGTCGTTTCGGCATCGCTATTGTTGAGGCGTTTACTGACACTTACATCTAACAGAAAAAAGGAGATCATTACCATGAACAAATCCACGAATAAAAAAGCGATCGCACCCACCCCCACCCGGCCCATCGATCGCATCCACTCCGGCCAACCCAGTGCCGACGCCAACCCCAGCGTTGTCGCCAGTGAATTCGGTTTGCGATCGCAATCTCTCGCCTCCTACGACGGCGACGAGGAATAAAATTTATAGCAACGAGCGATCGCCTGGTTACAGTTGAAATGGAGTCAGAACAAGAGGCTTAAGCCCCTTGTTTCCCGACTCCCGACTCCCGACTCCCGGGCGCAGCGCTATAGGGGACGGGGAGACGATGACCCCCGAGGGTCGCGCTCCCGGTTCCATTCTGCAAACCTTACCTAAAAAAAACAATGGCATTTCCCAAACAAGCCGCCCCCGTCAAACGACCCCATTTCACCCAACCGGCCCTCGCCGTGGATGTGGAAAACGGCAGTATCGACAGTTTGGTACACATTCGCATGGACTTATTGCACGGCGCCAACTACAACGACCCGGCGGTATTTGCCCCGCGCAGCTACGACCGGGTCATGAATTCCGGTTGGAGTGGCTTTGGGGGCATCGGGCGCCATTTCTAAAGCGTCAACGACTTCCTCCCGACTTGTAAGCACTTACGGAAACATCCACCACCATGACAGAACAGACCGAAACCCTCTGGCAAATCGGCCACCCCGGTAAAGCGGGAAAAGAATTTGTACAGGCGGGTGGTTGGCAAGCTGAATTTACCTACACCGTGGGGGCAGATGCCGATCCCATCCGCGCCCCCAAACTGCCGCCGCTGTTGCTGGTTCCCGGCCGGCCCAACAAGCCCAAACGCGGCCGCAAACAGTGGTTTGCCACCGACAAACTAAATATTTGCTTCACCCTGGCTCAGAGCTACGGCCCCGGAGATCTGACCCTGTTTTACGACTTTTTCGGCTCGGAAACAGACACGCTCCTGCTCGACGGGCAACCCCTGGCGGAAATTGCGGGGGTGGGGGAAGGCAAACTCAAGCAAAACCAAATCCCCCTGCCGGCGTTGGAAGCCGGGGAACACACCCTGACCCTGACCACCGCCGGGGGAGCCGGGGACGGCGCCCACTGGATTGACTATTTCAAACTCGAAGGAGCGACGGTTCCTCAACCTGTCCCACAACCCACTCAGACAATGGCAAAGAAAAAATCCGCACCCCAACCCGAAGAAACCGCACCCCAGAAGTCCTACATCCCCACCACCATGACGGGACTACAGGATTATTCCTACTGGTGGCGCTATGCCCGGGAGCACGCCAAAACCGCCGAACCCAATAGCAAAGCCTTCCGCCGGGGGCGGATTTGGGCGTAACAAGTCAGAAGTCAAAAGTCAAAAGTCAAAAGTCAAAAGTCAAAAATTAAGAGGCTTTAAAGGCTTTTTGATTAGAGACTCGTAAACCTAACAAATGAGGAAACTACAATGAACCAGAAAAACATCTCTCCCAACCCCCAGCAGCCCGTCGATCGCGTTCCGGCGGGTCAACTGCCCACCGCTCTGGCCGAACTGAGCGAAGAAGCGATCGCCACCCAGGCTCTCCCCCATGAATGGTATCATCCCAATACTTGTTCCCATGACGGGGACGACGAGTAGTCGAAATCAGAGTCCAGTAGGGTGGGTTAGGCGCCGCAGTCATGTTTCAGAAAAACCCACAATTTTTCATCGGCGCCGTAACCCACCATTTCCTTTCTAATCGATAGTCATTTTTTTGTGGTGTTATGACACACCTTAAACGGTGGGTTACGGCGGATTTCTAGATGGCTTTCACATGGGTTGAAGCCGCCCAACCCACCCTACGCCAAAGCACTTGGCCCACAGTCAAAAGTAGGGTGCGTCAATGAAATGTCAACACCGCCTCGGCCACAAAAATGACAGTCAAAAGTAGGGTGCGTTAATGAAATGTAACGCACCGCCTCGGCCCACAGTTGGCGGTGGGTTACGCTGGCGCTAACCCACCCTACTAGACCGTTTCGGCTACAACTGTGCATTAGATTTCCTTCGTTGTTGCGCTTTAGCGCTAAAGCGCAACAACGAACCGAGTTTT
>NZ_JAJENU010000279.1:0-3394 GCF_035615495.1 Lyngbya sp. CCY1209 | reverse complement strand
GTAGGGTGGGTTAGGCGCGGCCGTAATTTTTCGGAAAAACCCACAACTTTTCATCCGCGCCGTAACCCACCATTTCCCACCAGATCGAGAATCGAATCACTTTTCATTGTTAATCATTAATTGTTAATTGTCAAACAAATTCAATTGCCCTCCCCCACTCAGGGGTAATTCCAACTGTTCGACAACAACTTTTGCCTTGATCTCGTCCATTCCCAGCCACAGGTTCAGCAGCGCCTCCCGCTCCGAGACTTTATCGGGGATGACCTTGAATGCCACCTCCAAAGTCTTCATAAATAGGTCGTTTGTTACTAATCCCGTATTTTGCAAGAAACGCCGCACCAGTTGCAGGTTTTGTTCCTCCTCGTAGAGGGCGAGGATGGCGTGGAGTCCGTCCACCAGGTATCGCCCGGAAAATTCCTGGTCGTTGAGGGAGAACGCCCGCTTTTTGAGCCGCTGCCGGGGGGTGAGGAGCTTGCAGGTGCCGCTGGCGGAGTCGAGGAGTTTGTGGGTTCTCGCCAGGTCCGAGACGTTGAACCCGCCGATCGCCAAAGCTAATTGTCGCGCTTCATCAAACGGGAACTCCCGCGCTCCGAAGGCATCCCAGGCGAGGAGATACCACTGGCTCAAGGGGTCGAATCCGGCGGTTTCTGACTGCACCAGGTGGCGGAAGCGGTAGTTGGCGATCGCTTTTCGGGCTTCGGCGAAGGCTTCTTCGGGGCGCACTTCCTCGCCGCTGCTGTCCAGGATCGGGTACTGGCGGGAGAAGACGTTCAGGGCCGGACCGAAGGCGCTCAAATAGAGGTCGATTCCCGTGATGTCGTTGGCTTCAAATTCCGGCGCCCGCTGTTCGACGAGGTTGGCCACTTCCGGGCGCAGGTCGTCCCACCAGGCCTGTCCCGCGTCCGGGTCCCGCTTGCGGCAGACGAGGAGGACGGTGCTGGAGACGCTGTTTTTCTTCGCTTGGTGGAGGTTTTGGGGGTTTTCGGTGCTGACGGCCCAGGAGGCGGTGATCTCGAATCCGGCGTCGATGAGGGATTTGGCGAGCACGTCCCAGGCGCCGGACTCTTTGTGGTTGAACTGGACTGTCACTGTTCCATCATCTTGCAAAACTCGATAATATTCCATAAAAGCCAATGCCATTTTTGCTTCATAATCTTGGTTGGCTAGTTTTTCTGGGGCATCTTCCATATTCCGAAATCGAAAAGGATTTGCAGTTGCTTCTCCAGCTTTTTCGGTCACATCTAAATAAAACAATTCAGGAAATATATCTCCCAAATTCCTTTTCAGCCAAACATAAAAGAAATCCGAAAGATCGGCGTAGGGAATAGTCGAATAATAGGGCGGATCGGTGATGACGGCATCGACGGAGCGATCGGGGATGTGAAAAAGACTGTCGGCGGAAGCCGAGTCGATTTGAATGGTTTTCGGGTCGTATTTTTCAATACCAGGGATGCCTGTAGAATGGGGTTTTGTGCCAAAGAGTTGGCAGAGTCCTTGATAATCTTTTATTACGGCATCAGCACAGGCGTTCCATAATTCACCATCCCCTGAAAATTCAGGATAATTCCAGATCAAGTTTAATGCGTGTTGTGTAGAAGCTCTTTGGGCATGACTTCTGCCAGAATCCCAGATACAAAGACGACAATTTTTATCAACGCACCTATCCATTACCAAAGCCAAATAAGTGGCGATCGCTTCCACCTTCCCACGATAATAATCATCAAGTTCTGCGATCGCTTCAAAATCATCTTGAACTAATTCTATTTTTTCGGCTTTCTCGACTTCGCATTCTTCCCGAATTTTTGCTTTTGCTTCGTTGATGATTTCCAAATAAGTGACCAACGTTAAAAGTTGACGGGGATTAAAACAGTCTTCATATTTTCTTAATCCATAATCATAGTTTCCAGGTGAATTGTGTAAATCTTTGCTGGTGGCTTCAATGGGGATTAAATTTTTTAACAAAAAATCTGGATATTGCTCGTATAGATATTTCTCGGCTTTTCGGATTCCTTCTAAATCCAGTTCGTTAGGGATGTTGAACTCCAAACCTCCTTTTCCTCTTTTATAAGCCACGGCATATAATTGATGCCCAAATCCATTATTTGATGTATAATTTTTGATATCGTGTTCGCTTAACACTGCGTTACAATTGGGGCATTTTCCTGTTGCACGATTCATGGTACTGTAATCATTCGGGTCGAAATATCCCTCGTCCGTCTGTATCGTCGTACCCTTCCCCTTTCTCCCCTTAATCAACTCGAAATCGACCCGCTTTTCGGCGGGATTCGGAATCGGTTTCACCGCGTACCAATCACTCGTCACCTTCCTCGCTTTTCCCTTTCCCGAATAATTACTCGTCTTACTCAGCCACCAATTCGGACTCAGCGGCACCGTCGAACCGCAACTCGGACACTGCACCGTATGAGCCCACAAATAATTCTGCACCGTCTCCGGTTCTCCCCCTTGCGAAGGGGGAGTTAGAAGGGGATTCGACGGAAAAAACTCAGCCAGGCGCCGTTCCGCCTCATCTCCAACCCACTGAACCCACCTGTCGATATCCCCCTGCAAATCCGGCCCGAACTTCAGCGGGTACTCCATCGCCGCCTTCATCGTCACCACCGCCACCGGGTTCAAATCCGACGCATACACCTGCAACCCGTACCGCGCCGCCTCAAAGGGGATGCTGCCGCCCCCCGCAAAGGCATCCAACACCACAGGCGTCCGCTTCCCCCACACCGTCTCGCAGTAGTCGTGCACCCGTTCGATGCGCTTAGAACCCGGCGGCGTCTTGTAGAGTTTCACCGAAGACTTAATCTTTTCCTCCTTCTCCTCCCGCGTCAAATTCGACTTCTGCAAATAATCCAACTCCGCCTCGGAATACACCCCCAACAAATACTCAAATTCATCCATCGAAATATCGGCTGGCAACAAAGAAGCCAGCACCGAGGCGCGGGAAAACGACAGCGGCTTCCGCGAATACCAGCGATGCAGCCCCTTGAACGGATTCCCCCCGTGTTCGTAGTACACCTGTTGGTTGAGGAGTTTAACCGGCATAATTCTTTCGATAAAAAGGCGGGGGCGGGACGGGCGAGGTTCAGACATTATTCAGAATTAAAAAAGGTGGACAGGGTGTAGGGTGGGTTAGGCGGCTGAAACCCATGCTGTGAAAGCCATCTATAAATCCGCCGTAACCCACCGCCCAACAATCATATAGACTACATTTTGAATTTTGCCTCATTTTAAGCCGAAACGGTCTAGTAGTCTAGTCGGGTGGGTTAGGCGGCTGAAATCCATGCTGTGACGGAAATATAGCAATCCGCCGTAACCCACCGCCCAACAATCATATAGACGGTGCGTTACATTTCATTAACGCACCCTACACCGGCTGAAACAG